>JBATEO010000181.1:0-80920 GCA_049664045.1 Prochlorococcaceae cyanobacterium
GGGCCAGAGCGTGCGGCAGCCGGCACCGGCAGCCAGCACCAGCTGGGGTGCCCGGCGCCGACCGCTGCGCTCCAGCTGCAGCAGCCAGCCGCCCGTCCGGTCGGACACGGGCTCCAGCGACCGCACCCTCTCGGCCGTGAGCCGCACCCCGGCGGCCCGCAGCACCTCCGGCAGACGCCGCACAAACTGCGGGGCCTCCACCCGGCTGCAGGGCAGGGGCAGCATCCCGGCCAGCGGTGCGCCGGGGCCGACCGGCCGGAACCAGGTTCGCTGCCAGCCCAGAGGGCCATGGCGGCGCTGCAGGTGCCGCCAGCGGCGGGGCGCCCCCCGGATCAGACGGCCCATGGGGCTGAGGGGGGCTGCCCAGGGCGCCATGGCGCCGTAGCTGAGGGCGGTGGCGTTGCCGGAGTGTCCGCCGCAGGCCTGCTCCGGATCTTCGGCGGCGGGCAGATCGGGGGCGATCAGTTCAGTGGCCAGGCCCCGCTCCCGCAGCGCGAGGGCCAGCAGGCCGCCGGCCAGTCCGCCGCCCACCACCACCACAGCGGGGCCGGCGCCGGGATCGTGGGTCACACCAGCAGGGTGAAGGAGGTCACCACCTGGTGGAAGAGGTCCTTCACCCGCGTCCAGCGGATCTCGTTGGTGCTGGCGGCGAAGGTGTAGAGGCGGCCGCGGTCCACCACCACCGTGGCCAGTTCATGGCGATCCCGGTCCTGAAGGTGCACCGTGTATTCCAGGTCGTAGAAGGTGCGCCCGCCCTGCTGGCGCTCATCGGCCTGCACGAGTTCGGCGGCACGGCCGCTGCCCTCGGGAGCGATGACGTTGCGGCGCAGGCGCTCACCCACGGCCACGGCGCTGCCCAGGTCGCTGAGGTCGTCATCGGGATCCACCTGCGACACCACCAGGCTGAGGGTTTCATCGCTGTTGATCAGGTCGTGGAACACCACCTGGGGACCGCCGCTCACCTGCACCCGGGTCCAGCCCGTGGGATAGAGGAAGGCGTAGCGGCCATCGGGACTCTGGAAGCTGTTCAGTCCGGCAGCCGCCGCGCTGCAGCTCACCAGCGACACGGCCAGCAGCAGGGCCACCAGGCCGCGGAACAGCTGTTGCAGCAGCAGGGGTGGGGATAGGGGCGAACGGGTCTGCGTCATGGCTTGTCGGATCGGCGCGGGAGGGCGGCAGCGGCGGTGGCGTCATTCTGCTGGGCGCCCCACTTACATTCCGCACAGCGGCAGCACAGCGCTGAGCGGCTACACACGCCCACTGGCCCGGTTGATCGAGCAGTTCGAACGGCTGCCGGGCATCGGGCCGCGCACGGCCCAGCGGCTCGCCCTGCACCTGCTGCGCCAGCCCGAGGAGCAGACCCGCAGCTTCGCCGAGGCCCTGCTGGCGGCCCGCAGCCAGGTGGGCCACTGCCGCCGCTGCTTCCATCTCTCGGCCGATCCTCTCTGTGAGATCTGCCGCAACCCGGAGCGCCGCACCGGTGAGATCTGCGTGGTGGCCGACTCCCGCGACCTGCTGGCGCTGGAGCGCACGCGGGAATACCGCGGCAGCTATCACGTGCTGGGCGGCCTGATCTCGCCGATGGACGGCATCGGACCCGAACTGCTGCAGATCCAGCCCCTGGTGGCCCGGGTGGCCGGGCAGCCTGAGGCCATCCAGGGGACAGCGGTGACCGATCCGCCGCATGCCGATCCGCCGCTTGCCGATCCCCCCATCCAGGAAGTGATCCTGGCCCTCACCCCCAGTGTGGAGGGCGACACCACCAGCCTCTACCTGGCCCGGCTGCTTCGGCCGTTCACGCGGGTGAGCCGCATCGCCTACGGCCTGCCGATGGGCAGCGAACTGGACTACGCCGATGAGGTGACTCTGGCCCGGGCGCTGGAAGGGCGCCGCCCCATGGAGTGACCGTGCAGGCGGATGGGCAGGCCACCCTCGGGCTGCTGGCGGGCTTTCTCGCCGCCACCCCGGCCTCGGCGTCCAGGCCCCCGGGCAGGCCATGGCCGCCGACGCTGGGCACCCTGCCGGACTTCGGCCGGCGGCTGGGTGGGCACCCCCCCGCCCGAGGCCTGGAGACAGCCCTGCGCAGCCTCAGCCAGGTGATCTTCATCAACAACCCGGTGAGCGGCCTGCTGCTGCTGCTGGCGCTGTTCTGGCAGTCAGCCGCAATGGGGGCCCTCTCCGCCCTCGGCGTCGCAGCCGCGACCATCACGGCCCGGGCGATCGGCTGCGACCGGGGAGCGCGGCGCAACGGCATCTACGGCTTCAACGGCGCCCTGGTGGGCAGTGCGGTGGGTGCCTTCGCCAGCGTCGACGGTCCGGCCGCCCTGCTGGCCTGGTCAGTGCTGGTGGCCGCCGGGGCCGGCCTCACCACGCTGCTGGTGGAGCACCAGGGGCGCTGGCTGGTGCGGCACCTGGGTCTGCCGCCCCTCACCCTGCCCTTCTGCCTGGTCACCTGGCTGCTGCTGGCCGTGGTGATGGGCTGGGGTCATCCCGCCCTGGCCCTGACCGAGAAGGTCGCCCTCAGCCCCGCGGCGCCGCAGCTCTCCACCCTTTTGGCGGGCGTGGTGCGAGGCTTCGGCCAGGTGTTTCTGTGCCCGTCGCTGGCCAGCGGCGTGCTTGTGCTGGTGGCCGTCGCCGCGGCCAGCCCCCTGGCGGCCCTGATCGGCCTGGCCGGAGGACTGGCCTCGGCCCTCACCGCCCTGACGATGGCCATGGATCCAGGGGCCTTGAGCCTGGGGCTGGGCAGCTACAACGGCGTGCTCACCGCGATCGCCCTCGGCGGCACGTTCTACGCCACCACCCGCAGCAGCCTGCTGGTGGCGCTGCTGGCCGCCGCGGCAACCAGCGTGGTCAGCCCAGCTCTGGCCAGCGCCCTCGCCACCCTGCGGCTGCCCCTGCTCACGATTCCCTTCGTGCTCGCCACGATGGTCACCATGCTGGCGCTGCACCGCTTGCTGCCCTCCCTGCTGCCGGTGGCCCTGCACGCGCTGCTCACACCCGAGGAACACCGCCGGCGGCTCTTGGTGGCTCGCACGCTGCTCGGGGACTTCCGGCAGCGCCTGCGCCAGGCGGTCGCTGGCGGCCGGCGGACGGCACTGCTGCCCCTGGCGGTCCCGGAGCAGCGGCGGCAGCTGCGGGAGCTGTTCGGCGCGCTCGACCGGGACAGCGATGGCAGCCTGAGCCTGGCTGAGCTGCACACCGCCCTGCTGCGAAGCCGGGCGGAAGCCGGCGATGGCAGCACCGGGGTTCCATCCGTTGCCCAGCTCGAGGGGCTGTGGCAGCGCCTCGATCTCGATGGCGACGGCCAGGTGGATGGCGAGGAGTTCGGGGAGCTGATGCTGCGGCTGCAGCGTCTCCGGGAGGGCCATGGGCGGCTGCTGACCTACCTGGGCCCCGTGGATGCCGACGGCAATGAACAGCTGGATCCCGCCGAACTGGACCGCCTGCTCGGCAGCGTGGGGCAGGCGCCCCTCGATGAGTGGGAACGCCAACACCTCTTCGGCCCGCGCGGCGGCAGCCTCAGCTGGGGCCGCTTCATCGACCAGCTGCTGCTGACCTGATCTCCTTCACCGTCGGATCGATGCAACCCACCGGCTCCCGCTACAGCGCCATCCCCCCCGCCAAACGGCTGCCGCCCTGGCTGCAGCGGCCGGTGGGCAACGCCTCCCAGCTGGCGACGGTGCAGACGGTGGTGAAGCAGCAGCGGCTGCACACGATCTGCGAGGAGGGGCGCTGCCCCAACCGCGCCGAGTGCTACGCAGGCGGCACCGCCACCTTCCTGCTGGGGGGGCCGGTGTGCACCCGCAGCTGCGCCTTCTGCCAGGTGGACAAGGGCCAGGCCCCCGTGCCGTTGGACGGGGCGGAAGCGGAGCGGGTGGCCGAGGCGGTGGCGGTGCTGGGGCTGCGCTACGTGGTGCTCACCGCCGTGGCCCGCGACGACCTGGCCGACCACGGCGCCGGCCTGTTCACGGCCACCATGGCGGCGATCCGGCGTCGTGACCCGGCCGTGGCGATCGAGGTGCTCACCCCCGACTTCTGGGGCGGCCACCGCGATCCTGCCGCGGGCGAGCGGGCCCAGCGCCAGCGGCTGGCGACGGTGCTGGCGGCGGAGCCGGTGTGCTTCAACCACAACCTGGAGACGGTGGAGCGGCTGCAGGGGGAGGTGCGCCGCGGCGCCACCTACCGGCGCTCCCTGGCCCTACTGGCGGCGGCCCGGGAGCTGGCCCCCGGGATCCCCACCAAGAGCGGGCTGATGCTGGGGCTGGGGGAGAGCCGTGCGGAGGTGATCGCCACCCTGGCCCACCTGCGCACCGCCGGCTGCCAGCGCCTCACCCTGGGGCAATACCTCCGCCCCTCCCTCCAGCACCTGCCCGTGGCGCGCTACTGGCGGCCGGAGGAGTTCGAGGAACTGGGCGCCATCGCCCGGGAGATGGGCTTCGCCCAGGTGCGCAGTGGCCCGCTCGTACGCTCCAGCTACCACGCCGGTGACGAGGGCTGAGCCTCCCCATGCAGATGCAGATCGGCGCCTTCGCCAGCTTCAACATCGCCATCATGGTGCTGGCGGCGGGCAAGCTGCTGCACCGCCGTTTCCGGCCGCTGCGGGAGTTCAACATCCCCGAGCCGGTGGCCAGCGGCCTGCTGGTGAGCCTGCTGCTGGGCCTTGTGTATGCCGTGAGCGGCCTGGAGGTGGGCTTCGATCTGGCCGTTCGCGATTTCCTGCTGCTCTATTTCTTCGCCGGCATCGGCCTCAACGCCGACGTGCGCACCCTGCGCAGCGGCGGGCGGCCGCTGCTGATCCTGCTCGCCGCCACGCTGGTGTACATCGTGGTGCAGAACCTCACCGGCGTGGCCATGGCCAGCCTGCTGGGGCTGGATCCGCTGGTGGGGTTGCTCGCCGGCTCGGTGTCGCTGGTGGGCGGCCACGGCACGGCGATCGCCTGGGGGCCGCGCTTCGCCGAGCTGCACGGCGTGCAGAGTGCTGTGGAGATCGGTGCGGCCAGCGCCACCTTCGGCCTGATCCTCTCGGCCCTGATGGGGGGCCCGATCGCCCGGATCCTGATCCGCCTCGCTCCCCCTGCGCCGGAGGCCGGGCGCGATCCCCTGCGTGATCCGATGGCGGAAACCGCCCGGTCAGGCCCGCGGATCACCAGCTTCCAGCTGTTGACCACCCTGTTCTGGCTGAACGTGAGCCTGGGCCTCGGCCAGCTGCTCTACTCGAGCCTCACCTATCGGGGACGCAATCTGCCCCTGTTCGTGTGCGCCCTGTTCGCCGGCATCCTCCTCACCAACACGATTCCGCGCCTGGTGCGGATCCCCTGGCCAGCCCACAGCCCCGCCCTGGCGGTGGTGTCGGATGTGGCGCTGGGGGTGTTCCTGGCGATGTCGCTGATGAGCCTGCAGCTGTGGACGCTGAAGGGACTGGGCGGGCCACTGCTGGCGATCTTGGCGGTGCAGTTCCTGATGGCCTTCGGCTACGCCCTGCTGGTGGTGTTCCGGGTGATGGGCCGCGACTACCAGGCCGCCGTGATCTGCGCCGGCTTCGGCGGATTCTCGATGGGGGCCACCCCCACGGCGATGGCCAACATGGCCGCCGTCACCCAGACCTACGGCCCCGCCCAGCGCGCCTTCCTGATCCTGCCCCTGGTGTCGGGCTTCTTCGTGGACATCAGCAACTCGCTGGTGATCCAGCGCTTCATCACCTGGCTGGGCTGAGACGGCTGGATTGAGATCACTGCCTGGGTGCTCAGGGCAGAGGGCTCCAGCGTTCACCGGATCTTCAACCGATCCCCGTGGCCAGCCAGGGCCCACAGACCGAGCATGGAAGCAGAGGCCCGTCTGCGATGGCTCCGGCCAGCACTCCGCCGCGGTTGACGCCAGGGTGTTCCTCACCCCTGGGCGCCACGGTGACGCCGGAGGGGGTGAACTTCTGCGTTTATTCGAAATACGCCAGTGCCGTGGAGCTGCTGCTGTTCGAACACGGCGAGGCGGAAGAACCGTGGGCTGTGCTGCCGCTTGATCCCCAGATGCACCGCACCTACCACTACTGGCATGCCCACGTGGAGGGACTGGGCCCGGGTCAGATCTACGGCTACCGGGTGAGCGGCCCCTGGCAGCCGGAGCGGGGCCTGCGCTTCGATGGCGCCAACCTGCTCCTCGATCCCTACGGCCCGGCGGTGCTGGTGCCGAAGGGCTACCGGCGCAGCGCGGCTCGCTGCAGTGCCACCGGTCTGGCGGGCTCGATGAAGAGCGTGGTAGCCGAGCTGGCCGCCTTCGACTGGGAAGGGGACCGGCCCCTGCAGCGGCCCCGCCACGAGTCGGTGATCTACGAGCTGCACGTGCGCGGCTTCACCCGCCATTCCAGCTCGGGTGTGGCGCCGGAGCAGGCCGGCACCTATCTGGGGCTGATCGAGAAGATCCCCTATCTGCAGGAGCTGGGCATCACGGCGGTGGAGCTGCTGCCCGTGCAGCAGTTCGACCCTCTGGACGCGCCCGCCGGCCGCCGCAACTACTGGGGCTACGCACCGGTGTCGCTGCTGGCGGTGCACAGCGGCTATGGCTGCAGCGGCGAGCCCCTGGCAGCACTCGATGAATTCCGCACGATGGTGAAGGCCCTGCACCGGGCCGGGATGGAAGTGATCGTGGATGTGGTGTTCAACCACACCGCCGAAGGTGACGAGCGGGGCCCCAGCTTCTGCTTCCGGGGCCTGGCCAACGAGGCCTATTACCACCTGCTGCCCAGCGGCACCTACGCCAACTACAGCGGCTGCGGAAACACCCTCAATGCCAACCACCCGGTGCTGCGCCGGTTGATCCGCCACAGCCTGCGCCACTGGGTGCAGAACCTGCACGTGGACGGCTTCCGCTTCGATCTGGCCTCGGTGCTGGCTCGCGACGAGCAGGGCCAGATGGCAAGGCTGCCGGCGGTGCTCTGGGACCTGGAGACCGATCCGGTGCTGGCCGGCACCAAGCTGATCGCCGAGGCCTGGGACGCCGCCGGCCTCTACCAGGTGGGATCGTTCATCGGCGACAGCTGGCAGGAGTGGAACGGCCGCTTCCGCGACGACATCCGCCGCTTCGTGAAGAGCGATCCCGGACTGGTGCCGAAGGCGGCGCTGCGCCTGCTGGGCAGCCCCGACATCTACGGCCACGAGGAGCGCGAAGCCGAGCAGAGCGTGAACTTCATCAGCTGCCACGACGGCTTCACCCTCGCTGACTTGGTCAGTTACAACCACAAGCACAACGAGGCCAACGGCGAGGGCAACCGCGACGGCAGCGATCACAACGCCAGCTGGAACTGCGGGGTGGAGGGGCCCACGGACGATCCGGCGGTGCTGGAACTGCGGCGCCGCCAGGTGCGCAACCTGCTCGCCCTGCTGCTGCTCTCGGTGGGCACGCCGATGCTGTCGATGGGTGATGAGGTGTTGCGCAGCCAGCAGGGCAACAACAACGCCTACAGCTGGGATGACCCTCTCAGCTGGTTCGACTGGACCCTGCTGGAGCGCCACGGCGACCTGCACCGCTTCGTGCGGCTGCTGATCGCCGCCCGCACCCAGGGCAGGGGCGAGATGGCGCAGGCGGGCGGAGACGGGCACACCCTCAGCCTCAATGACCTGCTCAGCCGCTACCGGATCAGCTGGCACGGGGTGGACGTGGACCAGCCGGACTGGAGCGTGGAGTCGCGCAGCTTCGCCCTCGGCCTCACCAGCCATTCCGGCCACCTGCGGCTGCATCTGATGGCCAATGCCTTCTGGGAGCCCCTGCGCTTCGCGCTGCCGTCTCCGGATGGCCCCGGAGGTCAGTGGAGGCTGTGGATCAACACGGCGGCCGCAAGCCCCCACGACATCCACGACTGGCTGGACGGCCCCCTGCTGGAGGATTCGGAGTTCGCGGTGGACGCACGCTCCACGGTGGTGCTGATCAGCCGGATCGATCGCACAGGGCCGTGAGCAGCCGGTGGAGCATGGCCTGGGCGGCCGCATAGTGCTCGGGCGGCGCCGCCAGGATCTCGTCGGCCGACTGCACGAAGGGAGCGGCGACCAGCTCCTCGCCGCAGTGCTCCACCAGGGCGCGGGCCGCAGCCGGGGTGATTTCCAGATGGCACTGCAGCGCCAACACGTCCGATCCCAGGCGGAAGGCCTGGAGGGCGCAGGCGGCACTGCGGGCGAGGGGCACGGCCCCGGCGGGGAGCTCGAAGGTTTCGCCATGCCAGTGGAACACCGGCATGGACTGCGGAAAGACGAAGTCGGCGGTGCCGCTGGCGGCTCGTGCGGAAGCGGGCGATGGGCTGGGGATCGCCTGCACCGGAAACCAGCCGATCTCGGGCTGGGGATTGGGCAGCACGCGTGCCCCCAGGGCACTGGCGATCAGCTGGGCGCCCAGGCAGATGCCCAGCACCGGGATGCCGCGCCCGATGGCCTCGGCAATGCAGCGCTTTTCCGCCGCCAGCCAGGGATGGATCGCCTCGTCGTTGACGCTCATCGGACCGCCCATGGCGATGAGCAGGTCCACCGCGTCGAGGTCGGGCAGCGGGTCGGGGCCTGCCGGCATCTGCTGGCCGGGCTGAAGCGGACCGGACACCCAGTGCTGGAAACGGGTGACGCTGAGCTGGTGGCCGCGCTCCAGCAGCCAGGGCTCGATGCTGCCCAGGCCCTCGAAGGGCACGTGCTGAAACCAGTGGACGTGCATCGCAGCAGGCTCACACCCGCCAGCATGCCCACGGAGTGTGCCGCCTCGCCGTGTCATCACAAACCAGCACCACCGGATCCGCCCCGCCGGACGCCAGCCCCGATGCCCTGCGCCTGGAGCTGCTGGCGCTGCTGCGCGAGGGTGGCCGGGGCGCCGCCAACCGCCAGGCGGCGCGGGTGCGGGAGCTGTTCCTGGCGCTGGAGAGAGCGATGCCGGCCGATCTGACCGCCCCCGGAGCCCTGGAGCTGCTGGAGGGGGTGTGGGAGCTGCGCTGGAGCAGCAGCAACCAGCCCTACCTGGCGGTGGCGCCCTGGATCGAGAACCTGCAGCTGCTGGCTCCCTCTCAGGGCCGGGCGATGAACCTGCTGCGGCTGCCGGCCCCCCTGGCTCCGGTGGCCGGCATCGCCGTGGAGGCCGCCATCTCGGTGAACTCCGGCGAGGTGAACACCAGCCAGCGGGTGCAGGTGCGCTTCCAGCGCGGCGGCTGGCTGGGCCCGCAGCTGGGGGGCGCCCGCCTGCAGCTGCTGCGCCGGGTGCAGCAGCCCTTTCCCGCCTGGCTGGACATCACCGTGCTCGATCAGGAGCTGCGCCTCTGCCGCGGCAACGCCGGCACCCTGTTTGCGCTGCTGCGGCGCACGGATCTCACCCTGGAGGAGCTGCTGCCGGCGATCTGAGCGCCCCACCGGCCAGCGATGCCCTCAGCGCTGCACCCGGAAGCCCTCCAGACGCCCCGGCACCTGCCGGCTGAACAGCACACCCTCCGGCCGCGCCGCCAGACCGGCGTCCCGCAGCCGCCGCAGGGTCCACCAGTTGCAGTTGCGGGGCCAGATGTAGGCGCCATGGGCGGGGAAAAAGCGCGCCGAGCGGCTGCCGGGCCAGGGCAGCGGTGGCTTGCGATCACCGCCGGGGCTGCGGCGCAGCGAGCGCTCCAGGCTGGTGAGCAGGGCCCGCAGGGTGGGGGCGTCCACCCGACGTTCGAACACCCGGACGGCCCCCGCCAGCCGCGGCGGATCGGGGTGGCCGGCCAGGAACAGCACCGAGTCGGTGGGCAGGAACAGGGTGGCCGCAACGGCAGTGGGGCGACGTTCACCGGCGGCGTAGTAGCGCCGGTCGCCCCAGGCGAATTCCAGAAACGGGGCCGTCTCGGCACCCGGAGGACCGAGGCGCCAGCCCGGAGGCTGCTCCACCACGATCGCGGTGTGCAGCCCCCAGTCGGCCACCAGCACCGTGTAGCGGCCCGGCGGCGGCGGCGGCAGCGGCGCCAGGGCGGCGCGCGGCTCGGGCAGCACCGCGGCGTGCAGCAGCGGCCAGCCCACCAGGGCCAGCAGAATCAGGCCGCCGCTTCCACCCACACCGAGAGCGAGCCCGGCGGACAGCGGAACTCCGCCCAGCCGTGCTCGTTGGTGCGGATCACCTCGCGCCGGTGCTCGGTGATGTCGATGTAGCTGGCATTGGGCCTGCCGGTGGACATCCACTTCCAGCCCTCGCCGCCGTTGCTCATCAGCGCCGCCAGGCCGCGGGGATGGGCGGGGGTGCCGAGGCGGGTCCAGCCGATGCAGGTGGGGTGGTCGAACCAGTCGTGCTGCTCGCCATAGGCGTGGTGGCGGCGGGCGGCCAGGAGGCGATCGAGGATCCAGCGGTGGCTCACCAGCACCACATCGTGCTGCTGTCCGTCGCGGCCCCGGTCGCGGTACTGGGCCCCCTCGTAGTCGGGCAGGAACAGACAGGGATAGCCCTCCCGCCGCAGCAGGATGAAGGCATAGGCCAGGGGCTTGAACCAGGGCTCCACCACCGATTCCAGGGCCTGCAGGGGCTGGGTGTCGTGGTTCTCCACCAGCGTCACCGCCAGGTGGGGCAGGTGGCGCATCAGGGTGCCGTCCAGCAGGCGGCGCAGGTCGTAGCCCGATCCGGCCCGGCTGGCCACATGGAAGTTGTGGTGCAGCGGCGCGTCGAACAGGTGAACACGGCCCTCGGTGCGGGAGGCGTACCAGAGCAGGGTGTCGAGGCTGTAGGTCCAGTACTCACCCACCACGAACAGGTCGCGGCCGGCGTGGCTCTCCACGTGGGCGATCCAGTCGGGGAAGAAGTCGCCGCTGATGTGCTTGATGGCGTCGAGCCGGAAGCCGTCCACCCCCACCGTGTCCAGCATCCAGGTGCCCCAGTGCTTGAGGGCATCGCGCACCTCGGGGTGGTCGATGTCCAGATCGCAGCCCATCAGGTAGTCGTAGTTGCCGCGCTCCAGGTCCACGTCGTCGTCGAAGGCCTTGCCCTCGATCCGCCACACCGCCTGCAGGCCTGGCTCGAGGCTGTTGTAGTCCACGGCGTCGAAGTGCCACCAGTGCCACTGCATCGCCGAGTGGGCGCCGGCGCGGACGGGGTAGCTGTAGTGGGTCCAGCCGCGGATCCGCCGCTGCTCGCCGATGGCCTGGAAGCGGTTGTTGGGGTCGTGGGGGGTGGCGTTGAACTCCTCCTCGGCGTCGGCTCCCATCAGGTGGTTGAACACCGCATCGGCGATCACCTGGATCCCCGAGGCCCGGCAGGCGCCCGTGGCGGCCAGGTACTCCGCCCTGGTGCCGTACTTGGTGGCCACCGTGCCGCGCTGATCGAATTCGCCCAGATCAAAGGGGTCGTAGATGCCGTAGCCCACGTCCTGACTGCCGGCCAGGCCCTTGCCGGCCGGCGGCAGCCACATGGCCGTGATGCCGGCCTGGGCCAGGGCGGGGGCCTGCTGCTCCAGGCGCCGCCAATGGCCGCCATCCGCCGGGATGTACCAGTGGAAGGCCTGCATCAGCACGCCGTTGATCTCGGCCGGCGCGGTGCTGGGTGTGGAGGTCATGCGGGACTCGGGGTGGGGCTGGCGGGGGGTGGCGGAGCGGCGGAAAGGGAAGACCGTGGCGCCGGCGAGGGCAGCCCCCCCGACGGCGGCGGCGAGGAACCAGCGTCTCGGCAACTGGCGTGCGGAGATCCAGGGACCGGGACGCATGCAGTGGTACTGAGAGGGAGCCTGAACTCCTGATGAGGGTGCCTGGTGGAAGGCTAGGAACCGCTGTCAACAACGCCCGACACAGCACACCTACAGAGCTGCAGCAAAGGTGGCGACTCCCTGATCGCTGACCGCGAGGATGCCAGGTGCATAAGCGAATCGACCTCCGTTGATTCCCTCCAGGTAGTTGATGCCGGCAACGGGCAGAAAAGCCTCACTTGTGCTGATTTGATCAGCTGTGATCTCGTAGACACCCGTAGGCAGAACGATCGTGTCCTTACCCCTGCCTCCGATCAAGCGACCAGGCTCAATGGGCTCGGGCGAATCCGGAATCACAACAAACCCAATGATTCTGTCATCACCTGATCCGAGATTGACATTGCCACTGTAAAAAGAGTTTTCGATCCCATTCCTCGCATCAATGAGATCGTTACCGGATCCCATAGAGACTCCACCCCCCTCAGAGAGACTCATGCCTCCACGGGCAATGAGAACATCCTCTCCGGAGCCACAGAAAACACTTCCCAATAAAGCGATGAGTCGTCCATCTCCAACATCAATCCTGTCATTCCCATCCCCGGCAGAAGCCGATCCTCCAAGCACAACCATTTCGTCTGCTTCGATACGATCATTTCCTTCTCCCATATCCAGGCCACTATCTTCACCGACCACCAGCCTTCCGCTCGGCACAAAGATCCTGTCTCGGCCGCGACCCATCGTGACATTGCCATTGAAATTGTCGACCGCAGTCAGGGTGATGGCGCTCTGGCCAGGGGGGAGGTTTTCGCCTAGACCCGTGATCACGTCACGTCCGCCGCCGAGATCAATCACTCCATTGATCTGCACAAAACTTCTACTGCGGATGATGTCGTCGCCTCTCAGCAGGCGGATCACCCCCCTTTTTCCATTCCAAACGGGTGCGAACTTGCTACTCCCCTGAACGATGTCATCGCCCTCGGTGCCAAGCAGCAACGCCTGGTTGACTCGATCCAGCGTAAAGATCTTACCCATGATATTAGTCCAATGCTGAACAATCTTTCAGGCCCTGACTGCGGCGCACTGACAGACTCTGTCGCCAAGAGCCTGCGGCATCTTTCTGCCTTAACCAAGGCTGAACGCGCACTGGCTGCCAGGCCAAGCGTCATGGAATTTCGTAACCGTAAGATACACATCTTGCTCACAGGCCCCTTACTCGTGGGAATCAGCATCTCCTGATCCCTCAGCACCAGGAGATCGCCGCGGAGTGCCGTGCCAGGCAGGCCCAGAACGCAGCTGGGGGGGGCTGAAGGTTCAACCCGGCTCCAGGCGAATCAGCTGACCGTCGCCGGCGCCGTCGGTGAGCACGTAGAGGAAGCCGTCGGGGCCCTCGCGCACGTCGCGCACGCGCTGGCCGATCGGGATCCGCTCCTCGCCCACCACCCGGCCCTGGGAATCGAGACGCAGCCGGCGCACGTCGCCCGACACCAGCCCGCCGGCGAACAGCTGACCGCGCCACTGGGGCACCCGGCCACTGGCCACGGCCAGACCGGAAGGCGCGATCGCCGGCGTCCAGACGCGGAGGGGATCCACCATCGCCGGCGCCGTGCGGCGGCTGGTGATCTCCGGGCCGTAGTACTCGCGGCTGTAGGTCACCAGCGGCCATCCGTGGTTGCCTCCGGCGCTCACCAGGTTGAGTTCGTCGCCGCCGCGGGCGCCGTGCTCCGTCGCCCACACGCGGCCGCCCGCCGGGTCATAGGCCAGGCCCTGGATGTTGCGGTGGCCCAGGCTCCAGAGCTCCGGCAGGGCCCTGGGGTCGTTCCGGAAGGGATTGCCGGCCGCCGGGGTGCCACCGGCGTTGAGGCGCAGGATCTTGCCCAGGGCGCTGCGACGGTTCTGGGCCTGTTCGCGGATCAGCACCCCCTCCAGCTGCAGCGGTGGGTTGCCGCCGTCGCCGATGGCCAGCAGCAGGGTGCCGTCAGGCAGCCAGATCAGCCGCGAGCCGAAGTGCTGCGTGCCGCTCTTGCGCTGCGGCACCGCGTAGATCACCTCCAACTCGCTGAGGGCGCGGCCGTCGAAGCGGGCCCGGGCCAGCCGGGTGTGGTTGGCCTCCGCCGTGCCGGCGGCGTAGGTGAGGTAGACGAGCCGGTTCTCGGCGAAGCGCGGGTGGAGGCTCACATCCAGCAGGCCTCCCTGTCCAGCCGCCAGCACCTCCGGCACGCCGGGGATCGGCGCCGGATCCAGCACGCCATCGCGCACGATCCGCAGGCGGCCGGGCCGTTCGGTGATCAGCAGGTCGCCATCCGGCAGCCAGGCCAGGCCCCAGGGATGCTCCAGGCCCCGCAGCAGCACGGTCTGGCGGACGTCCCGGGCTTGCGGTGCGCCAGACGGTTCAGACAACGCGGGCGCATCGGGCGGCGCGTCAGCGCGGGCACAGCCGCCGCCCAGCAACAGGGCCGTGAGCAGAGCCAGCGTGGCGCGTTTCATGCCATCCACCCGGACACGGTTGCTGCCCAGCGACAGGCTGAGGGTATCGATCAGGATCACGCCCACACCCACCATCGCGCCGAGGCCCACGATCACCGTGTCGAGGGTGGTGAACCGGCCAGCCGGCTGGGTGCTGCCTCCGGGGGCTGGTCGTTCATGGGCGGGCGTTCCTGCGGGCGTTGCTGGGGGAGCAGCCTCTGGGCCGGATCGCGATTCTTGAGGACGTCCCGCGGCGGCGACCAGGGGGCTGTGTTCCAGGCGACCGCCTCCGCAGCCGGCGGGTGACGAGGGTGAGGACCCTGGGGCCCGACCGCCGGCCCCCACCTGCCCTGCCCGTCCGCCCGCGATGAAACTCTGGATCCTGCAGAAGGCGTCCTCCGGCCTCACCGCCTACGAGGACGCGCGGCTGCGGGAGGAAGCGCGGATTCTGGGGATCACCCTGGAGCCGGTGACCCCCGATGAGATCGACCTGATCGTGACGCGCGGCGGCCGCCGCTCGATCCGGCTGCGGGGGGAGGAGGTGGACCTGCCCGATGCCCTGCTGGCGCGCACCGGCAGCGGCACGAGCTACTTCAGCCTGGCGATCCTGCGCCAGTTCGAACACCTCGGTGTGCCGGTGATCAACTCCTCGCGGGCCATCGAGACGGTGAAGGACAAGCTCTACTGCCAGCAGCTGCTGGCCCAGGTGAACCTGCCGATCCCGCGCACGATGCTGGTGCGCTTTCCGGTGGACAGCGAGCTGGTGGAGCGGCAGATCGGCTTCCCCTGCGTGGTGAAGGTGCTGGCGGGCTCCTACGGCGAAGGCATCTATCTGAGCCGCAACCGGGAGAGCTTCCGCGACCTGATGGAACTGGTGGCAAGCCTGGATGCGGGCAAGTCGCTGATCCTGCAGGAATACATCGGCGACCGGCCGGGGCAGGACCTGCGCGTGTGGGTGATCGGCGGCCGGGTGGTGGGGGCGATGCTGCGCCGCAGCACCGACGGCAGCTTCAAGGCCAACATCACCCGCGGCGGCCGCGGGGAGAACTTCCCGGTGGATGAGGCGATCGACGTGCTGGCGCGTGACTGCGCCCGCACCCTGGGGCTGGAGATCGCCGGCATCGACCTGCTGTTCGACGGCGAGGGCTACCGGGTGTGCGAGGCGAACAGCGCCCCGGGCTTCAGCGGCTTCGAGGCGGCCACCGGCGCCAACGTGGCCCGCCAGATCCTGCAGCACTGCCACTGGCGCATCCGCCGCCAGCTGGCGGCGCCGCTGCTGCCGGCGCTGGTGGAGCGGGTGACGCAGATCCAGCGGGCGTTCTGACCCGGCCTGACTAGGCTTCACCCCGACCTACCGGTCTGCCCTCCGGCAGCGTCCGACCGCCCCTCCCCCCGCAGGAACCCCAGCGATGACCTACTGCGTCGGCTACTGGCTGGAGGAGGGCCTGGTGATGGCCTCCGACTCCCGCACCAACGCCGGGGTGGACTACATCTCCACCTACAGCAAGATGCACGTGTTCCAGCCGGCACCCGACCGGCTGTTCGTGCTGCTGGCGGCCGGCAACCTGGCCACCACCCAGGCGGTGGTGAGCTGGATCCGCCGGGATCTGGACCAGCACGTCGAGAGCGGCGGCGAGGGCCGCAGCGACCTGCGCCACTGCGACTATCTGTTCGAGGCCGCCGCCTACGTGGGGCGGGTGAGCGTGGCGGTGCAGCAGGAGAACCAGGATGCGCTGCGCAGCGCAGGCGCCAGCTCAGAAGCCACCTTCATCCTCGGCGGACAGATCGGCGGCGAACCCCACGGCCTCTATCTGATCTATCCCCAGGGGAACGCGATCATGGCCACCCGCGACACCCCCTACCTGCAGATCGGCGAGAGCAAATACGGCAAGCCTCCGCTCGACAATGTGGGCCACACCCATCTCAGCCTCGATGATGCGGCCAAGCTCTGCATCATGTCGCAGGTGCTCACGCAGCGATCGAATCTCACCGTGGGGCCGCCGTTCGAGCTGGCGGTGATTCCCACCGGCAGCCTCACGATCTCCCGCCGGATCGGGCTGGAGGCCGACGATCCCATGCTCGACAGCATGATCGACATCTGGAGTGAGGCCCAGCGCGAAGCGCTCTATCGCCTGCCCCCCTTTCCCTGGCAGACGGCGTGACAGGCCCCTGGGTCTCCACAGGACATCTGCCCACCGCCGAGGTGGTGGACTCCCTGGTGCGGGAGGCCCACGCCCACTTCACCTCGGTGGATCAGGGGAGCGTGGCCACCTACATCCCCGCCCTGGCGGCCGCTTCGCCGCAGAGCTTCGGCATCTGCGTGGCCGCCACCAACGGCGCCACCTTCAACGCCGGCGACTGGACGGTGCCGTTCAGCATCCAGAGCCTCTCCAAGCCGTTTCTGTTCGCGCTGGTGTGCGAGGCGATCGGCGAGCAGCTGGCACGCGACGCCCTGGGGGTGAACAGCACGGGGCTGCCCTTCAACTCCGTGCTGGCGGTGGAGCGCACAGTGGAGGGCCTCTCCAATCCGATGGTGAACGCCGGCGCCATCGCCACCACCAGCCTGGTGCCCGGCGAGGACGCCGAGGCGAAATGGCGGTTCATCGAGGCGGGTCTGTCGCGCTTCGCCGGCCGCCGGCTGACGATCGATGCCGAGGTGTATGAATCGGAGCAGGCCACCAATTGCAGCAACGAGGGCATCGCCAGCCTGCTCAGCGCCCATCAGCAGTTGTGGTGCGATCCCAGCACGGCGATCGAGCTCTACACCCGCCAGTGCTCCCTGCTGGTGACCACGCGGGATCTGGCCCTGATGGCCTGCACCCTGGCCAACGGCGGCCGCCAGCCACTCAGCGGCGAGCAGGTGATCGAGCCGCTGATCTGCCGCCGCGTGCTGGCGGTGATGGTCACCGCCGGGCTGTATGAAACCTCGGGCGACTGGCTCTATCAGATCGGCCTGCCCGGCAAGAGCGGCGTGTCGGGCGGGATGATCACGGTGGCGCCGGGCAAGGGGGCACTGGCCACCTGGTCGCCGCCGCTCGACGAGGCCGGCAACAGCGTGCGCGGCCAGCTCACCGCCCAGTTCCTCTCGGAACGGCTGGGCCTGAACCTGTTCGACTCCCTGCCCAACGAGGCGCCGGCGGCGGATGCGGTTGGGGCGTTTCTCTGAGGTGGCAGTCTGATGCGACGCCTGTTGCTGGTGCTGCTGATGGCGTTCCCCACGGCCCTGCAGGCCCAGGGCGGCCCGCCTGGCCCGCCACTGTCGCTGCGGTTCGGCGACCGGGTGTACGAACGGCGCTGGTCGGGCCCGCATCAGCACGAATTCACGCCACCCGGCCAGGAGGACCTGAGCCGCTGGACGGACATGGTGACGATCAACACCTATCCGGGGGTGAGCGATGGAGACGGGCTGGCGGAGGTGGCCAACCGGGTGCTCGCCACCTACACACGCAACAACGGCAGGGTGCTGCGCACCGCGTCGGTGCCGCGCAGCGCCGCCGGGCCCGCCGAGCATCTGATCGTGGCGCTCTTCCCCCGGCCCGAGTCGATCGAGGCGGTGTTCGCGCGCTTTCGCCTCGCCGACGGCCGGGGCACGGCCGTGATCGTCAGCCACCGCATCCATGGGCGCAACGCCGGTCCGGCCATGCAGGCCTGGCTGGAGACGAACGGCGCCGCCGTGGAACGCCGCCTGATGGCGCTGGAGGCAATCCCCTCCCCCCGCCTGCTGGAGCCGGGCGGTCCATGACCCCAGATCCGGCCAGCCCCTGGCGGGTGGAGATCGTGGAACACGTCCGCAGCGGCAGCGTGGTTTACCACGAAGCGGCAGGCCAGGCGGCGTTCCACTGGGAGTTCAGCGGTGGCGACGGCATCGCCAGCCTGTGGGTGGGTGCGGCCGATGACTGGAGCACCCGGGTTCCCTGGGCGGCCGGCCGCCGGGCAGACATTCTGCAACGGGTGGCCCGGGAGGTGGTGCGCCGCAGGGCTCCCGGCTGCCGCGCTCTGATCGAGGCGCGGCCCGGGTTCATCGACATCTGCTGAGGCCGAATCTGGCCGCAACAGTCAGCGCAACCCGCGGCCGTTCAGCGCAGAAAGAACGCCAGCGCCACCCCCAGCCCCAGCACCACCACCACGGCCCGCAGCCGCACGGGGTTGATGCGGCTGGCCAGCCGCCCGCCCAGCGCTCCCCCCACCAGAGCGGCCAGAGCCATCACCAGGGCTGCACCCCAGTGCAGCTGGTCGGAGCCGAGGAAGAGCAGCGCCGCCGCCAGATTCACCCCCAGCGCCAGGGCCTGCTTCAGCCCGTTCAGGCGGGTGAGGGTGTCGCTGAGCAGCACCGCCAGCACCGCCAGCAGGATCACGCTCAGCCCGGCGCCGAAGTAGCCGCCGTAGATCGAGGCCAGAAACACCGGCGCCACGGCCGCCCGCTCGAGGCGATCGCTGCGGCCGGGCTGCTGATGGCTGAGCAGCCAGCGCCGCAGCGGCTCCTGCACGGCCAGCAGGCCGGTGCCCAGCAGGATCAGCCAGGGCACCAGGCTGCCGAAGAGCTTGTCACCGCTCACCAGCAGCAGCACCCCGCCCAGCAGTCCGCCCAGGGCCGCGGCCGGCAGCAGCGACAGGGCGCGACGGCGCTGGCCGCGCAGATCCCGCCGCTGGGCGGCCGCCGCACCGCCGTAGCCCGGCAGCAGGGCCACGGTGTTGGTCACGTTGGCCATCACCGGCGGCAGGCCCACCGCCGTGAGCACGGGAAAGCTGATCAGCGAGCCTCCGCCGGCGATCGCGTTCACCAGCCCGGCGGCCACCGCCGCCAGGGCGATCAGCAGCAGGTCGAGAACGCTGAGGTGGGCAGCAACGGCCATGGCACGGGCTGAGGACGGCAGGGCGCCGAAAGCAGTCGAGCATGCCCTCCCGGGATGCGGCCTGGAGTGGCTTCAACCACCTGGCCCAGCGCGGACACCTGCCAGGATCCGGGCGAGCCACCGTGATGCAGGCCGGCACGCATGCCCAGCCCTCCACCCTCCGCACCCGGCCAGGTGGCGGGATCTCCAAGGACCGTGAGCCTCGCCGAGGCGTCGCGCTTCTGGCTCCAGCTGGGCCTGGTGAGCTTCGGTGGGCCGGCTGGCCAGATCGCCCTGCTGCATCGCGAGCTGGTGGATCGGCGCCGCTGGCTCTCCGAGCAGCGCTACCTGCATGCACTGAACTACTGCATGCTTCTGCCGGGTCCGGAGGCCATGCAGCTGGCCACCTACCTCGGCTGGCTGATGCACGGCGTGCCCGGCGGTCTGATCGCCGGCGGGTTGTTCGTGCTGCCCTCGGTGTTCGTGCTCACCGCCCTGGTATTCATCTACGCCCTCTGGGGGCAGCTGCCTCTGCTCACCTCCGTGTTCGCCGTGCTCAAACCGGCCGTGCTGGCGATCGTGGTGATGGCGGCCTGGCGGATCGGCAGCCGCACCCTGCGCACCCCCCTGCTGGTGGGCCTGGCGATCGCTGGATTCCTGGCCTTGACCCTGCTCAAGCTCCCCTATCCGTTGCTGGTGATCAGCGCCGGCCTCATCGGCTTGCTCACCACCCGTTTGCGGCCCTCACTGCTGATTGAGAGCAAAGCCCATCGCGCCACATCGGCAAAGGCTGAACAGGACCGGCCAGCGGCCCTGCATGACGATCACTCAGCCAGCCCCGATCACGCCACCTTCTCGCGCCGGCGCCTGGCGACAACGCTGCTGGTGTGGGCCCTGGCGCTGCTGCTGCCGCTGGCGGGTCTGGTGATCGCCGGCGGGTGGAACGGAACCCTCGCCCTGATGGCCCGCTTCTTCACGCGGGTGGCGCTGCTCAGCTTCGGTGGGGCCTACGCCGTGCTGCCCTACGTGGCCCAGGGGGCGGTGGAGCAGTTTGGCTGGCTCTCGGCTGACCAGATGCTCGATGGCCTGGCCCTGGGCGAAACCACACCGGGGCCGTTGATCATGGTGGTGGCCTTCGTGGGGTTCATGGGCGGCTGGAACGAGGGTCTCGCCGCCGCCGGCGGCAACTGGCCCCTGGCGATTGCCGCCACCCTGGTGACGGTCTGGTTCACATTTCTGCCCTCATTCGGCTTCATCCTGGCCGGCGCCCCCCTGGTGGAGGCCAGCCGCGGGGACCTGCGCTTCGGGGCACCGCTGAGCGCCATCACCGCTCTGGTGGTGGGCCTGATCGCCAGTCTGGCTCTGTTCTTCGCTGGCCCTGTGCTCTGGCCGGCTGGAACATTCAACCCATGGGCCTTTCTGGTGGTAGCGGCAGCGCTGTTCGCCCAGCTCCGCTTGCGCTGGAGTGTGTTGCAGGTGATCGGCGCTGCCGCCGCCATCGGTGCCCTGATGACAGGCCTGGCACAGCTCACGAGCTGAGCCCGGGCGAACCAGGCAACAAAGCCCGGAGCGTTGGCCCGGGGTTTGTCAGCTCAGCCGTGTCTGCAGAGCTCCATGGCCACGGGCACCCAGTCCCGGGCCTCAACCGCAGAGCGCTGGCGAGCACGGCAACGGGGGCAGGGCGGCGAGCGCCGAGGGGAGGTTGCGGCGGATCCGCACCCGGTAGGCGCAGTGGGCCGCACCCAGCGCCTGGATCAGGGCCTCGCGGGCCTCGTGGTGCAGCTCCTCGAGGGATGGGGCGGCAATGCGCAGGACGGGATCGGCAGCCGCGGCCTCCACATGGCCGGGCCGTTCGGCCAGAACGCGGAACACGACCTCACGCATGGAGGGCTTTCGCCAGATGGGCTCATCCATCCTTGGCGCGGATGGGCCGGTGCTGGGGTGGCGCCGGATACGGGGAACCGATCCAGGCCGCACGGGCGCTGAAGCGTCAGGCTGGGGTGACCGGCTCTCCCCCGATGGTTGCGGCCCTGCTGATCCTGGTGGCGATGGTGGCCGTGGCGGCGGCGCTCAACCCCCGCCGGGATGACTTCGCCTGGTTCCTGCAGCTGCGCCGGCCGGCCTGGCTCACGTTCGAGCGCTGGATTCCGTTGATCTGGCTGGCGATCTACGGCTGCTTCTACGCCTCGGCGCTGCTCACCTGGAACGCGACCCGGAGCTGGCAGCTGATGGCCGGCTATCTGATCCTGCTGCTGCTGGTGCAGAGCTACACCTGGCTGATCTGCCGCAGCCGCCGTCTGGCCAATGGAACCGCGATCGCCTTCACAGGCTGGTTGTGGGGTGTGGCCCTGGCTGTGGCCGTGGCGGCGGCGAGCCGGATGGCGGCCCTGCTGCTGGTTCCCTACCTGCTCTGGAGCCCGGTGGGAACGCTGGTGACCTGGCAGATGCAGCGCCTCAATCGCGGCAGGCCGTGATGACACGCCTTGATCAGCGCCGCCGGCGCAGGGCACGCAGGGCGATCCAGCACAGGCCGCCCAGCAGCACCACCCCGATCACGGTGACCAGGATCCGGGTGAAGGGTTTCAGCATCTCCGCCACCTGGCCGTAGCCCGCTCCCAGCGCCTGCCCCGCCACGGTGAGCAGCACGATCCAGATCAGGCTGCCGGCGGTGGTCCAAGCGAGGAACAACGGCTGGGGCATCAGCTCGATGCCGGCCGGCAGCGATACCAAGGTGCGCACGCCGGGAACGATGCGGCCCCAGAACACCACCGCCACGCCATGGCGGTTGAACCAGCGGCGGCTGCGGGCCAGATCCTCCGGCCTCAGGCCGAACCAGCGGCCGTGACGGTGCAACCAGGCCTCAAGGCGCCGCTCATTGACCATCCGTCCGACGCCGTACCAGAACCAGGCCCCCAGCACCGTGCCCAGCAGTCCGGCAAGCACGGTGGGAATCACCTCCAGCTTCCCCTGCTGGATCAGGAACCCCGCCAGGGGCATCACCACCTCAGAGGGGATCGGCGGCACCACGTTCTCCAGCAGCATCACCAGGGCGATGGCGCCGTAGCCCAGCAGGGGGGTGGTCTCGACCGCAGCCAGGATCAGCTGCGGCACCTGTTCGATCACGGACAGCATGGAGGGAATCAGCCCCGAACGGCAGGAGCATCGGCGCTGGAACGCCGCCACCACAGCCGCAGTAGCTTGTCAGCCTCCAGAACCACGAAGAACACCAGGCTCACCCCCACGCAGATCAGCAGATTCTCGGCGGACAGGGGCACCGTGCCGAAGAAGCGGGCCAACGCGGGCACATAGAGCAGCAGCAACTGCAGAGCGCTGGTGAGCCCCACCGCCCAGAGCAGCCAGGGATTGCTGCAGGGATTCACCTGGATCAGGGGCCGGTCGCTGCGGGCCGAGAGGGCATGGCCCATCTGCGCCAGACACAGGGTGGTGAACACCATCGTCTTCCAGGGGCCGTCCGGTCCCTGGGTGCGGTAGCTCCACACCATCAGGGCGATCACGATCAGGGCGAACACCACACCCACCCGCAGGATGTAGCGGCCGATGCCGCGGGCGAAGATCGATTCGCCGGGGCGGGCCGGCTGCCGCTCCATCAGGCCCGCTTCGCCGGGCTCGAGGGCCAGGGCCAGGGCCGGCACGCCGTCGGTCACCAGGTTCATCCAGAGGATCTGCAGGGGTGTCATCGGCACCCCGAACAGCCCCACCAGCGGGGCGGCGGCGATCGTGATCAGTTCGCCCACGTTGCTGCCGAGGATGTACTTCACAAAGCGGCGGATGTTGGCGTACACCAGCCGCCCCTCCTCCACCGCATTCACGATCGTGGCGAAGTTGTCGTCGAGCAGCACCATGTCGGCGGCCTCCTTGGTGACCTCCGTGCCGGTGATGCCCATGGCGACGCCGATGTGGGCCTGCTTGAGGGCCGGCGCGTCGTTGACGCCGTCGCCCGTCATCGCCACCACCTGGCCGTTGGCCTGCAGGGCCTTCACGATGCGCAGCTTCTGCTCGGGGGGCACCCGGGCGTAGACGCTGCAGCGGGCCACCACTGCCCGCAGATCCTCGTCGCTGCAGGCCTCCAGCTCGCGCCCCAGGATCACCTCGCCATCGGCGCTGGTGAGGCCGATGTCGGCGCCGATCGCCCGGGCGGTGAGGGGGTGGTCGCCGGTGATCATCACCGGGCGGATGCCAGCGGTGCGGCAGGTGGCCACGGCCCGGGCCACCTCCGGCCGGGCGGGATCGAGCTGGGCCATCAGCCCCAGCAGCACCTGCTCCTCGAGGGGGTGATCGGGGCTGGGATGGTGCGGCGCGCAGGCGAAGGCCAGCACCCGCAGGCCCGACGCCGCCAGGTCCCGGGCCTGATCCAGCCACCACTGGCGCTGCACGGCGCTCAGCGCCACCACGCCGGAGCCATCCACCCAGCGGCTGCAGCCGGACAGGATCACCTCCGGCGCCCCCTTGCTGATCAGCAGCTGACTCGACCCCGTTGCGGCAGCACCCAGCGGCGCCTGCAGGCGCCCGTCGAGGTCCTCCACCCACACCGCCATCAGCTGGCGCTCCGAGCTGAACGGGATCTCGGCGGCGCGGCGGAAGTGACTGCGCAGTTCGAAGTCGTCGATTCCCACCTTGGCCGCCACCACCGAGAGGGCACCCTCGGTGGGATCGCCGAGGATTTCCCAGGCGCCATCGGCGTTCTGTCGGTGTTCAGCATCGCTGCAGAGCACGGCGGCCTGCAGCAGCAGCTGCCGCAGGCCATCCGGTGCACCGGCATTGGAACCCGCCGGAGGGTTGAGGGGCCGGGCCGTGAAGCTGCCCTGGGGTTCGTATCCCAGACCGCTCACCGCCACGGCCTCGGTTCCGAGCCGGAGTTCCTGCACCACCTGGCGGTTCTGGGTGAGGGTGCCGGTCTTGTCGGAGCAGATCACGGTGACCGAGCCCAGCGCCTCCACGGCCGGGAGGCGGCGGATCAGGGCGGCACGGCGCACCATCCGCTGGGTGCCGATCGCCAGGGTCACGGTGATCACGGCCGGCAGGCCCTCGGGCACGATCGCCACCGCCATCGACAGCGACACCTCCAGCAGGTTGAGCGGGTCCTGGCCAAAGAGCAGACCCAGCCCCACCACCAACGCCACCAGGGCGAGGGAGCTGCCTACCAGCACCTTGGCGAGGCCATCGAGCCGCTCCTGGAGCGGTGTGCTCTCCCCGCCTGCGGTGTTGATCAGCTCGGCGATCTGACCCAGTTCGGTGGCCATGCCGGTGGCGGTCACCACCGCCACGCCGCGGCCGCGCACCACCTCCGTGCCCTGGAACAGGCAGTTGAGGCGCTCCAGCACCGGCGTGGACGCTTCCAGCACCAGCTCGGCCTGCTTGAACACCGCCTCCGCCTCCCCGGTGAGAGCCGCCTCGCGAACCCCCAGGTCCACTGCCTCAACAAGGCGGGCATCGGCCGGCACCCGGTCGCCCGCCTCGAGGCGGACCAGATCGCCGGGCACCAGCTCCTCACTGCTGAGGCGCTGCCAGTGTTCGTCGCGGCGTGCCTGCACCTGGGGCTGGGCCATGTCGCGCAGGGCCAGCAGCGCCTTCTGGGCCCGGCTTTCCTGCAGGTAGCCAAGCAGACCGTTGATCCCCACGATCAGCACGATGGCGATCGCGTCCTTGGGGAACTTCTGCTCCACAAAGGCCACTCCGGCCGACACCGCGGCCACGGCGAGCAGCATGATCAGCATCACGTTGCTGAACTGATCCCAGAGGATCTGCCAGGTGCTGCGGCCGGCGGCGAGCTCGATTCGGTTGGGGCCCCCATCGGCGAGCCGACGGGCCGCCGCCGCCGTGGTCAAGCCGTCGGCCGAAGCCCCAAGAGCGCTGAAGCAATCCGCGCCGGTGAGGGTATGCCAAGGGGTTGGAGTTATTATGTCCTTGCGTGTCAATGAATGTGCCGCGCAGAAGCTGAAAAGCTTAGCTGAGTGCTCCCATCCTTGGGGAACGAGTCGCGCTCATCCATGCCGAAACAATTGTTTCCCCGCGGAATGTCTTGATGGCGAATCTGCTCGACCCTGCCTGGCTACCACAAGGTCTCCCGGTGACGGGTAGCCGCCGCTACAGCTGTCATCGGCAAGGTTGAATCATTGTGATACCAACCCGGCTCATGACCGGCCCGGACTTCGTTGCAGGACTGAGTCGGGTCATTCTGCTCCAGCACAGGTTGTTGTGCGAACCGGTGGTTCTCGAGACGTTGCAGCGCTCCTATTCAGACGTGAATGCGCCGTGAACTGATCAAGGTGACGGTCGGATGGGCCTGCCGATTCGACTCAGGGAAGCGCTCTGGTCGCATACCTCCAAGGCCTGCCCCAGCCGATGCAAACCGGATGAGGATGCTTAGCCGACCCGCAGATCATGGCCGGTCGTGATCATTCAGGCACCAGGGATTCCAACCGTGTCAGACTGGATTCAGACGTCTGAAGAGCGACTAGCACGAGTGGCTAGGTGTGTCCCCCGCGGCTGTGCTCGGTCGTTCCCTCGCCGCCGGTCGTTGCGTGATAGGTGCTGATCAGGCCGATGTTCACCAGCCCAAGGCCAATGAGAAACAGTGCTATGGCCCGTTCCCGCCAACGCGGAACTGTAAGCCGGGTGCCCTGTTGCTGGTCCATCGGATGACCACAGTCCGTGCAAATCAGGGTCTTCCCCCTGGCCCTGGATCGCTGGATGGTCACCAGCCTGCAGTGACACTTCGGGCACGGCATTGCAGTGGTCAAGGCACGCCATTCTTCACCTTAGGCCAAAGCACAGTCCTCCCCCAGGCTTGCGAGGACATGGGTTGGCGATGGCATCGGTTCTGGGCCTAGACCTGGGGGACGACCATGGCCCTCGCTGCCACACCGGGGCCCGGCGATCTGCAGAATCGGCGGCGTGGTGAGCAGGAGCGGACATGGTGGAGGCGGTCAGCCTTCGGCCGGTTCCGCTGACGTCTGCTGCCACCAGCCCCTCGAACCTCCTGCTGCCGGCCCGAGCAACTGATGCTTCCCTTCCACTGGCTCACCCAGACCATTGCCTTCGGTCTGGGGATCTCGTTCAGCCCGATCACCATCGCCCTGGTGTCCCTGCTGCTGCTGGGGGCCCGCCCGCTGCGCCGCTGCTGCACCTTCCTGGCCGGCTGGGTGCTGGCCAATGGCGGAGCTCTGGGACTGGTGGTGGCCATGGGCGGCCGCATGAGCTGGGCGGTGCAGCTGGGCAGCCGCGGCCAGATCCTGATGGATCTGATCGGGGCCGGCGCCCTCCTGGGCCTGGGCCTGTTTCAGCTCACGCCGGCGGTGGCCCTGGGGGAGGAGAACTGGGCCATGCAGCTGATGGGCCGGCTGCCGGAGCTGGGCGGCATGCCCTTGCTGGCGCTGGGGGCCGGCTGCGCCCTGGTGAGCCCGGAGAACCTGGTGTTCTACGTGAAGGAGGGGGGCATGCTGCTCACCAGCCACACCGGCCTGCGCGGTGACCTGGAGGTGGGGGCCGTGTTCGTGGCCATCACCACGTCCCTGCTGCTGCTGCCGCCGCTGCTGTGGCTGGTGAGCGGCGAACGGCTGCGCGCTCCGCTCACCGCCCTCAACGACTGGCTTGTCCACCGGGCCGAGTGGCTGGTGGGGGTGTTCGCCCTGGTGCTGGGCCTCTACCTGGGCTGGCAGGGAGTGGAGGGACTGCACCACATGACCCTGCTGTCCGCCTGATGCAGAGCCGGCGCCCGGCAGCGGAGCTCAGCCGATCTGGCTGAGGAACTGACGGCTGCGCTCGTGCCTGGGGCTGGTGAAGAACTGCTCCGGGGGCGCCTCCTCCACCACCTCGCCGTCGGCCATCAGCACCACCCGGCTGGCCACCTTGCGGGCGAAGCGCAGCTCGTGGGTCACCACCACCATCGTCATGCCCTCACGGGCCAGCTCCTGCATCACCTCCAGCACCTCCTGCACCATCTCCGGATCCAGGGCGCTGGTGGGCTCGTCGAAGAGCATCACCCGCGGCTCCATGCAGAGCGAGCGGGCGATCGCCACCCGCTGCTGCTGCCCGCCGGAGAGCTGGCCGGGATACTTGCGCGCCTGCTCGTGGATGCCCACCCGCTCCAGCAGCTCCAGGGCCTGGCGCTCCACCTCGGCCCTGGCCCGTTTGCGCACCAGCACCGGCGCCAGGGTGAGGTTCTCCAGCACCGTGAGGTGGGGGAAGAGGTTGAACTGCTGGAACACCATCCCCACCTCGCGGCGGATCGCCTCGATCTGGCGCACGTCGTCGGAGAGGGCGATGCCGTCCACCACGATCGAGCCCTTCTGGAAGTCCTCGAGGGCGTTGAAGGTGCGGATGAAGGTGCTCTTGCCCGACCCCGAGGGCCCCATGATCACCACCACCTCCCCCCGGTGCACGGTCAGGTCCACGCCGCGCAGGGCATGAAAGCCGTTGGGGTACCACTTCTCGACCCCGCGGGCCTCGATCATCACGCTGGAGGAAGAAGACGTCGTCATGCCTGTGCGGGAGCGGCGGGAGTGGCTGTGGTGGCGGTGTTGGTGTAGGGGTTGAGGCGGGTCTCCAGGGCGCGGCTGCCCAGGCCGAGGGCGGCGCAGCAGCACCAGAACAGCACGGCCAGGACCAGGTACACCTCGGCATTGCGGCCCAGGAAGGCCGGATTGGCCATCACCGCCCGGGCGGTGCCGAGCAGTTCGAGCAGGCCGATCAGCGACAGGAGGGTGGTGTCCTGCAGCAGGCTGATGAACTGCCCCACGGTGGCCGGCAGGGCCACTCGCAGGGCCTGGGGCAGCACCACATGGATCAGGGCCTGGGGGAAGGGCAGGCCGAGCGAGCGGGCCGCCTCCAGCTGGCCGGCGGGAACGGCCGCCAGACCGGCGCGCACCGCCTCGGCCACGTAGGCGGCGGCGAACAGGGTCAGCACCCAGGCGGCCCGCCAAACCCGGTCTGGAGCCATGCCCCCGGGCAGCAGGAAACCGAGCAGGTTCTGGCCGAGGAACAGCAGCGTGATCAGCGGCGCGCCACGGATGAACTCGATGTAGACCACCGAGCCCAGGCGCAGCAGCGGCAGCTCGCTGCGGCGACCCAGGGCCAGCAGGATGCCGAGGGGGAAGCAGAGCAGGATCGCGAAACTGGCCTGCATCAGGGTGAGCAGCAGGCCGCCCCACTCCGAGGGGGGCACCTGGATCAACCCGAGGCCGCCGCTGATCAGCACCATCCCCAGCAGATAGAGCACCGGCCAGAGCAGCGGGATCGAGCGGCGGAGGGCCGGCGGAAGCACGCGCGCCCAGCGGCCGGCAGCCCAGCGCACGCCCAGCAGCAGCGCCGTGATCAGCCACCAGCGCAGCTGGATGGCCGGCTGCAGACCGAGGGCCAGGGGGACGGCAAGCGCCAGCCCAGCCAGCACCAGCGCGGCAAGGCGGTCGGTGCGGGGCCAGGGGCGACCCTGCCGGCCGCGGTGGGGCAGGCCCCGCAGCAGCCCCCAGCTGAGGCCCGTGGCCGCCGCCAGCAGGGCGGTGAGCAGCCAGAGGCGCCACTGCTGCTCCTGGGGATAGCGGCCCACGGCGAACAGGGTGCTGTTGGCCTGGATCACCGCCCACTCGGCCTGCAGCAGCGCCCAGCGCACGAAGGCCGTGGCCGCCGCCAGCAGCAGGCCGATCAGGGCGATCGACACGAGCCCGTCCAGCGGCGTGGCGAACAGTTCACGGCGCAGGCGGCGGATCAGCGAGTCCATCAGCGCTCCTTCAGCTGCACCAGGCCGTTCAGGCCGTTCATCAGGGCGGAGATCAGCAGATCAAGCAACAGGTAGGACCCCAGCAGGATCAGCACCACCTCCACCGCCCGGCCGGTCTGGTTGAGGGTGGTCTCGGCCACCGAATAGAGATCGGTGAAACCACAGGCCACGGCCAGGGAGGAGTTCTTGGCCAGGGAGATGTACTGGCTGTTGAGGGCCGGCACGATCACCCGCAGGGCCTGGGGCAGCACGATCCGGCGCAGCGTCATCGCCGGTGTGAAACCGAGGGAACGGGAGGCCTCCCACTGCCCGCTGGGCACCGAGGCCACCCCGCCGCGCACCACCTCGGCGATGAAGGCGGCGGTGTAGACCACCAGGCCGGTGAGCAGGGCGCTGAATTCCACCGTGAGTCGCAGCGGCGCCTGCCACACGCCGTTCACCAGCTCCGGGCGGCCGAGATACAACCCCGACTTGGCGAGCACCACACCCGGCAGCTGGATCGCCTCGGCGCCGCCGGGCAGGGCCAGGAACACGACGAAATACCAGAACAGCAGCTGCAGCAGCAGCGGGATGTTGCGGATCAGCTCCACGTAGATCCGAGCCAGCCTGCGCAGCAGGCCGTTGCCGCTGAAGGACGCCACCCCCACCAGGGTGCCGAGCATGGTGGCCCCCACCAGCCCCGCCAGCACGACGCGCAGCGTGTTCACCAGCCCCGCCAGGAGCGCACGCCAGTAGGGCAGCCCAGCGTCGAAGGGAAGCAGGGTCTCCGACACGTCGAAGCCCGCCGGGTTGTCGAGCCAGCCCCAGCTGAGCAGCAGACCCGCGGCGGTGAGATTGCGCACCAGGTTGCCGAGCAGGAAGGCGATCAGCACCAGCAGCGCCAGGCCCACGCCGGCCTGCACCAGCCAGGGGATCAGGCGGCGGTTGCGCCACCAGGGGGTGACCACCGCTGGCATCAGCGGAACGGCGGCGAGTAGATCAGGCCGCCGTCCTTCCACTGGCGATTCAGACCGCGCTCCAGCTTGAGCTGCGAGCCCGTGCCCACATTGCGCTCGAAGATCTCGCCGTAGTTGCCCACCGCCTTCACGGCGCGCACCACGAAGTCGGGCGCCAGGCCCAGGTGCTTGCCGAAGTCACCCTCCACCCCCAGGAAACGGCGCAGGTCGGCCTGGTTGGTGTCGGCCTTCGCCTGGGCGACTTTGGCGTCGATGGTGGACTGGCTGATGCCCGATTCCTCCGCCTGCATCAGGGCGAACACGATCCAGCGCACCGCATCGGCCCAGGCCGGGTCGGCGTTGGTGGTGGCCGGCGCCAGGGGCTCCTTGCTGAGCACGTCGGGCAGCAGGGCGTGGGCGGCCGGATCGGGGAAGCTGGTGCGCTTGGCCGCCAACTGGGAGCGGTCGCTGGTCACGGCCGTGCAGCGGCCCTGCAGGTAGGCGGCGTAGGTCTGGTCGCTGGTCTGGAACTTCAGCGGGGTGTAGGGCGCCCTGATCTCGCGCATCCGGTCGGCGAGGTTGAGCTCGGTGGTGGTGCCGGTCTCGACGCAGATCGGCTTGCCCGCCAGATCGGCGAGGCTCTTCACGCCACTGGCCGTGGGGGCCATCACCCCCTGGCCGTCGTAGAAGACGGGCGGGGCGAAGGTGAGGCCGTTGCCGCCGGCCGCATCCCGACTGAGGGTGTAGGTGGTGTTGCGGGAGAGCAGATCCACCTCGCCGCTGGCGAGGGCCGCGAAGCGCTCACTGGAGTTGAGATCGCGGTACTCGACCTTGGCCGGATCGCCGAGCACCGCCGCGGCCACGGCCTTGCACACATCCACATCCAGACCGGTGTAGGAACCGTCGGGGTTCACGAAGCTGAAGCCCGGCAGCTTGCCCTCCACACCGCAGATCAACTTGTCGCGGGCCTTGATGGCAGAAACCTTCTGGCTCTGGATTCCCCCATCCCCTGGAGCACAGGCTGACAACGCCACCCCGAGCAGCACAGGAACCACGGGGAGGGCCCGCCTGAAGGGGACGACCATCAGAAAATCAGCGCACAAGGCTAAATCCTAGGGCATTAGACCAGACAATTTCCCTTCGGGAGGTCTGATCGAACAATTTAAATCTCTGATGCCACCAAGCAGTCATTGACCTTGCTGAGAGAGACCGGCAGGAGGATGGCCAGGAGACTGCGGCATCTGGACGGGACATCATCTCGGCTGGCTCGTGCAGGAGATGAAACCACAAGGGACTGCGGAGTTCATTCATCGTCCAGGTCCTGATCAGGCGGCACGCTGCTCTGCTGCCCCTTGGTGACAGGAGTGACCAGCAGCTTATCGACACGCTTGCCATCCATATCGACGACCTCAAAGCGATAACCCTGCCACTCAAACCGATCAGCCTCCCGGGGGATGCGCTGGAGAACATGCATCACAAAACCCGCCAGAGTATGATATCTTCCTTCTCGATCAATACCAAAGACATCCTCACCTATCAGCTCAATAAGGCCATCGATATCAAGCCCGCCATCCACTAACCATGACCCATCCTCTCGAGGTGTAATCAAGGGTCCCTCTTCATCATCGACCGAGGGGAGATCGCCGACGATCCCTTCCATCAGGTCATTGAGAGTCACCATGCCCTCTACCCCACCGAATTCATCGGTGATGAGAGCGATGTGGATGCCAGTGCGCTTGAACTGCTCCAGCACAGAAAGAGCTCGCGTACTCTCTGCTACATAAAGGGGAGGTTGGATCAGTTCCTGCAGGTTGATGGGCTCACCGTTGATCACGGCGGAAAAAAGGTTGCGTACGCGCACCACACCGATGCATTCATCGAGGCTTCCTTTGCCTACGGGAAAGCAGGAGTGGGTGCTTTCGAGAACGTCCTTCAGGCTGTGCTCCAGAGTTTCTTCCGCGTCCAGCCAGCAGATATCTGTACGGGGGGTCATCAAGGTCTTGATCGTGCGATCTCCAAGACGGAGAACCCGCTGAACCATGTCGTGCTCAACCTCCTCGAACACCCCTGAATCAGTGCCCTGACGGATCATGGCCTTGATCTCATCTTCAGTGATATCCGGTTCACCATTTCCGGATACGCCGAAAAGCTTGAGCAGGGCTTCCGTGGAGACGCTGAGCAGATGCACCAGAGGCCCACTCAGCCGGGAAAGACGGTACATGGCGGGGGCCATGGCGCAGGCAAGCTGCTCCGGGTTGGCCAAGGCCAAACGCTTGGGTACCAGTTCGCCGATCACCACCGATAGGAACGTAATCGCTGCCACCACCAGCACGAAGCTCAGGCCTTCGCTGGAGGGGCCCAGCAGCGGGACTTGCTCCAGCAGCCCATCAAGCTGCTGGGCAACAGTCGCCCCTCCGACAGCACCGCTGAGAATCCCGATCAGGGTGATGCCGATCTGCACCGTGGAGAGGAACTGGTTCGGTGAGGCCGCAAGCCGCTGGACAATGCGGGCCGAACGCCGCCCCTGCTGGATCAGCTGCTCCAGCCGGTGGCGGCGGGAGGAGATGATCGCGATCTCAGCGCCGGAGAAAAGACCGTTGGCAACGACCAACACCAGGATGACCAGGATGTCCAGCGCCAAACAGAGTTTTTCAAGCTTGCTGACTGTAATTGTAGGAGAGGTGCCTGCCTAGAATCAAGCCCTAGCCCCGATCACAAGAAACCGAGGCACAACTTCTGGAATCCGCGTTTCAACTGCCATCAGGAGGGGCTGACTGATTTTATAAACCCAAGCCATGGGACTGCAGAGTGTCAATAACCATGCAGTCAAGTGGCTGATGATCACGACCTGACTTCCCTCACTGGAGGCTACTGGCACTGGAGGCTACTGGTTGCTCTGCACGGACGCAGAGGGTGGAGGTTGCAACTGGGAGCCGTCCTCAGGAGAATAAACGAGAAACAGGGACCCTATGGCGGCGAGCGCAATCAACAGAGCAGGCACAAGCTTCCGGGAGATGGAATCAGACATGGGCTTCTTGTGCTGCAATGCCACTCTCATCATCAAAAATAATGCGGCCCATGGGCTAGCGGATGGGGTAGTCTATGTTACCGAATTGAAGCCTCGGCGCCTGCTCCTCCACAGACAGCTGGCACCGAGAATGATTGCCGCAAATGCTCCTTGCTTCATGATCCTGCTGGAGCAAGGAAGACTGGCAGTGGAAGTTGGCTAATACCAGTTGCCAATCCTCTCTCGTTACCAATACCTAGCTTACATCCAAGCGGGGGTCAAATGATCCTTTCGTCGAAAGTTCATTCCATGGTGCCAACCGAGCCAAGAGCAAGAAGGCTGGAATCGCTGACACCACCGTGAAGAGAAAGAAGCTAGACCAGCCCACCCTTTCAGCGATCACCCCGGCGGGAGCAGAAAGGACTGAGCGACTCAAGGCATAGACGCCAGACAGCAATGCGTATTGAGTTGCCGAGAAGCGGGGATTGCACAGGCTCATCAGCAGCGCAACAAAAACGGCCCCCACCATCCCTCCACTGACGTTCTCCGCGCTCACGGCTGTGATCAACCCGGCAAAGCCCCCACCAAACCTGGCGAGAGACCAGTAGCTCAGGTTGCCGAGGGCACCCATCACCGCGAACAGCCACAGCGAGCGGTTCATACCCAGCCAGGCGAAGAGGATGCCGCCGAGAACCGTGCCGATCATCGTGGCCCCGATGGCCCAGCCTCCTTGAACAAGTCCGATATCTGACTCACTGAAGCCTTGCAGCTTCAGGAATGGAATGGCCATCGCCGAAAGCAGGCCATCTGGCCATCGGTAGAGCAGCACCAGCAACAGGAGTTGCCAGGTTCGATTCGGCCCAGCCCGATGCATGAACTCGAGGGCCGGGCCCAGCACCGCCTGACGCAGGCTGGTCACCTGATGCAACAGTGGCTTGATCCTTGGGCCCATCAGAGTGAAGGGGATCACCGTGGCCATCACCCCTGCTGCACAGAGAAATGCTGCCGGCCAGCCATAGCGTTCGGCGATCAGGAATCCGCCTGCGCCAATGATCAGCATCGCCGCCCGGTAGCCCAGGCTCGCGGCAGCTGCCCCGGGACCGCGCTCCGCGTCCGGCAATAGATCAGTTCGGTAAGCATCGATCACAATGTCTTGGCTGGCGCTGCACACGGCCAACAGCAGCGCCCAGAGCCCGATGGCCATGAGACTGGCTCGGTCGCTGCCGGGTCTGAGCATCGCCATCGCCGCGATCACCACCACCAGCACAACCTGCAACGTCAACATCCAGCCTCTGCGGCGGTCTGGCCAGGGGATCGGCCAGCGATCCACGAGTGGCGCCCAGAACAACTTGAGCGTGTACGGCAGCTCGGCCAGCGGAATCAGGCCGATCAATGCCAATGGCACCCCACTTGCGGTGAGCCAGCCCTGCAGGAGCCTGCTGCCCACCATCAATGGGGTGCCGCTGGCCACCCCCTGGGCGCTCACCATCAGCAGCCGACGAGCCGTGGAGGATTCTCGGCCAGGATCCGGATGGTGGGGCAGAGACGGATCCTGTCGAGCCATGGCCTGCTTCCTGAAGTCAGAGGGTTGGATGTGTGGTCTCTGGAACCATCAAGCCGATGGTCGTGGGCGACTGCGGCATCCGCCAAGCTGCTGCACCCGTTCTGTGCAACCAGAGCGCTCAAGACGGCGTGGCGCTTGTTCCCGCCCGGCCAGCACCTGCCAGGCCAGGAAAACGATCAAGGTCGGAACAATCCCAACCAGCGGGATCAAGCGGAACGCATCGAAACAACCCGGTGCAATGTTAAGTAGCAGTTGCTCCACCAGATAGGCGGCGTAGATTTGTCAGCCACTCACCGCGCCGGTCGCGGCGGGATTTCTCACTCCTGACGGTTGGATCCGGCCTGGGGTTCGTCTTCAAGCTGAGGGGTGGCCGGCGGCGGATTCAGCTCCACGCCCACCGAGCGGCAGGCCTCGATCGGATCCACACCCGGTGCCACCCCCATGGCCTTGCGCAGGGTGTCCAGCTGCCCGAGCGACTGGATGTCGATGTTGGCGCCGGCCTGCTCACAGGCCAGGCGCTGCAGAGCCTGGGGATCGGGAGGACCGCAGGATGCCAGGGCCAGGGCTCCGGTTGCCACCGCAACGGACCGGATCAGGGCGTTGAGCACCGGCATGGGGGCAGGGGCGGGAGAGGCGCCGCGAACCTTAGGAAAGGCGGCGCTGTTCTCGCCAGGCCAACACCTGCCAGCTGAGGAACACCATCACCGCGGGCACCAGCGCCACCAGCACGAGCAGGCGGAACTCGTCCGAATAACCAGGTGCGATGTTGAGCAGCAGCTGCTCCACCAGATAGGCGCCGTAGAGCAGCACCAGGATCCCCCCCTCGAGCCGGGTGATCACGCCCTTGGTCCAGAAGATCGGCAGGCAGGCCAACGTGGTGAGCACCATGATCGGCAGATCCCGCTGGATCATCACCGGATCCACCCCAAGGCCGCGGGTGCCCGACACGGTGGCACAGAGGCCCAGGATCACCAGCTGGTTGAGCAGGTTGCTGCCCACCACGTTGCCGATGGCCAGGTCAGCCTTGCCCCGGTAGGCCGCCACCAGTGAGGTCACGAGTTCGGGCATGGAGGTGCCGGCGGCCACGATCGTGAGGCCGATCACGGTGGTGCTCACCCCCAAGGCCAGCGCCGCCGCCGTGGCGCCCTGCACCAGCAGCTGGGAGCCGGCCACCAGCAGGGCCAGGCCCGCCGCCAGCTTCACTGCCGCCACAAGCGGCGTGCTGCGCTCCGACTCGTCGATGTCGTTGGCCTCGTCGGGGTTCTCGCCCGCCGTACGCATCTCCCAGATGATGTTCATCACCGTGGCCGCCAGCAGGGCCACGCCCGCCTGCCAGGTGACCCGGCCGCCCGAGGCCATGCCCCACACCGCCATCGACACCCCCAGCAGCAGGGGTACATCGCGCCGCACCAGGCGGCTCTTGACCCGCAGGGGCACGATCAGAGCACTGAGGCCCAGCACCACCAGCACGTTGAAGATGTTGCTGCCGACGATGTTGCTCACCGCCAGGTTGTCGGCACCGGCAACGCCGAGATTTCCCTGGATGGTGGAGATCAGGCTCACGAACAGCTCTGGAGCGCTGGTGCCCATCGACACCACCGTGAGGCCGATCACGATCTGGGGAATGCCGAGCAGCAGCGAAAGGGCCACCGAGCCCGCCACGAAGAGTTCTCCGCCCCCGAAGAGCAGGGCGATGCCCACCACGATCTGGAGGGTGCTGACGAGGTAGCCGGACACGAGACGGGCTCGAACATCCGGGGAATTCTGCAGCCTGGCGCCACCATCGCTGCCGGTGTCAGCCGGCGCTCACCCGAAGGCGCCGCCCCAGCAGCAGCAGGCCGAGCACGGTGGTTCCGCTCACGGTGAGCACCAGGGCCGAGAACTGCTGGGCCGAGATCAGCCCCGCGGCCTGGCCCGTGGTGGCGAAGACCAGCCCGGGCAGGCCCCGGGGGATCAGCCCGAAGACCACCAGCCAGCGGTCGATACCGGCCGCCTGGTCCCGTGGGCTGATGCCCAGGCCGCACACCAGCTTGCAGGCGATCGCCAGCGCCAGCAGCATCAGCGCCATCCACCAGGCCGACGGCTGCAGCAGGGTGGCGGCGTCGACGCGCATGCCCACGCTGAGGAAATAGAGGGGAAGGAAGACCTCCGAAAGCAGTGCCAGCTGGCCCCGCAGCGGCATGCCATCACTGCTGCCATCGCCTCCCTCATCGCCTCCTTCGTCGGCCTCGGGAGCCAGCCGCTGCAGCAGCACTCCGCCCCAGAGCGCCCCCAGCAGGCTGGTGAGGCCGGCGATCTCCCCCAGCCAGCTCGAGCCGGTGAGCAGCAGCAGCACCCCCAGGGGCCCGGCGCGCCAGGGACCATGGCGCCGCAGCCACCAGCGGCTGAGGGGAAAGCTCGACAGCCCCAGGGCCAGCACCAGCAGCGTGGACAGAGGCTGGACGGCATTGCCTGGGGCGCCACCCGCCGCCGCCGTCAGCGGCTGACCCAGAAAGGTGGCCAGGGTCAGCAGTCCGATGGCGGGCAGGTCGTCGAGCACCGACACACCCACCAGCAGACGTCCCGAGGGGGTCCGCAGGGCCCCCGCCTGGGCCAGGGCCCGCAGGGTCACGCCCGTGCCGGTGGCGCTGAGCACCGCCAGGCAGAGCAGGGTGGTGGGCAGTGGGAGGTCGAACCCCCGCTGCAGCGGCCACCAGGCCAGCAGGGGCGTGAGGGCCGAGAGCAGCACGGTCCGCAGCACGGCCGCGGGACGTGAGCCCAGCAGCCCACCGCGCACCTCCATACCCACCTGGAAGAACAGCATCAGCACCCCCAGCTCCGTGATGCCGGAGAGGGGCTCGATGCGGTCGAAGGGCAGCACGGTGTTGCCGAGCACGAAGCCCACCAACAGCTCCAGCACGATCGACGGCACCGCCCAGCGGGCCAGGCGGCTGGCCGTGAGGCGGGCCATCAGGGCCCCCGCCAGGAGCAGCAGCAACGTCGACAACAGGGAGGAGCGCATGGCAGAGGGCTGGGGCGATTCGATGACTGCCGGGTTCGATGAACTTCGCTGTCGATCCGGAACGGTGCAGGTCCACAGGTACACGGTCCGGCAACCGGCCCGCAGGTGCCCTGAGCGGGGCGCCTGTCCCATGCATGCGCTTCTCCCGGTCGTGATCACGCCGCTGCCGGCAGGGCGATGATGTCGTGCTGCCCGCACACCCATACGCTCGCCCGTGCCTCGCCTGCTCCGCCCCCTGCTCCTTGTGGCCGTTTTGAACGGGGTGGCCATGTTGAGCGGGGCTGTTCAGGCCGCGCCGTTCAGCTTCGACCCGGTGTCGTTCGCCGGTTTCGCCAATCAGACCTTCAAACAGCAGGGCAAGGGGGTGTTCGTCAAGAACCTGGGCTCCTGCCGGCGGGAAGGCAAAGACCGCGCCGGCTACCGCTGTCTCAGCGGCGAGCTGCTGCAGGACGTGCCGGCCAGGAAGGGGCGCGAGTTCTGCCGGCTGGACGCCATCTGGTATGTGCCCTTCAGCAGGACGGTGCAGTTCCGCACCGCGACTTGTGTGTTCAAGAGCGATCAGCAGCGGATGATCGAGGGCGGCCAGCGCCTGCTGCGCCAGGGGCTCGATCAGCTGGAGAACTACGGCAAGTGAACCGGTTTCGTCACCGGATCCTTCGTCCCAGGATAGAGGGTGCGTGACTCCACGACCTTCACACGCAGGGTGCGGCCGAACAGAACCCCACTCGCGCGCTCGTCCAGCGTCTCCAGGGACGGAAGTTCGCCCTCGCCCACCAGCACAAGATTCACCGATCCGTCCGCCGTTTCCGCATCCACCGACAGCAACCTGTATCCAGTTCCCTCAACCCAGTCCTGAGCGATGGCATCAGTTCGAACGGCGATCTTGTTGGTGATGATCAGGCGATAACTGGTCAGCGAGAGGGGAATGGCGATGATCAGCAGGGCCACCAGGGCAATCGCCACGGCCCGGCGCCTCGACCGTGGATCGAAGGGCGTCAGGGCGGCTTTGCGGAATCCCATCACCGCGAACACCAGGGCGCCGGTGAGCAGGATGGCGACATGGTTCGTGCCGAAGAGCAGCAGGCTGCCGGAGGCCAGACGGGACTCGCCGCACGCAAACAGGATCCCGGCGTTGGCCAGCGGCGGCACCAGGGACACGGCGATCGCCACGCCGGGCAGCGTGTCGGACACATCCTTGCGGGCCAGCGCGAAGGCTCCGGCCAGGCCCGTCATCAGCGCCGCCATCAGGTCGAGCAGATGGGGCGAGGTGCGGATCATGATCTGCGGGATCGCATCCGGCTTGATGATCTGGGCGATCGGCAGGGTGAGCAGGAACCCCACCGCGACTGCCGTTGCCATGCCCACGAAGCTCACGATCAACGTGTTGATGATCCCGCTGCGATCACCGACGCTGACGCTGTACGCCAGCCCCATGATCGGCAGCATCAGCGGCGCCACGATCATCGCCCCGATCACCACGGCCACCGAATCTCCCAGCAGTCCATAGGTGGCAATGCATGAAGCAAGCACCAACAGAACAATGAACTTGAAGAACTTCGGCCATAATCCCGGCCCGTCGAAGACCAGCGTGTCGCGCACCCGTTCCACGTCTTCGATGAGCACAGGCCCACCGTGGAGGAACTCCGCGAATGATCTGGCCAAGAACGATCTGGACGTGAACGATCTGGCCATGGTTGGTGAGTGCCGCTGCCTGGCCCATCGTGGGAGGCAAGCCTAGAACTCCGGCCGCGGTTGCGATCCGGGGCTGCTGCAATCCGATCAGCTCCGTTGCCGGTATCCCCGGCATGGTTCCCCCCTCAGCCATGGCCGTCGCCGATCAGGACCCGCCACCACTGCCCGACGATCTGGCCGGCCTCTACGACGCCTACAGCCCCGCCGTCTACCGCCTGGCGCTGCGGCTCTGCCGCGACAGCGCTGCAGCGGAGGATCTGGTGCAGGACGTGTTCCTGCGCTACTGGCGCCAGGAGCGCTACGACGCCAGCCGCGGGCCGGTGCTCGCCTACCTGCTGCTGCTCACCCGCTCGATGGCGATCAACCGCCTCAGCCAGCAGCGCAACCGCTGGCAGCTGCTGCAGCGCTGGTCGACCCAGCTGCTGGGCGGGCACGCCCGCAGCGCCCACGACTGGGCCGAGCTGGGGGATCTGGCCGAGCGCATGCGCACCGCCCTGGCCCGCATTCACCCCAACCAGCGACAGGTGCTGGAGCTGGCCTACTACGAGGGCATGAGTCAGTCGGTGATCGCCGAACACCTGCAGATCCCCCTCGGCACGGTGAAGACCCGCTCCCGCCAGGGTCTGCTGGCCCTGCGCAGCCACCTGCTGGATTTCGCCTCCAGTTCCCTCGAGGCCCTCGCCACGTGCCCCTCCCCCGCCGATCGCCATGGCCGCCACTGATCCCAACCGCGCCCATCCCCAACCCGCCGATCCCCGCATCGATGAACTGCTGGCCGGCCACGTGCTCGGCGACCTGGATGAAGGCGAGCGGCAGCAGCTGCGCGAGGCCCTCTCCGGCGACCCTCAGCTGCAGCGCCAGCTCGATGAACTGCGGCTGACCCTGGAGCTGCTGCCCATGGCCCTGCCCGATGCCGCGCCCCCGCCCGCCCGGCTGCGCCGGCGGCTGCTGCGCACCGAACAGAGCCGCCACCAGCCGCGGGCCGAGGAGCAGGCCCAGCGCTGGCCGCTGCGGCCCGCCCAGCTCGGCATGGCCGCCATGGCCTGCGCCCTGGTGGCGCTGGGCTCCCAGGTGGTGCAACTGCGCGGGGAGATGGCCAGCCTGCGGCAGGCCCCCCCGGCGACGGCCAGCCGCACCCTGGTGCTGCGGGGCACTGCGGGACATGCCGGAATCTCCGGAGAAGTGGTGATGAACCCGGGCCAGGATCACAACCTGCTGCTGGTGCGCGGGCTGCCGCCGGCACCGCCCGCCCATGTGTACCGCCTGTGGGCGAACGTGAACGGCAGGACGAAGGGCTGTGTGCGCTTCGTTCCCAATGCCGACGGCAGCGTGGCGATGCCGATCCCCACCCAGCCCTCCAGCGAGGCCCAGTCCCTCAGCATCACCCTCGAGCCCCTTCAACCCGATGGCAGCACCCCCGATGGCCCCCGGCTGCTCACCAGTGTCTGAGGCCACCACCACCCCTGCCGTGGCCAGCACTCCCCCCCTGGCCTTCCCGGCCCTGCGCCGCGGCCGGCCCGACACCCTGCAGATGAACCTGGGCTACCGCTGCAACCAGAGCTGCAGCCACTGCCACGTGAACGCCGGGCCCAGCCGCACCGAGATGATGGACGCGGCCACCCTCACCCTGGTGCCGGCGGTGCTGCGGGCGAGGGGACTCACCACCCTGGATCTCACCGGAGGGGCCCCGGAACTGCATCCCGGCTTCCGCACGCTGGTGGCACAGGCGCGGGGGCTGGGGGCGACGGTGATCGACCGCTGCAACCTCACCATCCTCAGTGAGCCCGGCCAGGAGGATCTGGCCGACTTCCTGGCCGCTCAGGGGGTCACGGTGGTGGCCTCGCTGCCCTGCTACAGCGCCGCCAATGTGGACCAGCAGCGCGGCGATGGCGTGTTCGCCCGCAGCATCGCCGGCCTGCGCCAGCTCAACGCCCTCGGCTACGGCATCGAGGGCTCAGGGCTTGCCCTGGATCTCGTGTACAACCCCCAGGGGCCAAGCCTGCCGCCGCCCCAGGCGGCGCTGGAAGCCGACTACAGGCGCGAGCTGTCCGCGCACTTCGGCATCCGCTTCAACCGGCTCTACACGATCACCAACATGCCGATCCAGCGCTTCGCGGCCGTGCTCCGCCAGCAGGGACGGCTGGAGAGCTACATGGACCTGCTGCGCGCCAGCCACAACCCCGCCAATCTGGAACAGGTGATGTGCCGCTCCACCATCAGCGTGGACTGGCAGGGCTTCCTCTACGACTGCGACTTCAACCAGATGCTGGATCTGCCGATGCCAGGTCTGGCGATGCCGAGTCTGGCGGCCGGCGGACCCAGCCCCCGGCGCCATCTGCGGGAGCTGCTGGAGCACGACCCCAGCGGCGAGCCGATCGCCGTGGCCGATCACTGTTTCGGCTGCACCGCCGGTGCCGGCTCCAGCTGCGGCGGAGCGCTGAGCTGAGCAGAACGCGTCGACCACCGTCACTGCCATGACCGGGCGCCTCTCCTCTCAGGGGCTCTGGCGGTTCAGATCCCAGTTGTAGGGCAGGTAACTGAGGCGGTAGGCGCCCCCCAGCAGCAGCTGCCGCTCCCCCGCAGGGCGGTGGCGGGCGATGAAGTGCAGCATGGCGCTCTCCTTCTCGTGGCCGGGCACCGGAGCGGCGTCGGGGTCGGCGCGTGGCCAATCCTCGCCGAACCACTGGAAGATCGCGGAGATGGCCACCTCCCCGGCAGCCCGGTCGATCCGCAGACCCACGGCGCTGGCCAGCCAGCGGTTGGTCTGATCCTCCAGCTGCCGCTCCAGCTCAGGGCCCGTGTAGGCCTCGCTGCGCAGCGGCGGGCAGCTGATGGCGGCACACACCAGCGCCGCGTGGATGCGGGGTTCGTTGTACTCACGGCGGAGGATCTGGTGCTCGATCTCATCGAGGGTGAGGCGCTGGCCCATCAGCGGGTGGCGGCGCAGTTTCCACACGCCGGGAATCGCCTTGATGCTCGGCCGGATCGGATCGTGATCGATGATCGAGCGCAGGGTGAGGGCGTTGTAGGCGTTGATCAGCAGGGCGATCTGCTCGGCCTCGGACCAGGAGGCGAAGCGCTCGGGGGCAAGGTCGGCGAGGGCCTGGAGGTAGCGATCGAGCTGGGCCGGGTCGCGCTGCAGGGCTTCGTAGGCGACCATGCCACGGTCATCCACCACCCGCGCCAGCACGGCGTTGAAATCGGCTGGATCCAGGGATGGCTGGGGTGCTGTGGCCGCCGCGGTGGTGCCGCCGGCAGCTCCGCCCAGCAGCGCCTCCGGCCCGCGGTTGCAGCCCGCGGCGCCGAGCAGCAGCACGCCGCAGAGCAGGAGCAGCGGGGCGCGGTGACGGACAGGACGCATGGCGTGGGGGCCGGTGGCGGATGCCGGGTTTACCGCTGAACGGCCGGATCGGTTCGCGCCCGGCGCTGCAGCGGGCCGCTGAGCAGCAGCCCCAGCAGCAGGGGCAGCCACAGCAGCAAGCGCTCCGCTGTGGTGAGCTGCCAGTCGGGCAGCCGCGAGGGCAGCACGAAGTACACGAAGGCCGAGAGGCTCACCAGCCGCGCCCCCCAGTTCTGGCTGGGCACGGCGAAGGGCATCAGCCAGAGGAAATACCAGCCGTGCACCACCGGCGAGAGCAGCAGCACCGCCAGCAGATAGCGCCAGGCGAACACCCCCAGCCGCGCGGTGGTGGCCAGCAGCACCACCAGCACCAGCAGCAGCAGCAACCCGTGCACGGCGTTGATCTGCCGGGTCCAGGGCCAGAACTGGCCGATCCAGTGGGGCATCCACTCGGCGCTGCGGCCGTAGCGCATGAACGTGGAGCCGGTGGGCAGCAGGGGGCAGGCCGGCCCCCGGCAGAAGGCCAGGGCCCCCAGCAGCAGCGGCGCCAGCCCCAGCAGCACGGAGGCGACCACGGGGCCAGGCCGCCGAAGCTGCCGCCAGCGGCTCCAGATGCGATGGAGCAGGAGCGGCAGGGTGATCCACTTCAGGGCCACGCTCAGGCCTAGCAGCAGGTCGATCCAGGCCTGCGAGCGAGGACCCCGGGGCGGGGGTTCACGCTCGGCCAGCAGCCAGCCTGCCACCAGGGGCAGCAGGAACCAGCTGTCGTAGTGGCCGCCACCGCTGACGCTGTAGATCACCAACGGATTCCAGCCATAGAGAGCCGCCCGGGACGCGCCGAAGCGGGCGGCGAGCAGGCCGCAGATGGCCAGGTCGGCGGCCAGGAAGGACAACTTGAACAGCAGCACTTGCTGGCCCACGGCGGCATGCAGCCGGAACAGCAGCTGCGCCAGGGGCGGGTAGATCGCCGTGGTGTCGGGATGGTTGATCTGCCCCCACCAGGGCGTGCGCAGCGCCTCCAGGGCCGGGGCATCGGGCGGCAGGTGATAGGGGCTGTACCCCTGCAGCTGGATGCCTCCCTCCCAGAGGTAGCGCCAGATGTCATCGCCGGGCTCCATGGGCAGCAGCGCCAGCCGCGCCAGCACCGCCACGGCCCAGAACAGCGCCCGGGGAATGGCGGGCAAGGTCCAGGAGATGGCAAACCCGAGCCCCATCACCGCCGCCGCCCCCCAGAACGGCAGCAGCTGGCCAGGGTCGAACAGATCGCCGTGGGGAGCCATCCACAGCGCCCCGCCGATCAGCAGCAGGGCGCTGGCGGGCAGCCGCAGGCGGGCGGAGAGGCAAACCGTCACGGCCAGCGCCGCAGCCAGCTGCGGCCGAGGGTGGTGAGGATCACGCTCCCGGCCCGCACACTTGCGCCCCAGCGCCCGGAGATCTTGGAGTGGCCGGCCAGGCGCGGCCGATGGGAAACGGGAATCTCGCGCACCCGCAGACCCAGCTCGATCGCCCGCACCTGCATCTCCAGGGTCCAGCCGTAGCCGCGGTCGCGCATCGCCATGGCCTCGAAGGCCGAGCGCCGCACCAGCCGCAGGGGCCCCAGATCGCGGTAGCGGAATCCCCAGCCCAGGGCGATCAGCGCCGTGGCCAGCCGATTGCCCCAGCGCTGCAGCGGGGTGAGCGCCGCCCGTCCGGCAACGGTGGCGGTGCGGTCGCCCAGCAGCAGGTCGTGGTCGCTGAGCAGATCCAGGAAGCGGGGCAGCTCCTCGAGCGGATCGCCGCCGTCGCCATCGCAGAAGAGAAGCCAGCGCACGGCCGGATCGAGGTTGCCGCAGCCCCGCCAGCAGGCCCGCCCGTAGCCGGGGCTCGGTTCGCTGAGCACCTCCGCCCCCAGGTGCCGGGCGATGGCGGCGCTGCGATCCCGGCTGCCGTTGTCCACCACCCGGATGCGGTGCAGCCCTTGGCCCTGCAGCTGGCCGATCACATGGGCGAGCGTGTGTTCCTCGTCACGCACCGGGATCACCACCTGAATGCTGTCCAGCAGGGCCGGCGCGGCCCCTTGGTGCGGGTGATCCAGGGTCATGGCCGATCCCGAGTTGCGCACGGATTGTCTGTGGCAGACGATCCAGATCAGCAGGTTCGTCGAGATCGGCCAGGGGGCACTGCTCACGCCACGACCATCCGAGCGTGCGCAGACGCTCGCGGGTGATGGCACAGACCGCGGCCGTGCTCCAGGGAACCCCACGGAACAGGGAGGGGTGAAAGCGGCGCAGGCCCAGCAGCACATAGCCCCCATCCAGGCTGGGAATCAACGCGGCATCCGCGTCTGTGAGCTGGGCCGCGGCCGTCTGCAGGTGATGCGCCTCGAGTTCGGCACAGTCCATCCCCAGCAGCAGGAGATTCGCTCCCGACGCCAGCACCCCCTGGGCGACCGCCGCCATGCGACTGCCCAGATCACCGCCGCTCTGCTCGCTCCAGATCAGCTCCGGCGGCCAGCTCAGCCGCCGCCAGGCCGGGTCGTCGGGGGCGGGACTCACGCACACCTCCACCACGCCCAGGCCGCTGGCACTGGCCGTGCCAATGGTGCGGCGCAGGAGCCGTTCCGCCAGCCGGGCGGCGCCATCCGGCCCCAGGGCCGGCTCCAGCCTGGTCTTCACCGCGCCGGGGCGCGGGGCCTTGGCCAGGATCACGATTCGCACAGGGCGTTGCAGGAAACCGACCCTCCAAGAACCCGGTGAAGGCAATACCGGCCAGCAGGCCTGCCGGATTTCAGCCCAGCCGATGCCCACAGCCTGACGGGCAATCCGCGGCGGGGCTTCACCGGTAAAGACAGAGACAAGCCTGTCGCATGACCTCCCCTCCTGCGCCACCAACCGGTCGGCCCGCCCGCTGGCGCCAGGTGCTGCTGATCGCCGCCATCGCCCTGGTGGTGGCCCTGTTCTTCGCTCTGGGCCTGCACCGCCAGCTCACCCTTGAGGGGTTGCAGCGCGCCCACGGCGCCCTGCGGGAGCAGCGGGCGCAGTCGCCCCTGCTGGTGGCGGGGGCCTACATGGTCATCTACGTGCTGGTCACGGCCCTGTCGCTGCCGGGGGCCGCGGTGCTCACCCTGGCCGGCGGGGCGATCTTCGGCGTGGGGCTCGGCACCCTGCTGGTGTCGTTCGCCTCCAGCCTGGGCGCCCTGCTGGCCTTCCTGGTGGCCCGCACCCTGCTGCGCGATCTGGTGCGGCGCCGCTTCGGCCGCCAGCTGGCGCCGATCGAGGCGGGCGTGGCGCGCGATGGGGTGTTCTACCTGCTCAGCCTGCGGCTGGCGCCGGTGTTCCCCTTCTTTCTGGTGAACCTGCTGATGGCGCTGACGCCAATGCGGGCCGCCAGCCTCTACCTCACCAGCCAGATCGGCATGCTGCCCGGCACGCTGGTGTACGTGAACGCCGGCACCCAGCTGGCCCAGCTGCGCGGCCTGGGGGGCATTCTCAGCCCGCCGCTGCTGGGGGCTCCCTGCTGCTGCTGGGCCTGTTCCCCTGGCTGGCGAAGGCGGCCACCCGCCGCTGGCAGATCTGGCGGCTCTACCGCCCCTGGCGGCGCCCCCGCCACTTCGACCGCAACCTGATCGTGATCGGCGCCGGCGCGGCAGGGCTGGTGACCTCCACCATCGCCGCCACGGTGAAGGCGCGGGTGACGCTGGTGGAGCGCGCCGAGATGGGCGGCGACTGCCTCAACACCGGCTGCGTGCCCAGCAAGGCGCTGATCAGCTCGGCGCGGCTGGCGGCCCGCATGCGCCGCGCCGACCGCTACGGCCTTGAGCCGGTGGAGCCGCGCCTGAGCGTGCGCCAGGTGTTCGCGCGGGTGGCCGCCAAGGTGGAGGCGATTGCGCCCCACGACAGCGTCGAGCGCTACGAGGGCCTGGGGGTGGAAGTGCTGCGCGGCCAGGCCCGCCTGCTCGATCCCTGGACCGTGGCGATCCAGGGGCCCGAGGGGGAAGAGCACAAGCTCACGGCCCGCGCGATCGTGCTGGCCACCGGCGCCGAGCCGGTGCTGCCCCACTGGCCGGGGAGCGATGCGGTGCCGCTGCTCACCAGCGAAACGGTGTGGAGCTGGCTGGGCAGCTGCGCCCTGGAGCGGCCGCGGCTGGCGGTGCTGGGGGGCGGGCCGATCGCCTGCGAACTGGCCCAGGCCCTGGCCCAGCTGGGCCTGCCGATCACCCAGATCCAGCGCAGCCAGCGCCTCCTGAAGAAGGAAGACGCAGATGTGGCCGCCGAGGTGCAACGGGCCCTGGAAGCCGACGGCGTGACCCTGCTGATGGGCGCCACGGTGCTCGGCTTCGAGCGCCAGGCCGACCCCCAGTGGGCGGTGACGGTGCGGGTGCGGCAGGGGGAGGAGGAGTGGGCCATCGCCTGCGATGCCGTGCTCTGCGCCCTCGGCCGCCGCGCCCGGCTCACGGGCTACGGCCTGGAGGAGCTGGGCATCCCCACCGGCGCCACGGTCACCACCAACGCCTTCCTGCAGACCAACTACCCGAACATCTACGCCGCCGCCCACCAGGCCTGGTATGCGGCGGTGAACGCCCTGTTCGGCAACCTGCGCGCCTTCAAGGCCGACTACCGCGTGATTCCCCGCACCACCTTCACCGAACCGGAGGTGGCCACGGTGGGGCTCACCGAAGCCGACGCCGCCCAGCAGGGCATCGCCGTGGACGTGACCCGCTTCCCCCTGCACGACCTCGACCGCGTCATCGTGGAGAGCGCCGAGCAGGGTTTCGTGAAGGTGCTCACCCAGCCCGGCGGCGACCGAATCCTGGGCGCCACCATCGTGGGCGAGCACGCCGGCGAGCTGCTGGCCGAGGTCGTGCTGGCGATGAAGTGGGGCCTGGGGCTGGGCAGGATCTTTGCCACCATTCACGCCTACCCCACCTTCGCCGAGGCCAATGAATACGCCGCCGGCGTGTGGAAGAAACAGCGGGTGCCCCACCGGCTGATGCCCTGGCTGCGCCGCTACCACGCCTGGCGGCGGCGGGGCTGAGCCCCCTGCGCCAGCATCGGCACCACGATCCCGATCACGCACAGACCAGCAACGCGCCCCAGCCCCTGCCGGCCCCGCCCACCAAGCCCCCTTCATCACCCATGGCCAGCCCCACCGACACCACCACCCCCGGCGACACGAGCTGCTGCGGCACCGGCACCCCGGACACCGGCAGCAGCGGCACCAGCGTTCCCGACCTCAGCCGCGGCGTGCAGGAGTACTACGGCGCCACCCTGAGCAGCAGCGCCGACCTGCGCACAGACGCCTGCTGCGATGCCAGCAGCGTGCCGGCGGCCCTGCGCCCGCTGCTGGCCCGCATCCATCCCGAGGTGCTGTCGCGCTACTACGGCTGCGGGCTTGTGGTGCCGCCGCTGCTGGAGGGTCTGCGGGTGCTGGATCTAGGCTGCGGCAGCGGCCGGGATGTGTACCTGCTGGCCCAGCTGGTGGGCGCCGGCGGCGCGGTGGTGGGGGTGGACATGACCGCGGAGCAGCTAGCGGTGGCCCGCCGGCACCAGGCGCACCATGCCGAGCAGTTCGGCTTCTCCAACGTGGAGTTCCTGGAGGGCCGCATCGAGCAGCTCGATCAGTTGCCCCTGGAGCCCGGCAGTTTCGATCTGGTGATCTCCAACTGCGTGGTGAACCTCTCGGCCGACAAGCTGGCCGTGCTCGAGGGGGTGCGGCGCCTGCTCAGGCCCGGCGGCGAGTTCTTCTTCGCCGACGTCTATGCCGACCGGAGGGTGCCTGAGGCGCTGCGCCACGATCCGGTGCTCTACGGCGAATGCCTCAGCGGCGCCCTCTACTGGAACGACTTTGTGCGCCTGGCCCGCCAGGCCGGCTTCGCCGATCCCCGCCTGGTGAGCGACCGGCCCCTGGAGATCACCGATGCGGAGCTGGCCGCGCGCACCGGCGCGATCCGCTTCTTCTCCGCCACCTACCGGCTGTTCCACCTCCCCGAGCTGGAGGACGCCTGCGAAGACCACGGCCAGGCGGTGATCTACCACGGCACGATCGCCGAACACCCCCACGCCCTGCCCTTCGACAAGCACCACTGGATCGAGGCCGACAAGGTGCTTCCGGTGTGCGGCAACACCTTCCGCATGCTCGCCGAAAGCCGCCTGGCGCCCCACTTCAGCTTCATCGGTGATTTCAGCCGCCACTACGGCCTGTTCGAGGGCTGCGGCACGGCCATCCCCTTCGATGGGGCCGCTACAGCGATCCCTGCCGCACCGGCTGCCCCGACAGCCGCCTCCACAACGAACGGTCCCTGCTGCTGAAGCGCGGCGGGCGCCGCGGCCATGGCAACTGGATTGCCTGACGGACGTCGGAATCAGTCCACCAACACCGGAAGTTCGGCCCCGCAGGGCCGGCACTCGAGCCTGATGGGCAGAGCGCTGCGGGACAACCATCCCTCGAGTCTCCGTGGCCACACCAGGCGCTTGAGAAGAGCCGGGACGGCGAGCAGGTCCGGCGGCGCCTGACGCACCGGCCAGCCACCGGGCTGCTGGTAGAGCCGGGCCTGGAGCTGGACGCGTTCAGCCTGGTTTCGCCAGAGCCAGACCCCACCGAGCCGCACCCGTCCGCGTGAACGACTCACCTGCTCGGGCCGCAGGGTCAGGGTCCGGGGCCCCAGGCAGTCGGAGCGGATCTGCACCGGCCGGTCCAGATCCAGCCCATCGCTGGCAAGCGCGGCGGGCTGCCAGCTGACCTCCACTCCCCGCTCGCTGATGACCGTGAGCCTGGCGGGCCAGCGCAGGCGATCTTGCTCCAGCACCACCTCCACACCCTCAGGCCGGAACCACACCACTGCATCGGCGGGACAACGATCCCAGCAGGCCCGCAGGGCGGCCATCAGGCTGATCACGGCAAGTGCACTCCACACCAGCGGCAGCATCGGGTTCGCGCCGCGCAACAGCAGGGCCAGATTGAGCAGTTGCAGGCCCAGCAGCATCACCAGGGGGAGCACAAGACAGAGGGCAGGTCGTGGGCGGTCCGTCGGTGAGGCTTTCGGGGTGACATGGAACTGCCTCGGACGCCCCCGCACGGTGCTCACCACGGCCAGCAGCAGCGGCACCAGAAACACCCAGCGGTACAGCTCGGGCATCAGCGCTGAGCGGGAGCCATGGCTGAACCAACGCACCAGCAGCAGTTGGGCCAGCAGCAGCGGCAGGGCCACGGTGAGCGCCCCCTGATCACGCAGCAGCAGAGGAGACACCCCCAGCAGGCCGTAGCTCAGCGGCATCAGCAGCAGCACCAGCTGCGGAATCACGTTCAGCCAGTGCAGGATGCCCTCGAGAAAGGCCAGCCTCTGCAGGGGGCTGAGGCCGGCTATGCGCAGCGGGCTGGCCGAGGTGCGCAGGGTCTGCAGGGTGCCGCTCGCCCAGCGGCTGCGCTGGCGGGCCATCGCCACCAGGCTGGACGGAGCCAGACCGGCGCTGAGTTTCTCGTTGAGGTAAACCATGCGGTAGCCGGCGGCCGTGAGACGGATGCCGGTGGCCAGGTCCTCGGAAGGTGTGGCGGTCTCGAAGCCTCCCACCTGCTCCAGCGCAGAGCGTCGCATCAAAAAGGATGTGCCGGCGCACACCACCGCGCCCACCCCCTGCCGGGTCGGTTCGATCCAGCGGTAGAAGAGTTCCTCATCCGGCATCAGCCAGCGCTCCAGACCCAGGTTGCGGATGACCGGATCGGCGTTCATGTAGCTCTGGGGTGTCTGCACCAGAGCCACCCGCGGATCGTCGAACAGACCCACAGTGCGCCGCAGGAAATGGCGCTGGGGCACCACATCGGCATCGAACACCAGCACCAGATCCCCCCGCAGATGGGGCAGGGCGTGGTTGAGATTGCCGGCTTTGGCGTGGCAACGCTCCGACCGGGCGAGATAACGGCATCCCAGTCGGTTGCTCAGGTCAGCGAGTTCCTGCCGGTCGGCATCGTCGAGCAGCCACACCGTGAAGCGTGGGTAATCGAGAGCCAGGCAGGCCCTCAGCGACCGTTCCACCAGCTCCAGCGGCTCGCCACGGGTGGGCACCAGCACATCCACCGCCAGCAGGCGCCGGGGGTCCCAGCCGATCCTCCGCTCGAGCTGCTGAGCTGCCTGGTGGGCCTCCGCCACGACGGGGGGCTCCTGAAACCAGGCCAGCCAGAGCTGCAGCAGTCCATGGCCCAGCAGGCTGAACTCGGCAGCCAGCAGCAGCAGGCTGAGGGCAGCGGCACCGGAACTGGTGAGGTTGAGCGTGGCGGCGACGCGCCAGACCAGATAGCGCCCGCTGAGCAGGGTGACCACGGCGATCGCGCTCCGGCGGGCCCCGACCGTCTGGGCGGCCTCCGGCCGGCAGCGCAGCAGCCAGGCCCAGACGCCAACCAGCAGGGCGGGCAACCCCACCAGCACCCCTTTGTCATGGTAGAGGGCAAGGGCCATGGCGACGGCCGCCAGGGGAAGCACGGCCAGGGCCCAGGGCCTGCACCGGAGCAGCGGGGCCATGCCCGCGCTGGTGTGATGCCCCGGCGCTGCCTGGGGAACGGTGCTCAGCATGACGATCTCCTGAACGATCAGGGCTGGGCGGGAGTGGCGGCCGGGCACTGCTGGGCCGCGAAATCACAGGCGTAAATCGCCGGCTTCTGCCAGTGCAGAGGGATCTCCAGCAGATCCCTCGAGCCACTGATGCCCTGAGCCAGAAACACCAGCGCGGCCAGCACGTTGGCGGAGAGGTGCAGCCGCCGCCAGCGCAGGCTGCGCTGGGTTTCCGGCTTGGCCGCCAGCGAGAACAGCATCAGGCCGCAGAGGCCGATGCCACCCCAGAAATGGGACTGCCAGAAGGCCGGCTGGAAGGGGTTGTCGCCCAGCCGCCACACCTCCGGCTGCAGGCCCAGACCGATCAGACCGATCCAGCAGAGCAGCGCGAAGCTGCCGCGGTACACGGCACGCTTCACCAGCCAGAGGCACACGAAGCTCAACGCTGTGCCGGCTGTCACCAGCGCCAGGAGTCCCATGCGCGGCAGGTCGATCGGGCCGTCGCCCAGCAGCACCTTGCTGGCGATCACCACCACCAGGGCCACCAGCACGGCAGCCACCACAGCCGCGGTGAGCCAGCGGCCCAGGTCTGCGTGATCCCGGCCGGAGGTCACCGGCAGCTTCGTCTGCCCCAGCCGCCGGGCACGGGCCTGCAGGCCAAGGCGCAGCACCATGCCGAGCAGGGGATAGACGATCACCACAGCCGCCACCGGATGGATCAGCCAGAACCAGTCGACGGTCTGGAGCGCCACCACTCCGGCTGGAGGAATCCAGAGGGCAGGCAGCGACGCAATGCTGAAAGCTGGCGAATGCGGCATGGCTGAAGGTTGGCGAACGCTTCCGGGGGTGCCCGGCCACCCTGAATACCGGCCGCTGGCGACATTGGATTTCAGCGTAGGCCGCTGTTTTCAGCAGCGCGTGCATCCGGCAGCCAGGTCTGCGGCAGGCCACGGTTCCAGGACGACAAAACGGGGCAGCATCCTTGACCGTGAACCTGAGGCCAACCCCCCGGACAGCAGCCGGAGAAGAGATCCTTCAGCAGGTCCTGATTGCCAGGTGCTGGCTATGCGGTAGGTTGAGCGCTGATGCACAACTCCTCATGCTCACCGGCTCCGAACTGCTCGCCAAGGTCAAGGAACTCGGCGATGCCAGCAAGTCTGAACTGGTGCGCGAGTGCGGCTACGTGAGCACCAAGAAGGACGGCAGTGAGCGGCTGAACTTCACTGCCTTCTACGAAGCCCTGCTCGAGGCCAAGGGCGTAAGCCTCGGTGAGACCGGACAGGGACGGGGCAAGGCCGGCCGCAAGCTCAGTTACGTCACCAAGGTGCAGTTCAACGGCAACCTGCTGGTGGGCAAGGCCTACACCGCCCAGCTGGGGCTCGAGCCCGGGGATGAGTTCGAGATCAAGCTCGGCCGCAAGCAGATCAAGCTGATCCCCATCGGCGCTTCCGACGAGGAGGAGTGATCCGCCACCGGCGTCCGTGCCGATCGGTTTGCCGTACTGACGCCCGCCCCAGGCGGGCGTATTCATGAATCAGAGGCCTTGACCCGGGCAGTGAAGGTCCACAGCTCGGCGACCGGCCTGAAGGCGCCCTGACGGGGCGCCTTCTTGATGGTTTCTGGAGGTCTCTGTCATGAGGCCATGGACAGACAGAGCAACGCCCGAGGCGCAGGCCCCGGGCGTTGCTTCGCTCAACAGGTCATCAGCGGGGTCGGCCCCTGGGATGGCTGCCTTTGCGATCGGTGGGATCGTCAGATCTTGGTGGCCAGATCTGCAGGTTCTTCAGTTGTGGGCGGAGCTGCCTGGCGATGGCCCTGGGGCCATGGCTCTAGCGGGGTTTCCCGTTCGGTCCGGGGCACCTTGGACGGGGCCGTGAACGGCGGAATGGGCGGTGCAGTGGACGGCGACTGGATGACACGCCGGGGAAACCAGTGATCCTTTGAGATTGTTGGAGCAGGGTCCGAACGTCAGTTCGCTCCTGAGACCTGCTGGGGTGGGCTGTCGTCCATCAACTGGAGCCTCCGAGATCCCGATGAACACACGTTCCACCCGCCCGGATCGAAGCGCAATCGGTGTTTATGCCTGCTTCCGGCCTCCGTTTCAGCACAACCTGGCCGGGACCGCTGCCAGCGACCACGCCGGTGGCTATCGATAGGAGAGATGGGGTCAGGCGAATTCGGATGCCGTCCCACCGACACGCCATGAGCGAGGGTATCCCGATCGATCGCGTGCCGCTGATCGTCAAGCCGAAGGTCCCTGCTCTCTCCGGCCCGGCGACACCCCTCCGCCATGACAACAGTCTGCGTCGCTGGTTCACCCGTAACCTGGGGCTCTGGCGTTCACGCAGGCTCTACTTCTTCGCAGACGAGGAGGTGCTGCGGGTGGACATGATGCTGCGGGTGGAGAGCTTCGAGGAACCGGCCCAGGGCGAATCGGCGTATCGGTTCAGCTGGTGGCCTGAGGACGAGCATGGATTCTTTGAACGGAAGCCGCGCTACATCCGTGAAGGCACGATGGAGGCCTATCTGTTCGGACACCAGTTGCGCCGAAGCCGCGGCTACCTGTGCGGTTCCCCGACGCGCAGCCACATCCGCCAGGTGGACGAACACGAGCTGGGGTTCACATCCCACTACCAGGAATGGGACATCCTCGAACACATCAGACTGGTTGATCAGGACCGCTACCGGGCGCGCTCCATCTACTCCTGGCGCAACGGGGTGCTCGAACTGGCCGAAACCCACCATGAGATCCGGGTGGAGGGTGCTGACGGCGAGGCGGCTGCCCCGGTGTGACGGGGCACGTGAGGGGAGTCGATGGGCCCCCGACTGCTGCTGCGCAGCGGCGGGGCCAGCGGGCTCAGGTTGAGCGCCTGGTTCGCGACCCATGAATCACAGCTAGAACAGAAGCAGAGGGATGGGAAAGGCCCGTGCTCACACTGCTGAAGTACAGCACGCCGGAGTGCCCGATCTGCCAGACGATGTCTGCCTTTGACGCCAAGGTCGCCGAAGAGCTGGGCCTGACCTATTTGGTCGTCAACCTCAGGTCGCCCGACATCTACCGGCGCTATCGAGAAGTCCTGCTCAGGCAGTACCCCTTGAAGCGCGAGCTGAAGCTGCCCACATACATCTTGGTGGATGACCCGGAGGGTGAGTTCACAATCCATGGGGACATTTCTGGAGGCCTGCCGGAAAGCATGTTCCGCTCTCGCCTGCAGGAGCTGATGTCGAGTGCTGCCATGGAGCTCTGATTCAGCCGTGATTCAGCCCGTGATTCAGCTAAGGCTGTTCAACGAGAATGATGTGGCTGAGCAGAGTGGTGACGAAGGTAAACAGGAGGAAGGGCAGAGACAGGACAAAGATCAGGACAATCACCGCAATGCCACCGACGGGGTGGGAAGCCGCCAGCAGCGCCAGGCCCGCGGCAAGACTGAGGAAGACACCAAGGAGCCAGATGAGAATCTGCCCGTAGATGTCTCCATAGCTCAGGGTGCAGAGAACCAGATAACCTTTTTTGGAATTCATGACTGACCATATCGACAGAAATCAGTGCGTGGCCAGGGTCAAGCCAAGTGGCGAATCCCAGCCTGTCCGAAGGGCGATCCAATCACCTCAGGACAGCCTCAAGTCTTGCCGGGGGCATAGCCCTTCGGCAGGCTGGTTGACAAGACGTAGTGGCCGGATATCCGATCTTTCCAGCCTTAAGCCTTCCACTTATACTGAGTGATAGCTAAAGCCTGTGTGAACCTGAGCAACAATACCGGAGGGGCTGACCGATGAGTCGCGAACCAGGCGATGTAAAGAATCTGGACTGGCAATCCTATCCCTGCCCTCCGGTTGCAGGATGAAATGATCTGGACTGGAGAAGGGCGCCGTGGCTTTGCGTGATGAAACCTGCATCCCCTGCCGTGACGGCGGACCCACGCTTGACGCCGAGGAGCTGACAGAGTTGAGAGGCGAACTGCCTGGGTGGCAGGTGATTGACGGCCATCACCTGCACAAGCGGCTGGAGTTTGCCGATTTCCGCACGGCCCTGGCCTGGCTCAACCGTGCTGGCGCCATCTGCGAGGAGCAGGGCCACCACGCTGATTTTCGGGTGGGGTGGGGATATGTGAACGTCGACGTGTTCACCCATAAGGCGAATGGACTGACGCGGGCTGATGCGGTGCTGGCGGCGAAGTTCGATGCCATCGAATCCTGACCACAGGGCCATGCCGCCGAACGGGGCCGACAGCTCAGGATCATCCGTACGAATCACGGGGCCCTGAGGCCGTGGGCCCGGAGCGAATCCCTGTGCCGATCTCTGCCTGCACCAGGGAAACGGCAGGTCGGCAGCCGTGCTGACCGCTGACCGCAGCCATCCAGGCCACCGGCCTCCCCTCGGCCAGCAGCACGAGCTGGCAGCACCTGAGGACGGCATGGCCAAGGATCCGATCTGCGGCATGGTCGTGCCCAGGGCCACCGCCCCCTGGGCTGAGCAGGGAGCCAGGCGCTACTGGTTCTGCAGCGAAGGCTGCCGCCGGAACTTCCTCGATCCCGAGCGGGAACTGCGCCAGATGCGCCGGCGGATGGGCATCGCCATCAGTGGGGTGCTGCTGCTGGCGGGACTGCGGGTGGCGGTGGACCGAGGAGAGCGTCAAGAAGCGCTCCTCCACCGACGTGCGAAGGCTGATGGATCTGCGCCCCGTCACGGCCCTTGCGCAGCGCGCTGCTGAGGAGATCCGACTGCCGATCGAGGCCGTCGTCAGCGACGACATCGTGCTGGTGCCGCCCGGGGCCGCGGTGCCGGCCGATGGTGTGGTGATCGCCGGCAGCTCGAGTGTGAACGAGTCGCTGATCACGGGTGAATCGATGCCGGTGGCGAAGCAGGAGGGATCGGAGCTGATCGGCGGCACCCTCAATGGCAGTGGCCTGCTGCGCATGCGGGCCACCCGGGTGGGGTCGGCCACGGCGCTGGCCCAGATCATCCGCATCGTGGAGGAGGCCCAGGCCAGCTCGGCACCGGTGCAGCGGCTGGCCGACCAGGCGACGGCCTGGTTCGTGCCGGCGGTGGTGCTGGTGGCGTTGCTCACCCTGCTGCTCTGGAGCCTGGCCGGACAGGTCAGCAATGGCCTGCTGGCCTTCATCGCCGTGCTGGTGATCTCCTGCCCCTGCGCCCTGGGCATCGCCACCCCGGCGGCGCTGATGGTGGGGGTGGAGCGGCTCACCACCGTGGTGTTCGACAAGACCGGCACCCTCACCAGAGGCACATCGGCGCTCACGGCCCTGATCGCCTGCATGGCACCGATGGGGGAGGAGCAGGTGCTCCAGCTCGCGGCCTCCCAGGAGCACGGCTCCAGCCATCCCCTCGCAGGCGCCATTCTCGAGGCGGCGGAGGCGCGCCAGCCCCCCCTGCTGCCGGTGCGTGGAGCCAGGCCGTTGCGGGTGAGGGGGTGCAGGCCCGGCTGGAGGAGGGGGGCAGGGAGCACGACGTCTGGCTGGGCATCCGCACCCTGCAGGCAGCAGGAGAGGTGGTGGCGATGGTGGGCGATGGGGTGAACGACGCCCCGGCGCTGGCCGTTGCCGACATCGGCATCGCCATCGGTTCGGGCTCGGATGTGGCCAAGGAAGCCGGTGACATCCTGCTGCTGCACGACGACGTGCGCGATGTGGTGACCGCCCTGGGACTGTCGCGGGCAACGATGCGAAGGATCCGCCAGAACCTCTTCTGGGCCTTCACCTACAACAGCCTGGGCGTGCCGATCGCGGCCTTCGGCTGGCTCAATCCAATGATCGCCGGTGCTGCCATGGCCCTGAGCTCGCTGTCGGTGATCGTCAACTCGTCGCTTCTGAAGCGCTACCGGAAAACCTGAACCACGCAAGGACGATCACGGCACCGGGCTGACCGGAGCAGCGCTGCCAATCCCTGGTGCTGGAACGGGTCACCCCAGGGTGCGCGGAACGTCCTGTCGCAGCTCCATCTCGGTGAAAACGAATCGCTCATGCCGCCGACCGGTCAGATTGCCGCCGGCCGCCGCAAGCCGGCCTGCTGTCGAGCATGCGCGTCAGCTCGCCGTGCAGGTGCTGACGATCGCTGATGCGCTGCTCGATCTCACCGGCCTTGCTGCCGATCGTGGCCCTGAGCTCGTTGCAGTGGCAGATGCCGGAGCGGCGCACTTTCAGCACCTCGCCAATCGTGGCCAGAGGGATCTCCAGACCCCGCAGCATGCGGATCAGGGCCAGCTCGCCATACACCGTCTCATCAAAGAGGCGGTGGCGCCCTTCACTGCGATCAGGGTCTGCAGCAGCCCCTGATCGCAGTAGAAGCGGATGGTCTTCACCGGAACCCCGGAGTGCCTGGACACGGCGCCGATCCTCTGGAATCCAGGGGAGGGGGGAGCGGCGAGCGGCACTCCAGTCGCTTGACTCTCCACCTGCTGGAGAGTCCATGGTAGGAGCAGGTCCTGCTCCCCTGCCATGCCTTCGCTGGTTGCTCCCCTGCTGCTCGCCGGAATCTGGGCGGCTCCGGTCCTGGCTCAGGCAGACCCCCACCACCATCACCATCACCAGCAACACCACACCGCCCCCGCCAGCCCGAGCCACGCCGGTGACAGCAACGGCAGCCACAGCCACGGGAGCCACAGCCATGACGTCGGCCCGGCGGGCTCCACCTACGACCTGCGCTGGCTCGACGCGATGGTGCAGCACCACACCGGCGCGCTGCGCATGAGTGAATTCGTGTTCAACATCGGCTCGCCCGGCGTCGGCGCCCTGGCCAGCAGCATCTAGCGCGAACAGGCCCGTGAAATCAAGGCGATGGCCCATTGGCGCAGGGCCTGGTATCCCGAGGCGCCTGTCTATCCGGTGGCCCTGCGGCCCGGCGTTGACCCCGACACCATGGCGGGCCTGGAGCGGATGAGCGCCGCCCAGATCGAGGCCATGCGGATGATGGGGGACACGCCCACCCGCGCCAACCGGGTGGTGTGGTTTCTCGAGGGAATGCTCATCCACCACGGCGGCGCCCTGGAGATGGCCCATGACGCCCTGGAGAAGTCCACCAACCGCAGCGTGCGGCGGCTGGCCCGCGAGATCATCGTGGCCCAGCGGCAGGAGATCATCGCGCTGCGCCGCATGCTCCGGCATGAAGGCCTCGACAAGCCTGAGTACTACAAATTCGACAGGCTTTTCAGCTTCTGATTGAGCTTCTGATCGCTCTCAGATCACGGCACCACACCCTGTTGAGCATGCCGATGCGCTGCCAGCGGCGGACCAAAGCATGCAACCAGCCAGACCGACAACTTCAGCGTGGCCGATCAGGAGTTCGTCGGCCTGGGCGGGGTGCTGATCGTGCGCGCCCTCAACCGCATCCCCGAGGTTGAGGTTGCCCGGGAGCAGGTGCTGTTCCTCAAGGACCTGCCGGTCGTCGGCGGTAACCCGATGGGGATCGAAAAGGAACGGATGGGCATGGGGATGGGCACGGGATCAGGCCCTGAGCCGCAGGGCCAGGGCATGGTGTTCCTGATCAACGGCCGCCCCTATGACCACCACCGCACCGACACCCGCGTGCGGCTCGGTGACACCGAGGACTGGGAGGTGGTGAACACCGGCGTGATGGATCACCCATTCCACGTGCACATCAACCCGTTCCAGGTGATCAATCGCAATGGCACTCCCGAGCCCTATCGGGCCTGGAAGGACGTGGTGCTGGTGCGGCCGGGGGAAACGGTGCGGATCCGCACCCGCTTCGCTGACTTCCCCGGCCGCAGGGTCTACCACTGCCACATCTTCGACCACGAGGATCTGGGCATGATGGGCACTCTGCAGATCGATGCCTGACCGGCCAGCCGCCATGCCGCCTGCCCGCCCCTATCAGCCTTCCCTCCTGCGGCTGCTGCACGGCGCCATGGTGCTGCTGGTGCCGCTGGCCTGGCTGAGCGGGTTGATCGTGTATTCCAACCATGACGGCCGCTGGGGACGCCTGGGCCTGCAGGTTCCCGGCTCCTGGATCGACATCCACGGCACCCTGGGAGTGCTGCTCTGGCCCCTGGCCCTGCTGTTCGGCCTGTATGCCCTCAGCCTGGGCCGCTTCCGGCTCAACCAGGCGGCCCATTCCACCGCCCTCCTGGCCCTGGCGGTGGCGGTGGGCAGCGGCAAGTTGATGAACGAGGACTGGCTGCGCAGCGGCCAACTCGATCACCTCGTCTACAGCCTGCATCTGCTGGCCTGGCTGCTGATCGCCGCGGCTGTGCTCTGGCACGTGGCCAAGGTGCTGAGCCGCGGCGGCATGGCCCTGGCCGGCTCGATGTTCCAGCTCCAGCTGCGCAGCAACGACCGGCCGAGCCACTGGGCGTCCCAGGTGCGGCGCTGGTTCCAGCGCCCGGCCTGACCATGGAGCTCCATGCCGACCTCAGCCGGCCGGTGGTGCTCGACACCGCCACGCTTCCCTGGACACCCTCGCCAATGGCCGGGGTGGAGCGGCGCCTGCTCGAGCGCCGCGGCGGCGAGGTGGCCCGTGCCACCTCGATTGTGCGCTACGCCCCCGGCAGCCGCTTCGAGCGGCATGTGCATGGCGGCGGGGAGGAGATCCTGGTGCTGGAGGGCACCTTCTCCGATGAGCGGGGTGACTATCCAGCCGGCACCTATCTGCGCAACCCGGTGGGCTCCAGCCATGCCCCCTACAGCCGGGAGGGCTGCACGCTCCTGGTGAAGCTGCGGCAGATGCACCGCGATGATCAGCTGCGGCTGGTGCTCCCCACCCGCAGCGCCCCCTGGGTGCCGGGGCTCGTAGCCGGCCTGGCGGTGAAGCCGCTGCACGCCTTCGGCTCGGAGCACGTCGCGCTGGTGCGCTGGGCACCGGGCACGCTATTTCACCTCCACAGCCACCCCAGCGGCGAGGAGATCCTGGTGCTCAAGGGGGTGTTCCAGGACGAGCGTGGCAGTTACCCGGCCGGCAGCTGGCTGCGCCATCCACCCGGCAGCGTGCACCGGCCCTGGAGCGAAGCTGGATGCACGATCTGGGTGAAGACCGGCCACCTGCCGGTAACCCTCGGCCCGGATGGATCGGAGACCGGATCAGCGCTGGTGGTTCCCCCTAGCTGATGGGGGACAGCGTTCTCAATGAACTCGATCGACTCGATCGTTCAGGGCAGAAGGTCACTGCCATGGCCCCTGTCTTGTACGTGGCCAGATCCGTCAGGCGGAAGCCAGGCAGCAAGCCGTCATGGGCTTTCGGCTGTTTCTGCTTCCGGTCATGGAGCCTGCACTGGCTTGGTGCGAGAGGTGCAGGTTCGACCTGTCAGGAGGTTGCGGCTTGCGTGTTCAGACCGACCGTGTAGCCGCCATCCTCGGTGCCGCAGACACGATCCCAGAAGGTGAAGTAGAGGCCGAAGTGCACTGCCGGCCGGCGGTGGTGCAGGGAGTGGTGCGCCGGTCCGATCACCCAACGACCCAGCAGGTGGTGGGGAAAACGGCGAGGCAGGCAAGCGATGTCGAGGTGGTTGACGATCGCCCACACGGTCATGGTGCTCAGCACAGCCAGGAGCGTGATCAGATGCAGGGGGATCAGCATCACCACCGCCACCAGAAAGACCGCCTGGACAGCGGCCTCAGGAGGATCGAACGCAAAGGACGTCCAGGGCGTGGGCTGGCGGGAGCGGTGGTGGCCGCTGTGAAACCAGGCATAAAGCGCCGGGTGATGAAACAGGCGGTGGGTGGCGTAGAAGACCGCGTCCTGCAGGATCAGCACCATCAGGTAACTCACCCCCAGATACCACCAGCCATGGGTGTCAGCCCTGTCATAGAGCCGCGTCATGCCATGGGCCTGAAGCCACAGCACGGCCGCGGCGGCCAGGGCGAACACCGCAGCGGAGAACACCGACAGACGGATGTCATGGCGGATCCCTTCCCACATTCGCCGGCGTTGCGGTTCCGAGGGTGCGGTCCAGGCACGAGGTCGACACAACCGCAGCAGCCACCAGCACCCTCCGGCCACCAGGAAATAGCGGGCCAGGATGATCAGGAACAGAACAATGCTGTCGGCGCCGAAGGAGTGCTCTGCCCACAAGCTCCCGATCCCCTCGATGTCAGGTGGGGACTGGGGCGGGGGCTCGATGAAACCGATGCCGATGGTTCTGTCCGCCTGCCTGACCATTCAGGCTAGAGGCAAGCAACCTCAAAAGCGGCCGCAGCGATGCAGCGATGCCCACGGAAGCAGGGTCTGGATGGTGAGCTGGGGACTGCGGTGCACGGGCTGCGGTGCAAGAACTGCTGAACGACTGCTGACCCCACCATCGCTTTTGAACAGAACGCGACAACCCTCAGGAATCCTCCGGCCCCAACCGTTGCGGGAACGACACATCCAGCACCACACAGCCCTCCTCGCTGCGGAAGGGCCCGTGCACCTCCCCGGGCGGACGGCTGGCGTAGTGCCCGGTTTCCAGCCACATCCGGAAGGCCCCATCCCACAGCCGACCGCTCACGATCAGGATCTCCTCGGGGTAGTCGTGCACCGTCGCCCCGAAGGCGCTGGTGTCGGCGCCTTGATGGAAGCGGGTGAGGCGGGTGAACGCACCGGTGGCCGGATCGCGGCTGAGGATCACCTCCTCCACCTGCCCCTCGAGCCCCTCCAGCCAGCGCCAGCGGTGCTGCCGGTCGTCCGCCAGAGGGTTCCAGTAGCTGCAGGTGGTCTTGCTCATGGGGCGGTGAGGGATGAAGGCCGGCTCAGATGCCGATCGATCAGCGGCGCGATCACATCCGCTCGCTCCACCGCCAGATCATGGGTCCCGCCGGTGACCACCACCAGTTGCGCCGCGGGAAGCCGTGAGGCCAGACGCTGGCCCACCCCCACCGGACTGATCGGATCAGCATCGCCCCACAGCAACAGCACAGGACTCGCAACCGACGGCAGCTGATCGGACAGGTCCACCGCGGCGGTGGCGAACCAGTCCGGCAGCCGGGGATGGGCAAGGCGGAAGGCCTCGCGCCAGTCCTCGGCTCCGTGCTCCGCCATCGGCAGGCCGCCTGAGGTGACGGCCAGCACCAGGTGGGTGATCCACCCGGGGGCGGCAAGGGCTGCCTGGAGGGCCAGCACCCCGCCCATCGACTGGGCGATCAGGGCGGTGGGGCGATTCAGGCGGGCCAGCACCAGCGCCAGCAGGTCGTCGAATCCCCTCACCGACGGATTCGGGGGGGTCTGCCCGAAACCAGGCCAGCCCAGATGGATCCGCTCAGCGCCGTGTTTGAGCCGCTCGGCCACGGGCCGCCAGTGGGCGGTGTCGCCGGAGGCGCCAGGAAGGAACAGCAGCCTGGTGGGAGGATCCAACCCCGGCACAGCACTCCGATCCGATGGGACGCCGCTTCCACCTTGCCCTCGGCGTGGCGGACCTGGCCGCCTCCATCGCCGACTACAGCGCCCGGCTCGGGATGGAGCCGGAGTGCGTGGTTCCAGGGGAGTACGCCCTCTGGCGAACCGAGGGGCTGAATCTCTCCATCCGCGTGGTGGCAGCAGGGGAGGCGGGCCAGCTGCGCCATCTCGGCTGGGAGGACCCGCAGGCGGCCGCGATGGAGAGCTCGGTGGATGTCAACGGGATTCTCTGGGAGCGGTTCTCCGGGCCGGCGCAGCGGCAGGAGATCGAGGCCCTCTGGGGAGACGCCGCATCGTTCAGGAGACCGCAGGCAGAGCCTGCCGTGTGAAGGATCTGGTGACTCCGGAGGATGGAGCCGGGGGCCCCAGGATCGGAGCTCCCGCGCCAAGAACTCAGGCTCCCTGCACGTCGACCACGACGCGAGCCTCTTTGGTGATCGTGTTGAACACGGGCGAGAACTCGGCCAGCTCACGGATGCGCGGCAGATCCTCCGGCCGTGCCTTCACCCGGAACCGCGCCCGGATCTCGGTGTACCCCTTGGGCACATCGGGGGCCACGCCGAGGAAGCCGCGCAGGTCGATGTCGCCCTCAAGCTCCGATTCAAGCGCCTTGATGGCGATGCTACGCACCTCCGCATGGGCCACCATGCTCGTGGTGAGGCAGGAGGCCAGGGCGTGGAGCAGGTGCTCCACCGGATTGGCCCCTTCATCGTTGCCCGCCAGGATCGCCGGCTCGTCCGCGTCGAGGGAGAAGCTCTGACGGTGGGGGATGTCGTGGCGGGCACCGTGGAAGTCAGTCACGGTGGTGCGGTTGTGGCTGCCGCCGAGCCAGGCGTTGCGGGCCCGGAAGCGGCAGGCACCCAGGCCGGGATCGTCCTTGATCTGCTGCACCGTCGCCATGAGGGTGTCGAGATCGACGCCGTTCATCCGGCGGGCGGGTGCGGTGGGTGTGGTGGTCATGGTCCTGACTCCATCGGTTGTGATCAGCGCCGCAGCAGTCCTGAGGGATGTCTTCACCCAAGGACGCCGGCCGGAACGGAAGAAGATGCAAAAAGGCCAGAACAGGGCGATTCGTGCCACACCCGCCAACGATGAGCACAAGTGCTGAGCCGCAGTGGCCCATCGACGTGCTGATTGTGTCCCGAAACGGCCGGTTCGGCCCTCTACGGGATGGTGGACGTGCTCTGCGCCACCGTCACCATCTGGCTAACCCTGATGCGCACGGCCGAGGTACGCCCGTGCTTCCGGGTGCGCATCGTTTCTCCTGAGGGGGCACAGTTCTGCTGTGGCAACCGGATTCCGGTGAACCCGGATTGCGCCGTGCATGACGATCCCCACGCACCGATCGTGATCCTGCCGGAGCTCTGGCTGGGCCCGGACGAGACGCTGGGCTGCCGCCATCCCTCGCTGATCGCCTGGATCCGCCGCTGCCACCAGCGCGGCGCGACGCTGTAATCGGCCTGTTCGGGGGCGATGGGGATGCCAGGTTCTCGTTGACGACTTCCGCTCCGTCCTGCGACGCCATCCGCTTACAACCCGGCGGCCGGCCGGTCGTTGATCAGGCACATCTGCCGGCGCGTCTGGAGGTCTGATCCTGACCTGCATTCGCCCGCTCCCGGATGGTTCCCCACGTCCGATGGGCTCGCTGGGGCGCTGAGCCAGGATCGCCCCATGACGTCTGCCGCTCCTCCCCCCGCGCCGCGCTTGATCGATGGGCCCGATGGCGCCCCGGCCACCGTGCTGCTGGCCCATGGGGCGGGAGCGCCGATGGACAGCCCGTTCATGGCAGCCATCGCTGCCGGGCTGGCGGGGCAGGGGTGGCGGGTGGTGCGCTTTGAGTTTCCCTACATGGCCCGCGCGCGCAGCAGCGGGCGCCACCATGGTCCCGATCGACTGCCCGTGCTGCAGGAGGCGTTCCGCGGACAGGTGTGCCTGGAAACGACAGACCACCCGCAGAGGGAGCTGATCCTCGCCGGCAAATCGATGGGCGGCCGCGTGGCCAGCCTGCTGGCCGATGAGCTGGCCGCGGGCAGCCCCGTGCGCGGCTGCCTCTGCCTGGGCTATCCCTTCCACCCGCCCGGAAAGCCGCTGCAGCTGCGCACCGAGCACCTGGCGACCCTGCAGACGCCAACCCTGATCCTGCAGGGCGAGCGGGACAGCTTCGGCCGCCGCGCCGAGGTTGAGGACTACAGCCTGTCGCCGCAGGTGCAGCTGGGCTGGATCCCCAGCGGCGACCACAGCTTCAAGCCCACCCGCAGCTCCGGCCGCAGCGAGCAGGAGAACTGGGCCACGGCGGTGGAGTTCAGTGATGCGTTCCTGCGGCAACTGCTGGGCGGCTGAGCCTCGGTGCAGGCCGACAAAGGCCCACACCGCCCGGGACCAGAGGCTCGATGCCCGAGCGATCCGGAGAGCTGAGGCAGGATGAATGCCGGCATCGACGGCACCGCCTGGTACCAGCTGTCCATCCACCGGATCCGGACGCGATGTGGGCGGCGGGATACGCAGAGCAGCGGGATATGCAGAGCGGCAGGAGACGAAGCCGGCGCGGTCAGCAGCCACGGGCTCCCTGCTGCCCATCAAGCTCCGGCCCGAGCTTGCGGTGTCAGGCCAAGGGGGAGGAGTCGGCCGATGCTGAGCAGATCCTTCCGCTCCTGAGCGCCCGCCGGGGTGAGTGGCGACAGCACTGGGAGCTCCAGCGCAGCCAGCCTTGTCCGGCCACAACGGCGGCAGAGGTTCGTTGCCGAAGCCGCTTGTGGACGGTGTCAACCAGAGGCAGCGGCAGGTTGACCGTGGGCAGCAGGCCCTTCAGCACATTGGCGACGATGATGCCGATCGCGAACACCAGGCTCTCCAGCGGGGTCATCCCCACCACCACCAGGCTGAGACCGAAGGCCAGCAGCCCCATGGAGATTGCGATCGTGCTCACGGTGTGCACGATCCGGGCCACCTGCGTCTCAAGCGTGCTGGCTCCGCGGCGGGTGCCTGCCGTCAGGTGCGCCACCTGGCCGAATTCCGTCTCCGGGCCTGTGGCATACACGAAGGACTCACAGTGCCCGGCGGCAATCGCACTGCCGGCCAGAAGCAGATTGGGGCGCTCGACAGGGGCGATCGGACGCGCCTGTTGCGCTGCCGAGAGATCCATCGCCTCGCGAACCACCGGCAGCGATTCGCCCGTCAGCACCGACAGATCCACGAGCAGGCCATGGCTCACCGCCAGACGGCAGTCGGCGGGGACCCGGTCCCCTTCCTCGAGGAGCAGGCGATCTCCGGCCACCAGCACCTCAGCCGGCCGAAACACCAGCGCGCCGTCGCGCCACACCTGCACCTGCTGAGGCAGGGAGCGCCCCAGGGCGGCAAGGGTGCGTTCCGCCTGGAACTCCTGCAGAAACGAAAACAGGCTGTTGATCAGCACCAAGGCCCAGATCCCCCAGCCCAGCTTCGGGGTGCCGGCCACGAACGCCAGCCAGCCAGCCAGAGCAGCAGCGCCATGAAATGGAACATCTGGTCGAGCAGACGCAGCCCGAGCGGCCGCCGCCGCAAGGTCTGCAGCGAGCGGCATCAGGGGGATCGTCGGATCGGGATTCGCGTGCAGGGGCCTTCCTCAGCTGGCGGCATGGATCGCTCCCTGCAGACAGGTCAGGACGGCAGGGTCATCATCGCGGTGGCTCGCCTCCCGCGTGTTCAAGCGTCTGCAGCCCCTCGGTTGTGTCGGGCGGTGAAGCTCCGTGGCAGCAACAAGGGCTGGAGCCTCGCCAAAGCGACGATGCAGCCGAATCACGTTGATCTTGCCGTGGCCTCGTGATCTCCCGCGGATTCAGGGAAGCTCAAGCGTATTCCCGAACTTGACTCCTCTGCTGAGATACGGCTGCTTGACAAGCAAGGCACAAGTGAATAGCCGCCTACTGTCGACAAGTGCTTCCAGGAGAAGACTCCTGAAAAGACTAGAAAAATTGCGGATCATTTGCTTGAGGCCCTGAAACTCCATGGTGGCCACCGAAAATGGACCAGCATCTTGCTGAGATCTGTGGAGATAGAGGATGCAGGCATGGGAGAGAACGATCCGAACTGACTTACGGTACTGGGTTTCATCAGGTTTGATTATGTATTGATGATCCAGGATGACCTGGACAACCTCGACGAATCCCGGGACGGTTGACTGGTGGTCACAGGCCAAGGCTGAGTTGACCGGCCACAAGCTGTTGGGGGCAGTGAGGAGAGCATCTCACCATCCAGTTGTGCGTGCCAGCCCTTCAGGTGGAGGCATCGACAGATCGGCACAAACAGCAAAAGAACCGCTTGCCTCTTTCTGTTGATGCCGAGAGTTGTTGGCAACCAGATGAACAACACAATCCAATGTATGGATCATATATATGGATCCATACATTGGATCCATGGATCGGATCCATACAGATTCAGATCCACGGTGGCCTATCATTGCCATTATTCCAGCCCCACAAGCTTGATGGGCTCACTGATCATTGACTACGGCCTGCCAAGGACCGGCACAACATGGGTCTTCAATGCGGCAATCAATATACTCAATGAGCAGGGATTAAGCATCAGGAGCTTTTGCGCAAGCTCGGAATCAGAGAGACTGCCTATAAATGAATATCCCAGCGTGGATGCGATTGTCGTCAAGGCCCAGAAGCTTCAGCATGTGAATTCGGCATGCAAAACTGTCGAATCGCAACGAATTCGGATATTGCTTACACTGCGCGATCCAGGAGATACCATTTTATCTCGGATCAGAGTCGGAATTGCAGGTAAAGACGCCACCAAAATCACAAGCCTGGACGCGACTCGCAATCTTCAACAACTTCGAAAGGCCTACAGAAAAATGGAAAGAAGCTGCAGGCAATGCCAAACGTCTTTATTGTTGATGAAGCCCAGATCGAAAGGAATTCGGTCACCATTCTACAAAGCATGTCTCAGCACATAGAGCATCCAATTGACCGAGAAGAGGCCGGCAGTCTTGCTCAAGTCCTTTCCAAGGACGTGATTGCCCAGACAATTCACGACACGAATGTCAACCTGGAACGCAGAAGAGTATTCAGCGAGTTCGACAGAGCAACACATTGGCACGCCAACCACATACGATCACACGATTACACTCATCAATGGAACAGCCAAGACAGGCATATTATCATTAGAACAATCAGGATTCACGAGAGAATCAAACATGTCAACGGCCTGAAGATGCATCCAAGATCCAATGATTTACAGCGGCTTGCATGACCCGAGCAGCCTTTGCTCCAGACAGCCAGCCATTCAGACCGATGAAGAAACAGCCAGCACGATGAGCAAGCAGAACAGCTGAACTACAAGAAGTGGAAACCCTGCTGTTGCACGACCAAGTGGAACCAGGATCAGGCCCCTGACAGCAGGCACCGGCCATGCGGAAATCTGCGGTTGGTCCATGGAAGGAAGGATGGATGGTCCCGGGAGGCTGTTGCTCCGACGGATCGCCAAACCTCCATGCATCAGCACCTGAGATCCGGAGTGACCGACAACCGTGAAGTCCGAAACCATTCAAGAGCGATCCACAACCGGACCCGCAACCCCCTGACTGGAGCAGGGATCAAGCATCAAGGGCATCTGTCTCACTCACCCTCTGCCGCCCTGGTCCGTTCACCGACGAGCAGTAGGGTTGCCGGATCCCGATCACCCCTGGCCAACCGATGCGACCGCTCACGGGCCTGCTCGCCGCCACCGCCCTCGGAATCACGGCCGGTGCCGGGGCGGCCCAGGCCAGCTGCCGGTTCCTGATGCCCATCGGCGGTGGCGGGGACGCAGTGGTGGAGAAGCGGATCAGCCCCGATGGACTGATCCGGCGCAACAACTGGAACACCGACTTCGCGGTGGACCGGGCCTACGCCAGCTACCGGATCAACCTTCAGTCCGCCTCCACCGCGCGCGGCGTGTTTCCGGTGGCGGCGTTCCTGCGCTTCACCGACAACACCGACCTGCGGGTGGTGAATGAAAACCTCACACTCGAGCCGCAGCAGAGCCGTACCTTCGGCCCCTTTCCAGCGGTGCCCGGCAAGCGCACCAACCAGGTGAACGTGCGCGTCGGCGCCACCACCATGCCCGGCTCCACCGGCTTCAGCTACCGCGTGTCCGTGGAGGGCTGCGACTGAGCCAGTCCTCCGATCCAGGTTCCGCCCCCCTCCCGGCCAAGACCATGAGCCCCTGTCGCCACCTCGCGCCCTGCCGGTCGGCCTGGCAGCACCTCCCAGCTCAGCGACCGGTCCGGGCCGTTGCCCTGGCCCTGGCCTGCAACCTGTCGCTGGCGAGCGCCAGCACCGCCCGGGCCGAGACCTGCGCCTTCCTGCGGCCGATCGGCGGTGACAGTCAGAACCCCGTGGTGAGCAAACGGGTGCAACGTCCCCGCGTCGCCCCCCTGGGGATGCTGCTGGGCCGGACCAACTGGAACACCGATTTCGCGGTGGAGCGCGATTTCGCCAGCTACCGGATCAACCTCGAGTCGGCCTCCACTGAGCAGGGCGTGTTTCCCCTGGCGGTGTTCCTGCGCTTCACCGACAACAGCAACCTCAGGCTGGTGGACGACAACGTCACCCTCGACCCGGAGCAGCGCCGCACCTTCGGACCCTTCCCGGCCGTGCCCGGCAGACGCACCAACCAGGTGAACGTGCGCGTGGGCTCCACCACCATGCCCGGGTCCACCGGCTTCAGCTATCGCGTGTCGGTGGAAGGCTGCAACTGATCCCACCGCCGCACGCTGCGGCGAAGCACCTCAGCGCAGTCGGCCTCCATCAGCAGGCCGGCGCCCCCCCAGAGCAGCCGGGGGGCCAGGTCGGCAACCCCGCCACCGAGTTCCCGCAGCGGCGTGAAGCCCAGCCGGCGGAAGTAGCGCACCAGGCGGCCGTGCTGCAGCTCCTGGTCGCGGATGGCCAGCAGCCGTGCCCGGCGGCAGGGAGTCGCCTCCAGGGCCCAGGCGAAGGTGGCTGCCCAGATCAGCGCCCCCACCGCCGCGCTGCGCTCCCCCTGCACCCGCATCGTGTCCAGCCGCAGACCGGCGGCTGTGGGCAGCGCCCAGCCCTTCAGCTCACCCAGCAGGGCCAGCGGCTGGGACCGCGCCACCCCCACCCGCAGGGTCCACAGCAGCCCCGCCGGGCGGCGCACCTGAAGCCGCAGCAGCAGATCCCGGTGGCGGGCCTGCGCTTCCAGCTCAGCCAGGGTGGGCAGATGGTCGGACGGCTGGACCAGCTTCATGACGCCGCTGCCTCAGCCGGCTTGCCGCAGCTGGGGCAGTAGGGATAGCAGGCGTAGTGATGAAAGCCGCACTGACCGCAGTCGAGCTGCAGTTGCAGGCCGCAGTGCATGCAGTAGTCGGGCAGCAGGCCCTCGCGCCGGGGAAGGTTGCGCTCGCAGCTGGGGCACTGGTGGCGGCCCAGGCTCCGCAGGGCCATCTCATAGCGGATGGCGCGCTGGCGCTGCTCCTGTGGGGCCGCCTGCTCCTGCTGTTTGCGTGCCAGGTAAGCATTCAGCCAGCGGATCAGCGCCCGGCCCACCAGAAAGGTGAGCAGCGCCCCAACCCCGTACCGGATGTAGGCCCCGAAGCTGGGCAGGTAGGGCACCAGCTCCACAAAGAAGGCGAACAGCCCAAACAGCAGAAAGCCCCACACGAACGGCCACTGATCCGTGCCGCGAAAGCGGCGGAACTGCCACAGCGCCAGGGCCAGCAGCGGTCCCACGAACAGCAGCCGGATGCCGAAGGCCCGCAGCTCCGCCCGCTGCACCGCCCGCCGCCAGCGGGCCTGTGCCTCGGTGCGCAGCTCCTCCAGCCGCTGCTGGGGCGGCACCATCGAGGCCTGCACCGCCCGCAGCTGCGCCGTCAGCCGCTCCTGTTCGTCGCTCAGCCGCTGCTGCTGCTGGAGCAGAACGTCCAGCTGGCGAGCCCGGGCGATCACCTCCGGGTTCTGGTCCGACTGCTCGGTGGCCGAGCGGGCGGAACGCCAGGTGTCGAAGCTGGCCCGCTCGCGGGCGTAGGTCTCCACGGCCTGCTGGCGGCGCTCACGCAGGCGGTCTGCCTGCTCCTGCAGCGTCTCCTGGCGCTTGCGCAGGGGCTCCAGATCGGCCTCCAGCTCGGCGATGTGCGGCTGATCGAGGTAGCGCTCCAGCGGTGGCGGACCCGAGAGCAGCGGCAGGTCGGCGATCAACGCCCCGCCCACCTGGATCAGGAAGTAAGCGAACAGCAGGGCGATCAGCCACTGACCGGCGCGGACCAGCCGTTCCGGCCCTCGCGAGGGGTTCACCATCCATCCGGGCGCCAGGTGTCCCCCATGCTCGGGCCACAGGCGGCGGGCCGCCACGGTTCCGCCCGCAGAACCGCCGCCAGCGGCAGGGGGGCGTACACGTGGGGAAACAGCTCGCCGCTGCCGGGCGCCGGCTCCAGCCGCACCACCGCCCCGGCCGCCGCCAGCCGCTCGGGGTCGAGCACGAGCAGCGTCACGGCGCCGGGCTCGAGATCGGCGTAGTAGCGCCCATGGGTGGCCGCCAGCTGGTGGGCCTGGCTGAGGTGGATGAAGCCCACCTCTTCCAGCGACCGCCCCCGGGTGGAGCGGCGGTAGCTGCCCGCCACCCGCGCAGCCTGCCACTCGTGGCTCAGGGCCAGGTGGTACAGCCAGCGGGGCGAGCGCCAGGGGCTGCGGGGCGCCCAGCACGGTGCCAGCACCGACGCCAGCTCCGCACTCGTCAGGAAGCGCTCCAGCCAGGCCCGCAGCGCCTCCAGCCCCGGCTCGGCGTCAAAACGCGGCGGGTCGGCCAGCCGGAACTGGCGCACGAAGGGCAGCAGGGCCGCATCGGCCAGCGAGGGCCGTCTACCCAGCAGCCAGCCGCCAGGCTCCAGGCGCCGGCTCCAGCCCCGCAGAATCGCCAGGGCCGCAGCCCTGTGCTCCTCCGGCTCCCGGCCGTCATCACCGCCGCTGAAACGGCTGGCGTACTTGAAGCGGTCCAGGTGGTGCTTGAAGGGGCCGTCGTTCTCGGCGATCAGCGCTTCGCCGGAAGCGGTCTCGGCCGCGCTCCAGCCGCGCAGCCAGCCCCGGGGATCGTGCTGTTCCAGGGCCCAGCCCATCACCTCCAGGCTCTCGTCGATCACCCGATCGCCGTACGCCAGCACCGGCACCGTGCCCTTGGCCGAGGCCTCCAGCAGCTCCGGCGGCTTGGCGTTGAGGCTCACCTCGCGCAGCTCCAGATCCACACCCGGCACCAGGCCCGCCGCCGCCAGCGCCAGCCGCGCCCGGATCGCATAAGGGCAGCGGCGGAAGCTGTAGAGCACCGGGGGTTCGGGCTCCACCCAGCCCCGCCGCGCCTGCACCGACCAGAGCCGCTCCCGCGCGTAGTGCTCCAGCGGGGCGGACGGATCGGCCAGGGTCGAGCACAGCAGATGCTCCAGCGACTGCTGCAGCGGCAGATCCGCATGGCGCGCCCGGTGCTCAGCCACTTTGCCCAGAAACCACCGCGTGAGTGTTTCGTGGTAACCGGAGTGGTCGGTGTTGGCCGTGCCGGTGGAGGCGTTGTAGGCGCGGATCCGATCGCGCAGATGGGTCAGCGCCGCCTCGGGGGAAAGCCGGCTCAGGGTCCAGAGCGCTACCGCCAGATGGGCCGCGTGGGTCCACTGGGCACGCGGAAGGGTGCCAGCTTCGAAGGCCGCCGCCAGCGCCTCGATCTCTGCGGCGCTCCACAGCGGTGCGAGGGACTCCGCCATCGCTCAGCTCAGGCGGGAAAGACCCTGCCGATGTGGGCTTCGCCCCGGCTGGCGGCCAGGGCCATCTGCCGTTGCCGTTCCGCCAGGCGCCGCCGGCGCTCGCTGGAGAGCCCCTCTGCGCAATGGTGGCAGCTGACCCCTTCCACGTAACTCGGCAGCGCCCGTTCGGCCGGGGAGACCGGCATGCGGCAGGCGTGGCAGAGGCTGTGGTCACCGGGCTCAAGGCGGTGATTCACCGCCACCCGCTGATCGAACACGAAGCATTCGCCGCGCCAGCGGCTCTGCTGCTCGGGGATCTCCTCCAAGTAGCGCAGGATGCCCCCCTGCAGGTGGTGCACCCCGTCGAAGCCCTGCTGGCGCAGGTAGGCGGTGGCCTTCTCGCAGCGGATGCCGCCAGTGCAGAACAGCGCGATCGCCTGCGGACGGCGCTCCGCCACCAGTGGCCGCAGCTCCCGCTCCACCCACGCCGGGAACTCGCGGAAGCTTGCGGTGCCCGGATCGATCGCCCCCTCGAAGCTGCCGACCGCCACCTCGTAGGCGTTGCGGCTGTCGATCACCAAGGTGTGCGGGTCGGCGATCAGGGCATCCCACTGCCGAGGCGGCACGTGGGTGCCCACTGCAGACGCCAGATAGGGCGCCACATCCGGCTGGCCGAGGGTGACGATCTCGCGCTTGAGCCGCACCTTCAACCGGTGGAAGGCCTGCTCCCCTGCCCGGCTGAACTTGGCCTCCAGCCGCGCCAGCCCCACCACCTGCCGCAGCCGCGCCAGCAGCGCCTCCACGCCGGCATCGGGCCCGGCGATGGTGCCATTAACCCCCTCGCTTGCCAGCAGGATCGTGCCGCGCACCCCCAGGGCGCTCGCAAGGTCGAGGAGCTCAGTCCGCAGGGCCGGCAGGCCCTCGAGGGCGGCAAAGCGGTAGAAGGCCGCCACCAACACGCCAGGCGGAATCGGGCTCACACGCACGCCGGCGGCCGCGCCTCCTCCCAGGCCTGCACCCCAGCGGCCACCAGCAGCTCGCGGTCGGCCTCCACAGCCGGATTGGAGGTGGTGAGCAGCGTGTCGCCGTAGAAGATCGAATCGGCGCCGGCCAGCAGGCAGAGGATCTGGGCCTCGCGGCTCAGCTGCTCGCGGCCGGCACTGAGCCGCACCCGCGCATGGGGCATGAGGATGCGCGCGGTGGCCACCATCCGCACCAGCTCCAGCGGATCCACCGGCGGCTGATCCTCAAGGGGCGTGCCCTCCACCGCCACCAGGGCGTTGATCGGCACGCTCTCGGGATGGGGATCGAGGCTGGCCAGCACCTGGAGCAGGCCGGCCCGGTCCTCAAGCCCCTCGCCCATGCCGATGATGCCGCCACAGCAGAGCGTGATCCCCGCCCGCCGCACCCGATGCAGGGTCTCCAGCCGCTCCTGGTAGGTGCGGGTGGAGATGATCCGGTCGTAGTGCTCGGGGCTGGTGTCGAGGTTGTGGTTGTAGGCGGTGAGGCCGGCTTCGGCCAGGCGCTTTGCCTGCTGATCGGTGATCATGCCGGCGGTCACACAGGCCTCCAGCCCCAGCGCGCGCACGCCCCGCACCATCTCCAGCATTGCCTCAAACGGCGCGCCGTCGCGGATCTCCCGCCAGGCCCAGCCCATGCAGAAGCGATGGGCCCCGGCCTCCTTCGCGGCACGGGCCCGCGCCAGCACCGGCTCCACCTCGAGCTCCGGCCGGCCGGTCACATCACTGCTGTGATGCATCGACTGGGGGCAGTAGGCGCAGTCCTCCTCGCAGCCGCCGGTCTTCACGCTCAGCAGCGAGGCCAGCTGCACCCGGTAGCCCGGGTTGGCCTCGCGGTGCACCGCCTGGGCCCGCCAGAGCAGGTCCATCAGCGGCAGCTCCAGCAGCGCCTGGATCTCGGCGCGGCTCCAGTCATGGCGGGTCTGGGGGCTGGGGATCACGGGCGGGGGCTGGGGGGAGTGGCTGCGGGTGAGGTCAGGGGTTCAGGGGGAGGCATCGACGCCGCCGAAGCGGCGCTGGCGGCTCTGGTAGTCGACCAGCGCCGCCAGCAGGGCCGCCTCGTCGAAGTCGGGCCAGAGCACATCGGTGATGTGCATCTCGGCGTAGGCCAGCTGCCAGAGGAGGAAGTTGCTGATGCGCTGCTCGCCGCTGGTGCGGATCAGCAGGTCGGGGTCACGCTCGCCGGCGGTGTGCAGCCCCTCGGCGAAGGCGGCCTCATCGATGGCGGCGGGATCCAGTTCACCCCGCGCCACCCGTTCGGCCAGCCGCCGGGCCGCCGCCACCAGCTCGGCACGGCCGCCGTAGTTGGTGCACACGTTGAAGCGAATGCCTTCATTGGCCTGCGTGCGGGCCGTGGCCTCGGCGATCAGCTGCTGCAGGCCGGGCGGCAGGGGGGCCAGATCGCCCAGGAAGCGGATCCGCACCCGCTCCCGTTCCAGACCCTCCAGCTCCCGTTGCAGCACCCGCTCGAACAGGGCCATCAGGAAGCTCACCTCCTCGCCCGGACGGTTCCAGTTCTCCGTGGAGAAGGCATAGGCGGTGAGAGCGCCGATGCCCCAGTCGCTGCAGAGGCGCAGGGTGCGCTTGAGCGCCTCCACACCGGCCCGGTGCCCCATCACCCGGGGCAGCCCGCGCCGGCGCGCCCAGCGGCCGTTGCCGTCCATGATCACCGCCACATGGGCCGGCAGGCGCGCCGCGTCAAGCGCAGCCGGCAGCGGCTGACGGGCAGCACGGAGCAGTGAGTGGCTGTTGGTCGCCAGGGCGCGACTCATCCGCGGGAATCCGGCGTGTCCTTGGCCACGCTACGTCCACCCGGCCGGGCCAGGGCCTCGCTGAGCAGGTCGTGCAGCCGGCTGCTGGTGATCGGCCGCTCCAGCCGCCCCTGGCAGGCCAGCGACAGGGTGCCGGTTTCCTCCGACACCACGATCGCCAGACAGCGGTGGAAGCGCTCGGTGAGCCCCAGCGCCGCCAGGTGGCGGGTGCCGTAGCGGTTGATCCCCTGCCGCGAGAGGGGCAGGATCACCCCGGCCGCCAGGATGCGGTTGCCCTTCACCAGCACGGCGCCGTCGTGCAGGGGGGTGTCGGCCGTGAACAGGTTGAGCAGGAGATCCACCGACAGCTGGGCATCGAGCTCGATGCCGGGGTTGAGGAAGTCCTCCGGACGCAGGTCGCTGCCGTGATCCACCACGATCAGGGCACCGCGGCGGGCCTGGGAGAGGCGGCCGGCCGCCTCGCTCAGCACCGCCACGGAGCCGGAACTGAAGGCGTCGTGGGTGCGGCTGCCCACCAGCACCCCCAGCCGGCCGGTGCCGAGCAGCTCCATGAACCGCCTCAGCTCTCCCTGCCAGAGGATCGCCAGGGCCAGGCTGCAGGCCAGCACCAGGGCATCCACCAACTTGGTGGTGAGCGGCAGGCTGGCGAAGCGCTGCACCCCCCAGGCCAGGGCCACCAGCAGCAGGTAGCCCCGCAGCAGCCAGAGGGTGCGCGGCTCGCGCACCCGACCGAGCACCACGACGCCGAGGCCAAAGGCCAGGAGCAGGTCGATGAACAGGCGCGGATCGAGGACGCGGAGCCAACTCCCGAGCCAGGGCCCGCTCACACCGTCACCAAAACCTGTCCGTCAAGATACCGTTGAGAGACGGGCGGGCAGCACGTCGTAGCGCAGTAGATCTTCCGGCTGCTCGCGGCGCTGCACCACGTCGGCCTGGCCATCGTGCACCAGCACCGCGGCGGGCCGGGGGATGCGGTTGTAGTTCGACGCCATCGAAGCGTTGTAGGCGCCGGTGCTGAAGACGGCGATCACATCCCCGCTGGTGGCCGGCGGCAGGGCCACATCCCGGAGCAGCACGTCGCCCGACTCGCAGTGCTTGCCGGCCACCGTGACGGTCTCGCTGGCCTCGGCACCGGGCCGGTCGGCCAGCAGGGCCGTGTACTGCGACTGGTAGGTGATCGGCCTGGGGTTGTCGCTCATGCCTCCATCCACCGACAGGTAGGTGCGGATGCCGGGGATCTCCTTGCGGCTGCCCACCGCATAGAGCGTCACGCCGGCGGTGGCCACCAGGGAGCGGCCGGGCTCGCAGAGCAGCCGCGGCAGCTCCAGATCCCGCTGGCGGCAGGCCTGGGCCACGGCCTCGGCCACGGCCCCCACCCACTCCTCAATGCTGGGGGGATCGTCACTGGCGACGTAGCGGATCCCCAGTCCGCCGCCCACGTTCAGATCGCTCACCGGGTGCCCGAGGGAGCGGGCCAGGGCCAGGGCGTCGGCCATCACCCCGGCCAGGTCGCGGTGGGGCTGCAGCTCGAAGATCTGCGAGCCGATGTGGGCATGCAGACCCGTGAGCCGCCCCCAGGAACAGGCCGCCAGGTGCTTCAGCACCGCCTCCAACTGGTCGGGGTCGAAGCCGAACTTGCTGTCCAGGTGGCCAGTGCGGATGTACTCGTGGGTGTGGCACTCGATGCCGGGCGTGAAGCGCAGCATCAGCCGCACCGGCTCGGTCAGGCCGGGGGCCAGGTCGGTGAGCAGCTCGATGTCCCGCCAGTTGTCGAGCACGACGGTCACGCCGCTCTGGGCCGCCAGGGCCAGTTCGTCACGGCTCTTGTTGTTGCCGTGCAGCACGATGCGCTCCGGGGGCATGCCGCCACGCAGCGCCGTGAGCAGTTCCCCGGCCGACACGGCATCGAGGCCCAGCCCCTCGGAGGCCACCAGGGCGGTCACCGCCACCGAGCTGTTGGCCTTGGAGGCGTAGAGCGCCAGGGAGGGACCTGGGTAGTGGGTCTCCAGGGCCTGGCGGTAGGCGCGGCAGCAGGCCCGCATGGTGGCCTCGTCGAGCACATACAACGGCGTGCCGTAGGTGCGGGCCAGCTCGCTCAGCCGGCAGCCGCCCACGCTCAGCCGCCCCTCGGCGTCCACCGTGGTGGTGATCGGGGTGAGGTTGCGGTTCGGGCTGGCCGGATCGCGACCCGCCTCGAACGGCTGGCCGATCAGGCCCTCGTCGCCAGCGCGGTCCAGGCCGGTGGGTTGACTGGAGATCACCATGGCCGGACCACGGAGGTTGCGAAACGCCGAATGTACGAAACGCCTCGGGTGCCTTGCCGTGCCTGCTGAACCGGCGCCGCTGGGGGTCGCCGATCTCGAGGGCTGCCTGGCCCTCGATGGCCGCTGTCTGAACGGGCTCTGGAGCCGCCGGCAGTGGCACACCGAGCTGGCCGATCCCCAGCGTCCGGGACTGGGCCTCTGGCAGGACGGCCGGCTGCAGGCGATGGCCTGCGGCTGGCTGGTGCTCGATGAGCTGCACATCACCCTGGTGGCGGTGGACCCCGACGCACGCCGCCGCGGTCTTGGGCGACTGGTGCTGCGGAGCCTGCTGGAGACCGCCGCCAACCGGGGCGCCGAGCGGGCCACCCTGGAGGTGGCCAGCGCCAACACGGCGGCCCTGGCCCTCTACCGCTGCCTGGGCTTCCGTGAGGCCGGGCATCGCCCCGCCTACTACCGCAACGGCGACGACGCCCTGATCCACTGGCTGCGACTCGGCTGAGCCGGTCCTGTCTCCGCTGCCGGCACAGGCCGCAAATTCCTGTTGCGGAGCGGTTCGGTTTACCGGATTTTGCTATGGCGAAAGAAGCTGAATCCGCAGCCTTCAATTGCATTCAAGCCGCCTGCCGGAACTGGCGCCACAGGGGTTCTGCCCGCCAGGTCCCGCCAATCACACCGTCCCTGTCAATCCTGATAGGTTGGATCAACGTGCAACAGGCCCCGCCCATGTTCGAGCGGTTTACCGAGAAGGCCATCAAGGTGATCATGCTGGCCCAGGAGGAGGCCCGCAGGCTGGGTCACAACTTCGTGGGCACCGAGCAGATCCTCCTAGGGCTGATCGGCGAGGGCACCGGCGTGGCCGCCAAGGTGCTGAAGTCGATGGGCGTCAACCTCAAGGACGCCCGGGTGGAGGTGGAGAAGATCATCGGCCGCGGCTCCGGCTTCGTGGCCGTCGAGATCCCCTTCACCCCCCGCGCCAAGCGGGTTCTGGAGCTCTCCCTTGAGGAGGCCCGCCAGCTCGGCCACAACTACATCGGAACCGAGCACCTGCTGCTCGGCCTGATCCGGGAGGGTGAGGGCGTCGCCGCCCGCGTGCTCGAGAACCTCGGCGTTGACCTGGCCAAGGTGCGCACCCAGGTGATCCGCATGCTCGGCGAGACCGCTGAGGTGGCCGCCGGCGGCGGCGGCGGCAAGGGGTCCACCAAGACCCCCACCCTCGATGAATTCGGCAGCAACCTCACCCAGCAGGCGGCGGACGGCAAGCTCGACCCGGTGGTGGGCCGCCAGCACGAGATCGAGCGGGTGATCCAGATTCTCGGCCGCCGCACCAAGAACAACCCGGTGCTGATCGGCGAGCCCGGCGTCGGCAAGACCGCCATCGCCGAGGGTCTCGCCCAGCGCATCCAGTCGGGCGATATCCCCGACATCCTCGAGGACAAGCGCGTCCTCACCCTCGACATCGGCCTGCTGGTGGCCGGCACCAAGTACCGCGGCGAGTTCGAGGAGCGCCTCAAGAAGATCATGGAGGAGATCCGCGGCGCGGGCAACGTGATCCTCGTGATCGACGAGGTGCACACCCTCATCGGCGCCGGTGCCGCCGAGGGCGCCATCGACGCCGCCAACATCCTCAAGCCTGCCCTGGCCCGCGGCGAGCTGCAGTGCATCGGCGCCACCACGCTGGATGAATACCGCAAGCACATCGAGCGCGATGCCGCCCTGGAGCGCCGCTTCCAGCCGGTGATGGTGGGTGAGCCGTCGGTGGAGGACACGATCGAGATCCTTCGCGGTCTCAAGGACCGCTACGAGGAGCACCACCGGCTCACGATCGAGGACCAGGCCCTGATCGCCGCCGCCACCCTGGGCGACCGCTACATCTCCGACCGGTTCCTGCCCGACAAGGCGATCGACCTGATCGATGAGGCCGGCAGCCGCGTGCGGCTGATGAACTCCAAGCTGCCGCCGGCGGCCAAGGAGATCGACAAGCAGCTGCGGGCGGTGCAGAAGGAGAAGGAGGACGCCGTGCGCGAGCAGGACTTCGCCAAGGCCGGCGAACTGCGCGACAAGGAGGTGGAGCTGCGCGATCAGATCCGCAACATCCTTCAGGCTCGCAAGAGCGAGGGCAGCGCGGCCGGCAGTGAGACCGGCGACGAACCCACAACCTCGGCCAGCGAGGCCCACGCCCTGGAGGACCTCGACCGCGGCCCCACCGTCACCGAGGAGGACATCGCCCACATCGTGGCCTCCTGGACCGGCGTGCCCGTACAGAAGCTCACCGAGAGCGAGTCGGCCAAGCTGCTGAACATGGAGGAGACCCTCCACCAGCGGCTGATCGGTCAGGACGAAGCCGTCAAGGCCGTGTCGCGCGCCATCCGCCGCGCCCGTGTGGGCCTGAAGAACCCCAACCGGCCGATCGCCAGCTTCATCTTCTCCGGCCCCACCGGCGTGGGCAAGACCGAGCTCACCAAGTCGCTGGCGGCCTACTTCTTCGGCAGCGAGGAGGCGATGATCCGCCTCGACATGTCGGAGTTCATGGAGCGCCACACGGTCAGCAAGCTGATCGGCTCGCCTCCGGGCTATGTGGGCTTCAACGAGGGCGGTCAGCTCACCGAAGCGGTGCGCCGCCGGCCCTACACCGTGGTGCTGTTCGACGAGATCGAGAAGGCCCACCCCGACGTGTTCAACCTGCTGCTGCAGCTGCTGGAGGACGGCCGCCTCACCGACTCCAAGGGCCGCACGGTGGACTTCAAGAACACCCTGATCATCATGACCTCGAACATCGGCTCGAAGGTGATCGAGAAGGGCGGCGGCGGTCTCGGCTTCGAGTTCTCCGGCGAAGCGGCGGAAGAAACCCAGTACAACCGAATCCGCTCGCTGGTGAACGAAGAACTCAAGCAGTACTTCCGCCCCGAGTTCCTCAACCGTCTCGACGAGATCATCGTCTTCCGTCAGCTCACCCGCGACGAAGTCAAGGAGATCGCCGAGATCATGCTCAAGGAGGTGTTCGGTCGCATGGAGGAGAAGGGCATTCACCTGGCGGTGACCGATGCCTTCAAGGAGCGGCTGGTGGAAGAGGGCTACAACCCCTCCTACGGCGCCCGGCCCCTGCGCCGCGCCGTGATGCGCCTGCTGGAGGATTCCCTGGCCGAGGAATTCCTCAGCTCCCGCATCACCGAAGGCGACCATGCCCTGGTGGATGTGAACGATGCCAAGCAGGTGGTGATCCGCAAGCAGGACACCGCCGCACCGGCGGTGCCGGAACTGGCTGGCGCCGGCGCCTGACCGACCCTCCGGCAGGTCACGCCCCGCCGCCGGTCACCGCCGTCGATCCCCCGCGCCGGGGATCGCTGAGCGCCAGCAGCGACCCGTCAGCCAGCCGTGCCACCAGCTTCAAGCCCCCGAAGTACATGTCGGGCGCATCGAAACCCTGCACCTCGAAGGCCTCCAGTTCCGCGCCGCAGGCCTCAGTATCGAAGCCGGGCTCCAGCAGCAGACGTGGCCGCGGCGCCGCATCGGCGTTCACATGCAGCCTGGGAGCCGTGATCGCCGCCTCCAGATCCATCCCCTCCATGGCGTAGCGCCACCACACCTGGGCCAGGGCGGTGGTGATGCGGCTGGCACCGGGCGAGCCGAAGGCCAGCAGCCGTCCGTCCCCATGGCTGGCCAGGGTGGGCGCCATGTTGCTGGGCAGGCGCGTGCCCGGTGCCGCGGCCAGATAGCCGCCGGGGTTGAGTTCCGGTTCACCCAGGCTGTTGTTGCAGGCGATGCCGGTGCCGGGGATCGTGATCCCGGCCCCGTAGCCACTGCTGAGGGTGAGCGACACCCGGTCGCCCGAGCTGGTGAGCACGCTGATCTGGGTGGTGCTGGCCGAAGCCCGCGGCCCGGCCCCGTGGCGCCAGCCAGCCAGCTCCAGCTGGGCGCGGGCCTGGTCCAGCAGCCACGGTGCCCCCCTGCGCCGCTCCGCCGGGCTGCGTTCCATCAGCGCCAGCAGCCTGTCCAGCGCCGCCCCGCCCCGGGCCGGCGGCGGGTTGAGGGCCAGCTCGAAACCGCCGCTGCAATGCCGCAGCGGCGGGCGCACCACGGCCCGGT
>JBATEO010000182.1:0-7422 GCA_049664045.1 Prochlorococcaceae cyanobacterium
CTCGCCGACACCTGCGCTGCCGTCGAAGCCGCCGGTGGCCGCTGTAGTCCCGTCGCTGTGGATCACACCGACGATGCGCAGGTGCAGGGGCTGTTTGCGCGGATCGCGCAGGAGAACGAGGGCCGGCTGGATGTGCTGGTGAACAACGTCTACGGCGGTGTCCGCTCCCTGCGGGAAACGATCGGCCAACCCTTCTGGGAATCGGATCCGGGAGTCTGGGATGCCTGCAACGATGCCGGTCTGCGCAGTCATTACGTGGCCTCCGTGCATGCGGCACGGATGATGGTGAGAAGGCAGCGAGGCCTGATCTGCACGATCTCCTCCTGGGGTTCTCTGTTCCCCCTGTTCAATGTGGCCTATGGCGTGGGCAAGGCGGCCTGCGACCGCCTGGCGGCCGAGATGGCCGCTGAACTGCGGCCCCACGGCGTGGCCAGCCTCTCCCTGTGGCCCGGCATCGTCGGCACCGAGCACATCCGGGAGCTGGCCGAGGAAGGCCGTACAACAGGGGCGACGGATAGGGCCCTGCGCTCGCTGGCGAGCCAGACCAACTGGGAAACGCCATTGCTCACGGGTCGTGTAATCGCGGCCCTGGCTGCGGACCCCAATCGCCTGCGCAGATCAGGGACGGTGGGAATCGTCGCGGAACTGGCTTCCAGCTACGGGGTGGTGGATGCGGAGGGACGCCGGCCGGCCTCGCTGCGGTCGTTGCGTGCCGTGCTGCCGGTGGTGGTTCCATCGCTGACCTCGTGGGGGGAATGGATCCCCGATCTCCGGGTTCCCTGGTGGTTGCTGCTGCTCACCGCCCGAAGCTCCCCCAGGTTCTGAGGCTTCCGGCTGGATCTATCCAGCCCGCTCACTGGATGGAGAGATCCAGGTTGAAGCCCACCGTCTTGCCGGCGTCCTTGTCATTGCCCATCAGATATACCCGGATGGTGTAGGTGCCAGTTGCGGGCAAGATCACCAGGGCCGAGTTGTCGGTGTCCATGTCGCCGACATGGATCTGCCCCAATCTGCATGTGTGACAGCTGCCATGTGAAGCAATGACCCGCAGCTGAGTCCAGCCTCCTTCTGCGTACCCATGCTCATGACTGGCAGACGCAGTGGAGCAAAGCAGATGATTCACCGACTTGCAGCAACAGCAGGGCTTGGGGCCCTCGTCCTGGCGCTGGGGGCTCCAGCGCCGTCACAGCCACCCGCCTCAGCGGTCCCACCAGCAGGCGGGATGGGAGCGGGGTGGATGGGTCCGGGGCAGATGGGCTCCTACTCAATGGATCAGCACTTCATCGTGATGATGATCCCTCACCACGACGGGGCGATCGCCATGGCCGATCTTGCCCTGACCCGCGCCAAACGGCCCGAGATCAAAGAGCTGGCCAGGAGCATCAAGGCCAGCCAGACCAGCGAGAACGCTCAGATGCGGACCTGGTACCGGCAGTGGTACGGCGGCGACGTGCCCACCTGGACGGGTGCAGGAGGCATGGGTGTGGGTATGGGGGGGATGGGTCCTGGCATGGGCATGGGCTGCTGCAGCGGAATGGGACTGATGGGCACAAGCCTGGCCGCCCTGAAGAACTCCGCCGACTTCGATCGGGCCTTCATTGAGCAGATGGTTCCCCACCACCGCATGGGCGTGATGATGGCCTCGATGGCCCAGAACAACAGCCAGCATCCGCAGCTGAAGGCGATGCAGCAGGCCATGGTCAAGGCCCAGAGCCAGGAGATTGAGCAGATGACGCAGTGGTACCGCACCTGGTACGGATCGACCTGACACTTCTCAGGGTCGGCCCAGCCGGACCCCGTCAAATCCAAGCCGACATCACCCATGAATTCGTTCTTCATATCCGAGACATCGAAATCCTTCGAGGAAGCGAGTGCCGCCCTCCAGGAGGCAGTGGTGGACCATGGCTTCGGCGTACTGGCCGTGCATGATCTGGGCAACACCCTGCGCAGCAAGGGTCTGCCATTCCCAGAGCAGTGCCGCATCTTCGAGGTGTGCAACCCCCAGCAGGCCGCCGCAGTGCTCAGCACCTCGATGGCTCTCAACATGGCCTTGCCGTGCCGGATCTCGGTCTACACCGAAGCCGGTACGACTCGCATCGGCATGATCCGCCCCGAGGCGATGCTCGCCAGCATCTCGGCCGATCCCTCCTTGAAGGAGGTGGCCCGAGCGGTGGAGGCCTCCACAACGGCGATCATCGAGGCCGCTGCGGCCTAGCCCTTCCGTGCCACCAGGCCAAGACCCTTCAGCCTCTGAGTCCTCTACCAAGGCAGAACAGGCTGGCTGGCAGTGCTGAGGAGGAGTGAGCAGGCGGCAAATGGGCCGATGATCTGTGCTCGTCCTCACAGGCCACAACGTCTGTCACGACGTTCACCCGATCGATTGCTTTGGAGCACCCCGACCAAGGCCTGGAGCGCCAAGGCCATTCAGAAGATGCACCACCACAAAGCCGATGGGGGCTGCATCGGCCTGATGCTCTCCGCTGAATCAGGAGCACCCCAGGCGTGAAAAACAGCGGGCCTCACCAGATGGGTGCCATCGGCTTCCCACTCACGTGCTAGCAGCGGCTGGCTGAACACATCCATGCCACCGCCCAGGTGCTGATGAATGGCCCTGGGACCAGCTAGGGACTCCAGGTGCCGTGAGAAATGGCTGATTCCAAGGAGGAGTCAGCCACGATGACGCAGGGTTGACCTGGAGCGATCCTCCCGGATGGGGACGATCGTGCCGCCTCAGCCGCGCCAGGTGGGCAGGCCGCCACTGACCAGGGTGCCGCGATGACGCCAGAGCGCCTCTTGAGTCACCTGAACGCCATGCTCGAAGGCAAGTCGGGCCGCAGCCTCGGTGGAGGCGGTGGCGCGGAGGTCCTGGGCAAAGGCGGGGTCGCACTGGAGCAACTCCTTCAGCTGGTGCAGGGCTGCAGCGGATGGATTCACGGCCTCGGGGACCGGCAGATCGCAGGTGGCCATGGGGCCTCCTTCTCAGAGTGATACCAGTCTAGGAACGGCGATCTGGATCTGTCTCAGTTGTACTCGCCGGGAATGTCCTGCTTGGTCACCGTGACGCGGCCCACCTTCTGCCCTGACAGACGCAGCAGCTCATCGCCGGAGAATTGGTAGCCCAGGGCCCCAGCGATCTGGGCCACATCGTCGGCGGTGGCAGCCGCCATCACCGCTTGGCGCAGGGCGACGTCATCCTGCATCCGGCCCAGAAAGGCCTTCAACTGATCGAGGGACATGGTTCGCGATCCAGGGTGCCCTGGCGCAGGGCGGCCACATCTTGATCCACCTGAGCCAGACGCTCCAGCACCAGGTCCAGGTCCAGGTCCAGGGCCGTGAGCTCGCCATCGACACCCCATTTCAGGCAGGTGCGCCCCATGCAGCTGCTGGAGTTGATCGTGATGGTGGGGCCCTCCATGGCGCGCCTTCTTCCGTTCGATGGTTCCAGTGTCGGGCGCATGAACCTGGCGCTGAGGCCCCCGACAGGGGGTAATCACCGATGGTTGTCCGTGACAGACCAAGCTGCCGCGATCAACGGCTACCAACTGGTGAGGATCGAGGGACCATCAGGATGGTGCCAGCTCGCGAGACAGGAGCAGATAGAGATAGTCGGGATCCCGATACTGGTTAGGTAGGCAGTGGTGCAAAATTTTCAGCCTCTGCCAACAGACCGTGCGGCGGGCCTTGGTCGCACTATTGCCCTCCCGAACGAGGATCCGCATCGCTTTGCAATAGAGCGGGTAGTTGGCTTCCAGCTCACCCACGGTCAGGGATGGGGCTGGATCGTCTGCCTTCGCCATCGAACGTGTCTTCCGTCAATCGCTTCTCCATCCAAGAAGCCGCCCATCACCGCCTGTGGGCTTGCGACACATCTCGACGTGATGACCCTGATCAGGCTCGACGTCGCTGGATCCCGGCTGGTCCTTGAGCTGCAGGATCGTGAGCTGCCGCAATGCCGTTGACCGGCAGGCTGCGCGTCCCCTGATCACTGCTTACCACCCGGGGTCGGACCAGGCCAAGGCCAGGGCCAGGAAGCTGATCACGGTGAGCTGCCGCTCGTCAGTCAAGCCCTCGACGTACGCCAGCCGTTTGGCGTCGTCCACCGAAGAGAGGAGCTTGTCGTTGCCGGCGCAAAAGGAGCTCTACTGCTGGCAGACACCGGTGGTGTGCTTCTGAGCGGCAAACACCTCGTCGTCCGTGAGCCAGCCGGCCGGCTCGCCGAAGGGCAGGGCCTGGCGCCGCAACCGCTGGAAGCGCATCAGCTGCAGATGCCGGCGCAGGGCATCGCGCACCATCTCGCCGCGGGAGTGGCCAGGTTCAGCGCAGGCAGCCTCCAGCTCCTGCTCCAAGTCGTCGTCCAGACGGATCGTGAGCGAACGATTGTTCATCTGCCACGCCCAACTTGCACCAGATTGTCGTACGACTGGTTCCATGAGCAGGCGAGTATCCCCAGAGGCAGGAAGATCCACAGAATCCAGCACCACGAGCGAGGAATATCGGGGCCTCAGCCCCCGCTACATCGAAGCCCAGCAATGGGCCCCAGCGCTGCACAGCCACCAACGCCTCAAGGGCAAGAAGGTCCCCCTCCATCTCCCACCTGATGGCAGTCAGCGCCCTGGTGTGGGAGGACGGCGGCGATGAGGATCAGCTGATCGCCGCCCTGCTGCATGACACCACCGAAGACGCAGGAGCGAGCGACGAGGGACATTGCGGGCTCCTCACCTCTGGCAGCGCTGCCGGCATGCTTAGGGCCTGCCCGCATCCGTTGTCATGGCACCGATCAAGCCGCGCTGGTGGGTGAGGGGCGACTGGGACGGTCTGCTGGGCTTGGCGCTCGACAACCTGATCCAGATCCTGTTGATCCTGGCACTGTGCCGCGGATTGCTCGGCTATCCGGATTCCCTGGTGTTCGGCACGCTGCTCCCTGCCACCGGTCTCAGCCTGGTGGTGGGCAACCTGGCCTATGCCCGCCAGGCCTATGTCCTCGACCTCCGCGAGGGCGCGGGTGAGCGCACGGCGCTGCCCTACGGCATCAACACGGTGAGCCTGTTCGCCTACGTGTTCCTGGTGATGCTGCCGGTGAAACTCTCCGCTCTTGCCGCGGGGGTGGGTGAGGACCAGGCAGTGACCCTCTCCTGGCAGGCCGGACTGATGGCCTGCCTTGGCTCCGGACTGATCGAAACCGGTGGTGCCTTCCTGGCCCAGGTGCTGCGCAGCTGGCTTCCCCGGGCCGCACTGCTCTCCACCCTGGCCGGCATCGCTCTGGGTTACATCGCCCTGGGGTTTCTGCTGCGCACCTACGCCGAGCCTCTGGTGGGCCTGGCGGTGCTCGCGGTGATCCTGGTGGTGTATTTCGGGCAGGTGCGACTGCCCCTGCCCGGCGGCCTGGTGGCGCTGCTGCTGGGGATGGCCCTGGCCTGGAGCACCGGCCTGCTGCGAATCGATCCCACCACCTGGAGTGCGGCCCAGGCCCAGCTCGGCCTCCACCTGCCCGCTTTGCAGCTGGGGGCTCTGTGGCAGGCCCGCGGCGAGCTGCTGCCCTGGCTCGGGGTGATTGTGCCGATGGGGCTGTTCAACGTGATCGGCTCACTGCAGAATCTCGAAAGCGCTGCGGCGGCCGGAGACCACTACCCCGCGCGCGAATCGCTGCTGATCAACGGCATCGGCAGCATGGCGGCGGCGCTCTTCGGCTCCTGCTTCCCCACCACGATCTACATCGGGCATCCGGGATGGAAGGCGATGGGGGCCCGCATCGGCTACTCCTGGGTGAACGGCCTGCTGATGGGGGCCGCCTGCCTCTTCGGTGCCTTCGGGGTGATCGCCCAGCTGGTGCCGATCGAAGCGGGCATGGCGATCGTGCTCTACCTCGGCGTCGTGATGGCTGCCCAGTCCTTCCAGGCCACACCGAAACAGCACGCGCCAGCGGTGGTGCTCGGGATCCTGCCCGGGTTGGCCGGCTGGGGCGCGCTGATGCTCAAAGCCGGACTGCGGGCCGGGGGTGCAGGCACGCCGGCGGCCCCCTTTGCTCCGGCGCTGCTGGAGTCGCTTCAGCGGGCCGACGTGTGGGCCAACGGCGCCTTTGCCCTGGAGCAGGGCCTGATCATCACGGCGATGCTGCTGTCAGCGTTGTTGGTGTATGTGATCGAGCAACGCTTCCTGGCCGCTGCCCTCTGCGCCGGCGTGGCGGCACTGGCGTCGTGGTTCGGGGTGATCCACGCCTGGCGCTTCGATCAGGCCGACACGGTGTTGCAACTGGGCTGGGGCGTGGGCAGCACCTGGGCCGCTGGCTATGGGGCGATGGCGTTGATCCTGCTCCTCAGTGCCGTGTGGCAGCGGCGTGCTGGCGCTGGTGCTCACGTGTAAGGCGTGCCGTTCCAGCCCAGGAGCACCAACGTCGTCTTCCGCGCCGAGGCTCACCGCTGCCAACACCTAGGCTGTGATGTTAACACTCGTGGCTCATACCCGAGGCCCAAGCACTCTGGGCTGCGGGTTATCCCGAGCGCTGCTGAAGTCCGTACATCACCCCCCACACCTTCATCGCCGCATCGTGCAAGTCGCGATCGCTGATGGAGTTCTTGAAGTTGGGGTAGTCGAGCGCCATCACCCTGGAGGCCAGGGCATCGGCCACCCGCTTCAGTGTCGAGAGCCTGCTGGAAGCGCTCGAGCAGAGGCCTGAGGAGGGCTGTACAGAAGCCGTGTTGCGGGGAACTGAGCTGAGGACTCCACCTTGGCAGCACTAGCCTCCGCGCCTCAGGCCTTCAGGTCATCCACCAGCGCATCCGGCAGTCGCGGGGAGGCCAGGGCCTCCGCCTCGGTGACGAGCGCACTCTTGGTGAGGCTTGAGTCCAGCAGCACGCCGTATTGGCGGGGGCAGTGCTCAATGATCTCTGCCTTGGTCATGGCTGCGAAATCGGGGGAACCCACCTCTCAGATCAAGATGCCCGTCGATGGCGCAGAACGCGCCCCCGGCTCGCGTGAGGATGGCGCCATGACCATGCGGCCACGTGTAGTGATCCCTCGATGAAGTTCAAGGACTACTACGAGAGCCTCGGCCTTGAGCGGGGCGCAAGCGAGGAGGAGATCAAGAAGGCCTACCGGCGCCTGGCCCGCCAGTACCACCCCGACATCTCCAAGGAGGAGGGAGCCGAGGCGCGCTTCAAGGAGATCAGCGAGGCCTATCAGACCCTCTCCGATCCGGAGAAGCGTCAGGCCTATGACGACCTGGGCCGCCATCGTCCCGGCGAGGAGTTCCGTCCGCCCCCGGAGTGGGACTCCCGGTTCTGGCAGGGCCAACCTCCCCAGGAGGTGGACCTCTCCGATCTGTTCGAGCAGATGGGGTTCCGCTCCTCCCAGCGGCGGAGCCGCTCGAGTGGGGCCGACTTCCCCATCCGCGGCCACGACGTCGAGGCCGTCGCCCAGCTCAGC
>JBATEO010000183.1:0-48248 GCA_049664045.1 Prochlorococcaceae cyanobacterium
ACAACACCTACAGACCGCATTCGGCGCTCCAGGGGCGTACGCCCCTGGAGGTCCTCCAACAGTGGAGAGCGGCCTGACCACCCACCAGCTCTCAGAGGAACTGGACCAGTAAGGGGGGTCACGTCACATTCTTCGCTCATTGCGCACGCAAGATGGAAGGCTACTCTTTCGATGGCAAGCTTGTTACGCCTAGGCTGATTCACCACTCCTTCGGCCCTCAGCTTTACACTGATGTTTTTCGGGATACCTTTTTAGCCTCGTCCCAAAATATGCAACGCATTGCAACTGGTTATCTCCATTGGTCTGATTGCGATTGCTACTCAATTGCGGCATGCAACTCAAAGGCTTTTGCCCACAACAAAAAACCAGGTCTTTCATATGGCATTAATTATTCAGATTGGAGAGAAATAAAATAGGCGAAAGCGTTTTTGGAAGTGTCGCCTCCTGAGAAAGTCAAGCGGGTGCGCAACTGGTAGCAGCGGGGAATTTCCTCCAGCTTGCCGATTGATTCTCAGGCGGCAACAGGCTGATCATTCAACACCGCCAGATGGGTGGTGCAGGCTGCTCTATGCCCCAGAAGGAGCTGTAGCCAGTATACCAAAAGGACATAAAAGCTCCAGAAGCTTCTCGAGGTTCATGACAAGCAAATTTAACGCAATGGCTGAACTCTGGGTCGTGGTGAGCTTTTCTCGGATCAGATCCAATCTATACCGTCGTTTCCCCTAGCCGATATTGCCCTCAACGGCATTGCGTTGTCACTGGTCATCAAGAAACTGCTGCTTCTCCTCGGCTAGGAACTGCTGATCGCTCTTGGGACGACCGAGGCATGGATCACTCAAGCAAATACTATGACGCTGGCAGAAGGTTCGGTTGGCACGAGTCCGATAAATCTGGTCACCACAGATCACCTTTGGATAGTGGCAATATCGGCGTCGATAGGCTCTAGCCTGAACCCTCAGCTCTTCTCCTTCGTTGTGGGACTTATAGCTCAGGCGATCAAGGAATGTGAACCCATCACTAGACCCTGAGATAGAGACCTTTGCGCCAAACTCAGCGTTGCTTCTGGCCTTGCCACGAACGATGAGCCTGATGTGAGCTTGGTAGAGGCTCACGATTCGATCAGGGATGCCTCTGCTATCTGAGTGATAAAGAATCTTCTGCTGACGCACCAGTTCACTGACCACCAGCAGCTTGTGGTACCAATGCCGTCCTGCCGCCAGAAGGGAGCCACCACAAGCGATCAGGGCATCAATACTGGCCAGATTCCGCTCCAGATGGCCCAGCTGCTGCTGAATGGCCCTGCGGATCTTGCTGATGCGAGGTCGCTTCTTCTTGGCCACGGCCCGAAACTGCTGTCTGGCTTTCTTGCGATGGGTTCGAGGCTTGTCGCCAAAGGATGCTCTGACTTGAGGATGCATCGCATCAATCAGCTTCTCCGTGACCTCCCTGGCCTCATTGAGCAGAGAGAGGTCCGTTGGGTATCGGATATCGGCGGGGACGCAGGGCTGATTCAAAGTGTGTCACAGGCTCTCTTGCCGGGGCTGTCAGCATGGGTTGAGGTCTGCGGAATGGCCTCCTCCCTGTGCCCGAAAGCTCTGCCGCCGCAACCGATCTCGACCTGATCAGCTACCTCAAGGCGATCCTGGACACACGGATGCGGCGTGGCGTTCGCTTCCCGGCCTGGTACCTGCTGCTGGTGGCGGTGTTGGGGATCCTGAGTGGCTGCCAGAGCCTGAGGGTCCTGGAGCGTTTTGCTATCCGTCACCACGGCGTGCTCACCGATGCGCTGGGCCATGAGCTGCGGCGGCCGCCCTCGGATTCCTCGTTCCGCTACTTCTTCCTGCAGGTGGATGTCGCCGCCCTATGCGCGGCGATCCGCGACTGGACGATCGCCCAGATCCCAGGTGGTGCAGCTGATCTCGAGCAGCTGGTGTGTGATGGCAAGACCCTGAGGGGCTCGATCGAGCCCACGCCCGGCGGCGGCTTCGCCTTCATTGCCCAGGTGACGCTCTACTCCGCTGCCCTGGGCGTGGCGATCAGCCAGGACTGCTACGCCACCGGCGAGAACCACGAGCGGGCGGTGCTCAGGCAGCTGCTCGGCGAGCTGGATCTTGAGGGCGTGCTGATCCAGGCGGATGCCCTGCATACCCAGAAGCCGTTTGTCGGCAGCTCCAGGAGCAGGGGGCCGACTTCCTGCTGACGGTCAAGGCCAACCAGAAAACGCTGCACCGCCAGATCTGCAGTCAGCTCCAGGGAACGCGCAAGATCCCTTTTGTGGCAACGGATCTCGAGGTCGGCCACGGCCGCGAGATCACCTGGGCACTGCGCGCCAAAGCGGCCCCGGAGCACATCCGTGAGGACTGGATCGGCACCAGCTGGATCGTGGAGGTGGTGGCCAGCGGCACCCGCGACGGCAAGCCGTTTCAAGCGACCCACCTGTTTCTCACGAGCCTGCGCACCACCCCAGAAACCCTGCTGCGACTGGTGCGGGACCGCTGGAGCATTGAGGGCTGGCACTGGATCCGCGACACCCAGCTCCATGAAGATGCCCACCGCTACCGGGGCAATGGCGCTGGCGCGATGGCCACGCTGCGCACGGCAGCCCTCAACCTGCTGCGGCTGGCCGGTTTTCAGTCGATCCGCTCCGGCATGCAGGCGGTGATGCACGACATCACGGCGCTGCTGGCGATGGCGCGCCGGCAGCCGGATCAGAACCCATGCTGAGACTTTGAATCAGCCCTGGGCGGGGACGCATGTGACGTCAATCAAAAGGGTGCCCTGGTTGGAAGATGCTTTGTCAGAGCCAGCCTGCGCGGGCTGATCACTGCTGGGCATACCACTGTCATTATCATTATCATCATCTTCATCGGCCTCCGATCCTGCGGATCGAATGACGTTCAGGCGATGACGGACAAACCTTTCGTTTCAGTCGTTGACGACTGATTCCGGCAAGCGCTTGCGAAAATAGACTATCATTGATGGATCAAACGGGGCCGAATACTGGAAGGCCTCCAGACCGATGGAGAATTGGAGATAGGGATTTTCCTTGATTTGCCCCACCAGTTCTTCGTCGGTGAGGCCCGGGCGTGCCTTGATGATCAAAGCGCCGAGCGCCATTCGGAATGGCTTGGCGGGCGCTCCAAAGCCCTTGCAGAACTGCGACACGTAGTCATCTTCCAGGCCTTCCCAGGGGATGAGTTCTGCCAGCTTGATCCAGCGGTTATCACCAGAGAGTTTCCGCTAAATGGCGGGAAGAAGTCCTCAAGCGAGAGCTGATGACGCGGCTCGCGTCGATACATGTGGAAAACTCTGTGCAGCTTTTCGGCAGAAATGAGCCGATTTGCGTACATTCTACCGTCTACAACTGCTCAGATCTACTGCGGTGCAGGCGGTCTAGTCTTTCTCAGGAGGCCCTACCTGGCGGGTATGGTCTGAAGGTCGGTCTGAGCCGCATGCCTGTCAGCTGTGGGGGCGCGACAGCCACTTCCACCCGTCACGGCACATCTCCTCCAGGCTTCGGCGTGCCGACCATCCAAGAATCGCCTGTGCCTTGGACGGGTCCGCAATGGAGACAGCCACGTCACCCGGCCGACGGTGTGAAATCACAGTCGGGATCGTCCGGCCTGTCACCTGCTCACAGCACCTGATCAGTTCAAACACGGAGTAGCCACGGCCAGTTCCCAGATTCAGCTCAATCAGTTGTTCATCACCTTCAAGCAGGGCCTTGATTGCCTGTTTGTGCCCATCGGCAAGATCAAGGACGTGGATGAAATCACGAATCCCAGAGCCATCTGGAGTGGGCCAGTCAGTCCCGAGAACTTCTACATGAGGTCGGATGCCCTGAGCAACCTGGCAGATCACAGGGAAAAGGTTGGTGGGACGCATCTTCGGATTTTCTCCGATCAGTCCGCTTGGATGTGCCCCGATGGGATTGAAATACCTCAGCAGGCAGATGCGCCAGCCCTGCATGCTGGCTTCGAGATCCTGCAGGATCTGCTCAACGGTGGCTTTTGTACGGGCGTAAGGATTGGCTGGAGTGATTGGCGCAGTCTCTGGGATTGGGACGGATTTGGGTTCCCCATAGACTGCAGCGGAACTGCTGAAGACCAAGGTCTGACACCCGTGATTGCTCATTGCCTTGAGCAGAGTGATGGTGCCACTGACATTCACATCCCAATAGTCAAGAGGTTTTTCCGTGGACTCGCCGACAGATTTGAGTCCGGCGAAATGGACGACAGCTGCGATTGAATCCGAACTCCTCGTGAATGCGGCATTGAGGACATCAGGATTCCTCAGGTCTCCTGGGATGAAGTATAACCAAGGACTGCCGTCGGGATGCTTCCAGAAATTCTCGTCCTGTGGCTGGAGGCCTGTCAGCTGCGCCACGCTTGACAAAATGTCTTTTTGGCTGTTGATCAGGCTGTCAAGAACAATCAGGGAATATCCACTTGATAGGAGCGAAACGCAGGTGTGACTGCCGATGAATCCGCAGCCGCCTGTAATTAGCAGAATGCCCTCGTTCACTGATGGATTTGGTGTGTTGTCATTTGTCTCTTATGCAGGCATGGTGCGTTGGTTCCTGCTGTTTAGGGATTCTAGGGAAGCTCTGAGCAACAAGGGCTTGAGCGGCTCCTGAGATCAGACATCGCCGGATTTGCTCCTCCGGCTGTGCTCAGGGATTGATCTGTTCCCATTCAAGGTTATCTTATGCCCCTTTTTCGCTGCCTTGCACCCGTGAATGGCCCATTCGGGCACACCACTCCCCTGATCATGGAGTCGCAAGCAACTGACGCCGTGCCAGGAACAGATTCGTCAGTGCAGCCAGCACGTTCACCTTGCAGCGGTTCTTCACCATGCCCCTCAGTCGCGTCTTCTGAAAGCCGAACTGCTGCTTGATCACGCGAAATGGATGCTCACCTTTGGCGCGGATGTGGGCCTTGGCTGTCTCCACCAGATCCTGCAGCTTCCCGTCTGGCGTATCGGGCAGTGCTCGGCGCTTGCCGGGACGCATGGCCACCCGAAACTCCGTTGACTTGCCTGCCATCTCCGGCCTCTTCGCGATTCCCTGGTAGCCAGCGTCCGCGTAGACCACCTCCTCCTCCCCGTGCAGCAGCTCAGCGGCTGGGGTGAGGTCATGCACGTTGGCGGCAGTGGTGACGACGGAGTGGATCAGGCCTGAGTCCTTAGCCTTGTTCTTGGTGGAGCTGGCGGCGGTGATCAAGGTGGCATCGATGGTCCTGCCCTGCTTCATGGCCATGCCCCGTTCCCTGAGATTGGCCTTGACGGTCTCGAAAATCTGCTCGCCGAGGTTGTGCTTCTCCAGCAGGTGCCGGAACGCCATGATCGTCGTCTCATCGGGGATCCGATCGCTGAGCATGTCGATCCCCACAAACCGGCGCATCGTCGGCACCTCGATCAAGGGATCCTCCATCGCTGGATCGCTCAGCGAGTACCACTGCTGCATCAGGTGGATCCGCAGCATGGTGGCCAGCGGATAAGGCGGGCGGCCGCCTTTGCTGCTTGTCTTGGGGTAATGGGGCTCGATCAGAGCGATCAGGTCCTGCCATGGCACCACCGCGTCCATCTCAGCCAGGAACGTCTCCCGCTTGGTGCGCTTCCTGGCGGTGGTCTGCTCGTAATCGCCGAATCCCAGCTGCTTACCGCCCATCACCCCAGTCCAGGCCTGTGATCACAGCACCATTGCCCCGTGGTCGGGCTGGGTTTTCCATGGTCTCCTTAATGGTTTCAAGCGCAGGTCGATTATGTCCTAGAGATCGGTGCCATGGGTGGGGTTCATATTCCTTCCCTTGGGAAAATTGGTGTACAGGGCAGACCGAGATGACTTGCTCTAGCAGAGTTGCATGGTCCTGAAAATACAATTCTACCTCCTAAAAAGAGTTTACTCAGGCTTTTGATGTTCTGACATCCAAACGAGTAGTAGCTCTCAGAATGGCACGTTATGGATCCTTGCTCTAGGGGCTGTCGTTCGCTCGCTGGGGCTCAGTGTGGCCATAAGCAGTAACCATGCTTTTCACATAGGCTTCCCCTACGCCCTTGACCAAGCTACTATAAAATGTGTCCGCCAAATCTCCACACTGCGTAATTTGCAAATGCCACGTCAAATGTTCGTGAACAAGATTCATGAATTTCTGCCTAAAGTTCGCACTGCTGTGGATTTGTGGTAAGAAGTGCTTCCTAAGCGTGTCAAAAGCTAGCAAGTAGTCGCCAATCCTGTCTGCCGATGCTTGCTTAACCATAGAATCTCTCCGCTGCCTATACTTGTATGGAGTGCCACTTGTGAAGCCAATCCTTGTCGCACGACTTACCCATCGAGGAATGGTGGCAAGATCTTCAAATGAATGCCTTCGATCCGGAAACCGTATGCCGCTCGTCTTAAGAAACTCTGCCCGAAAAAGCTTATTGCAGAATGAGGGCCAGCAGAGGTTTAGTGGATTGACCTTAGGTGAGTTAACAACAAGTCGGTCCGTGTAATGGTATCTGTCATGACCCTCGCCGCTATCGTCCACTTCTTGGTATCCGATATTCTGAATATCGGTCTTATTTGACATTGCCGCTTTGTAAAGTCTGCTTACCATATTTTTTTCGATATAGTCGTCAGAGTCAACTGAAGCAATGAACTCCCCTGCCGAACTGTCAATTCCAGTGTTCCTAGCGGGCCCAAGGCCGAGATTTGCTGGATGTCTGATAACTTTTAAGCAATTCGAAAAATTATGTGCGTATGCTGATAATATGTTTGCCGTGTCATCTGTGCTTCCATCATCTACGCAAATCACCTCATAACTACTAAAGTCTTGGGATAGAACTGAATCCAGGCACTGTCTCAAGTATTTTTCGACGTTGAAGCAAGGCACCAGGATGCTTACTTTTGTCATGGGCGGGTCAAGAGACTTTGCTGGGCTCGGGGGGCACTCTAGGCAACAAGGGTTTGAGCGGTTCCTGAGATCGGTGATCGGTGGATTGCTCCTCCGGCTGTGCTCAGGGTCTGATCTGTGCCCAATCGAGGGAATTCGATGTCATACCTATGCTGGATTGCACCTGTACATCATCTTGGCCTGGTCCCCTACACCTCTGATGAAATAGTCGCAAGGCAATCACGCCGGGCCACGAACAGATTTGTCAGTGCCACCAAGACGTTCACCTACATGCGGTTCTTCGGCATGGGTTTCGCCCGATTTCGTGGACAGGCCAGGTAGTATCACGCCATGGCCACCACAGTGTCCATCGATGATGACGACCACCAAAACACGCTCCCTGTCTACGGCTCAGCAGAGTGCGGATGCACAGGAGGATTGCCTGCAGGACAGGGCGGATAAAAATCATCAACATACCCTTGGCGCTGCCTCGTTCCGTGCCATCTTCAGTAGAGTCTTAATGTCTTGAATCACCGCCTGCATTCTTGCCCGTATGGACTGAAAACTGGTCCTTCGCAACAGGTTCATCGCTGCCGTGCGCAATGGGGCTTAAAGAGCTCGGCTTGCCTCGGGTGCGGCTGGTTGTCTCCTACGACCACCTAGGCATGACCAAGGCCGCGGGTCGGATGATCCAGGGGGCTTTCTGGCAGCCTTGCCGGGCATACTCTGCCTTCAATCTCTTGTAGACCGTGCCGAAAGCGCAGCTAGATGTTGTGTCTCAACAGGTTCGACAGCAGCGCAGCTCGACAAGTCGCTGCTGAGGTGAGCCCCAGCCGAGGGCCGAGTGCTTCCTGAGGCGGTTACAGATCGCCAGGTTCAGGGACAGCCAGCGGTTCCGCTCCTCGGAGTTCTGGAACGGCACGCTGCAGGCCTATTCCCGGCACAGCGTCTGGATGAACCGCTCGACCTTGCCGTTGTGGCGCTGCTTGCTGCGGTGCTGGCCCACCACCTGGCAGGCCACGCGCTCTGAGGCCCGGTACGCTCCTGCAGGACCACGATGGCCCTGTCGCACCGCGCGGTGCGCTCTGCAGCGCAACGGCGTTCCCGGCTCAGAAGTATCCCTCGGCAAGATCCTTCAGCATCGCCTTTGCATCGGGTCCATCGGGGGTGCCCCGCCGAGTGGTGTAAATCCCGAGGAGACCGTCAGCACCGGCGTAGCCGGTGCTGACGGTCTCCTCATCAGAGCCCTGAGCGGGGAATGGGAGGGCCGGCCCGTACACCGAAGCCGAGCTGCTGAAGACCAGCCGCCGACATCCGTGCCGTCGCATGGCCTCGATCAGATTGAGCGTGCCTGCAACGTTCACGCCCCAGTAGTCGAACGCCTGGTTCAGGGACTCTGCGGGAGACTTCAATCCGGCGAGATGCAGCACGCAGCTCGTGGGAGCGTCGATCAGGCGAAGGGCTTGGTCGAGATCATCTGCTGATCGAATGTCCCCGCGAACAAAGCGGAGGCTGGCACTGTTCCGGGGATGCCTCCAGGTGTGGTTTTTTACCGCGAGCCAGACTTGCCAGCTGGGCCACCGCCTCCAGCATGGCGATCGAGCCATTCACCAGGCTGTCGAGCACCACCAGGGACATCTCCAGCTCCAGCATCGCCGCGCAGCCGTGGCTGCCGATAAAGCCGGCGCCGCCGGTGACGAGGAACGACGGCTTACGTTGATCCCACCCTTTGAATTGAGGTTCAGTTTGCCCGCTCAAACTTCTTCTTAACCAGGCTTAGGAGTGCTTCGTCGGTGTTTGGATGCGAAGTCACATAGCCATAGAGCCAACGAATATACTGACGGTGGTATTTGGCATCGATACCATCTCTGTACGCAATTGTGCAGCATGAGTCGTCATGTTGACGATAACGGTCATGGCAGTCTGTCGTGACCCGCACGGGAGTCGTCATTAATACTTTGCTGATCATAACCTGGTCTTCATAAAGACCACGGAAGCTGTTCTCCCATCCACCACATTGCTGAAGTACATTCCGTTTGGTCAGTACGCTTCCCATGCATGGGACTCGAATGCTTCCTTTCATTAACTCTGTGAGGGTATGGGGTGGTGCCAGTTCAATGGCTCGGTTCACTGGAAGGTAAAGATGATCACGCTCTGAATCGATCTCCTGACCTGTCCAGCCATACCAATATTTGGTGGCGCAATAGGTCATTCCTAGATGCGGTGCACCTTGGAGCACTGCTGTCTGCGCGGACAACTTTGTGCTTTCCCAGATATCGTCGGCATCAAGAAAGGCCAGGTAGGTTCCCCGAGCATGCGCAAGGGCGAGATTGCGGGATGCGCTCATCCCGAGGTTGACATGGTTTGCGTGTTCGAAGTAGCGCACACGATGAGGGTGTGCCCGTGCCGCCGCGCGTGCTATGTCGCTACTTGCATCTTGTGAGCCATCGTCAACCAGCAATAGTTCCCAGCTATCAAAATCTTGCTTATAAATACTAGTAATAGCCTCTTGCAGAAATCTCTCCTCGTTGAAGAAGATGGTGACAATTGAAACCAATGGGGCTCTCATGGGACTATTATTGAAGGGCCCTCAGGTGAGGCTTTCTTGCCAAGGCTGCAACAATTAGTGGATATTGAGGATCATTGAATTCGTAATCACGTTGCTCGAGGTCTTCCTGAGCTAGGCCGGCGAGGAAGGCGATTGTTGTCTTGAGGTTTCCGTAACTAGCGATTTTAATGGATTCATGTTCAAATCTAGCCATCTCTAAGAGGGAGCGCATTGTGTTTGGGTAGAAACTCCAGCTCCAATTAGCGGCCTCAGTTGGTAACGGACTGATCTGGGAAATGCCCGGCACGGTGATTAAAGCAGTACCACCTGGTTTCAGAATGCGGATCAATTCTGCCAAGGCCTCTTCATAGTCTCGGATTAACACCAGAACTTGAGTAACGATCAAGCAGTCGTAGGTATTGCTCTCGATTGAACAAGCATTGGTGATATCGGCAATGATGTTGGCCTTTCGATTGTTGTTGTTGTTGTCCAGTATATCGCTTTGACTAACCCGCTCCCCTCCGTACAGCCTGGTGTATTTGCAGTCGCCAAATTCCAGGACACGTCCTTGGATCACCGAAGCACTGTCGCTGAGGAACTGTTCAATGTACCGGCGATCCACAGGCAGCCCGCGGGAAAAGCCCCAGTCCTGGGTGATCGGCTTCATGCCGATGTCGCCGAAGTCAAAGCGGAGGGTCTTGGCATCCATCAACTGTGCATCCTGTTGAAGGCTGATCCGGAGAGTTTAAACGCGCACTCCGTAAAATTTGATGCGCCAGGCAGGCCTGGCTCAGCAGCTATGAAGAGTCCACTCATTGGCTGGCAGGAGACAGTTGCAGGAGAAAGTCTGCGAGCCGCCGGTCAGGAATCAGCTCGCCCGTTCCCAGGCGATTGGTCAGCCGCTGCGGATCATGGATGGAGGCCGCCAGATAGGTATCCAGGTTGCCATGCCGCTCCAGCTCCTCATAGAGCTGCCGCCAGGTACCCCCCACGTTCGAACCCAGCACTGCATTGCGTTGGTAGGCGGCACCGCCATTGCGGATCTTGTTGATGAACTGGCTAGGGTTTCGCAGAGGGAAGTGGAGAATTTCCAGTGGAGCCTTCCCGATCTCATCGGGTTCAACACCACTGACAGCATGGTTGCCCTGCTTGACTTCAACGCAGGCACTGCTCCGATGCGCCACTTTAGATGGGAGCAGCTGACCCTTGCTGTTGCGCGAGATCTTCTCTCGCCAGATCATCCTGCTCCAGAAGGGATCGTCTCCAAGTATGCAGGCAAAGTTATGCCGTTGCACCTCAACGACCCCGACTTCAGGAGGGATCTGTTCAAAGCACGTTTTGAGATTGCCATGGATGGGCCACCAAAATTCATCGGCATCTGAGTTGATCACCCAATCGGCACCATGGTCGGCAGCGAGCCTGGCCATCCGGGTCACCCACATGCCCTGGTTGTAGTCGTCACTGTGCTCGCGAATGATCCAGAACTTCCCACTTGAGGTGTAGTTCTCGAGGATTTCTGATGTGCGATCGATTGATAAATTATCAGTAATGATGAAGAAATCGACTCCTTGGGCTAGGTGATAATCGATATTTGCCTGAATAATGTCTTCCTCATCCCGCACGAGTAGCGTCATCGCTAAGAGCATGGTTCACTCCACGTCTGGTGCAGAATCACAGGCCCAAAGCGTGGAGATCAGCTTCATGTCAGCTAGTTGTTGGCTGTTCTGGTAAAGCTGAGAACCAGAATACATGCCACTTAGCGAAGGGTTGGCCCTCATGACCTCATTGTAGACACTGTATTGATAGCCGTTGTCCCAGTGCTCTCCACGCACAGCTTCGACGGATGTAGTCGTGACAAAGTCTGAAAACAGTTTGAAGTGAAGAATAGCGCAGGTTGCTGGACATCGCTCAATGCCTTGGATTCTGTGGGTTGAGGCCTCCAGGTTCATTGAGGCGTTCCAGCGAACCAGCGGCGTCTTGTGGAGTACTGGTGCTGGCTTTGTGCGCTCCCGTCCCTGCCAAAAGAGACGATGCCGTGGCCCCCCTCGTGCTGGCAATCCCTCAGGGGTGTATGCATAGTAAGTGTCAACATCGAAATAGGAACACACGTCAAGAAACGATCCTTCACCGCTATACCGAGTGCTCTGGATGGACGTATTGCTATACATGTCGATTAGAAAGCCCGGCATGGCGTTGCCGCCTATCTGGCTTAACCAAGCAGTCAATTCTTGGACTGTCCGGAATTCGCATTGATGGTAGACGAATAGCTCATCTGCATCGAGGATCAAGCACCAATGACCCTGGCCATGTGCGTGCAGCAGGGCGTTCAGCCACAGAACTCCACAGTGGCTGTCGGCGTAACTCCCTGCAGCTGAATAGAGGCTAACATCAGCTTCTTGTGAGAGGTAGGACGTGCTGCCATCATTCGACCCATTATCAACCACGTAAAAGTGATCAACTCCAAGATCCCTGTGGTACTTCAGAAAGTATGGTAAGCGTAACAGTTCATTGCGTACGCAGCTAAAAGCCAGCACTGCTCCTGGCGTGGGCTTGAACCCCTTGGACCCAGCATCGTCGACCGGTTGTAGACCGATGTTTTGAAGCCGTTGCAGAACGTCGGGGTTCATGAGAAGGCCACCACGTCCGGTGCTTGCCGAAGGCGCCTGTTGTGGAAGAACAGCAGAGTGTTGCGCCCCCATGTCGCTGGTTTTCTTGTGCAAGTCTTCTGAAGACGCGCCGATACATCTGGCTGATGGAGGAGTCCCCGGCTCTCTAATCGTTGGATCCAGTACGCGTCAGGTTGCTCATTTACATGATGATAGCCACCTTGTCCCGGTGGAGCAGCCGCCAGCAGCAGGAAACGGCATTTCTCAACTGCTGCCATCCAGTTGTCCTCAAAGCGCGCTTCCACGTGTTCGGCGAACTTCGTACACAGACATAGGTCAATGGTGTGATCAGGAGCCCAGGGTCCTGTGCAGAAGTCGTGTTGCACCACGGCACCTGGCAACAGGGAACCGGTGACGGCACGGGGATGGCCTTCAACACCAAGCACTTCCAATCCGTACTCATCAAACCACTGAAGGTTGGTGCCAATTCCACAGCCTATATCGAGTACAGACCGAATTTCATACTCAATGATCAGCCAGCCCCACACATCAGGCATGAAGGTGTTTGGATCCTTGTTGAAAAAGCCAATTGGATCATTGCCTAGATTCAAGCTCTTGTGACCAGGCGGTGTCAGCCGGGCACGGGTCAGGCTGGTTTCACCCAGCGCAGCGGATGTTTGCAACGCGATGTAGCGGATCGCCTCATTGTCCCCGGGGAAGCGCGAGGCGAAGGCAGAGACGGCATCGGCTGGGAATGTTGTTGCCAGTTCCATTGACATGGCGTCAAACTCATCAGCCCTGCTGCTCGGCTGAATCTGTTTCCTGAGCCAACGTAAAATCCAACTCTGGAACCAGAGGAACGATATCCAGATGTCAATAGATGCTTGCGAAGCCTCAAGCTCTTGGCAGACCTCCTCAAGCACGGAAAAAGCATTGAACAGTCGTTCGTTGGAAATCGCCGTGATGCGACCAGGGCGATCCGTTCGGTAATAGTAGTAAGGCCGATCTACCAATGCGATCTTGTCTGTGTGCAGGAGCAGCTTATAGTGGGCTGGTACGTCTTCAAAGATCACCCTGGGGAGAAATCTGAAGTCAAGGCGCTTCAGATGGCTGCGGCGGTACAGACGTTTGCAGGCAGAAGTGTCGAGACGGAAGAGTTCGGTTGTTTCGCGGGCATTGAAGACTGAATTCTTGTTCTTGATCTGGGTCCAAACCTTGTGGTCTTGGATTGGTCGTAGCTCACGGGTTGTGTTATTGTAGAGGCATCCGTTGGTGATCACAAGATCAGCCCCAGACTTGTCCGCTGCGCGACACATATGAAGATACATCCTGGGGTGGATCCAGTCATCGCCATCCACGAATCCCACATATTCTCCCTTGGCGTACTCCATGCCGACATTGCGGGCTTCTGAGAGGCCGCGGTTCTCCTGATTGATAAGGCGTACCCACGGATAGCTTTCTGCGTAGCGCATGGCAATTTGTCCACTGTCATCTGTGGAACCATCGTTGACTACAATCACTTCGATGCGATTTATGTCCTGCAGGATCAAGCTATCTAGGCACTGGACAAGGTACGGTTCAACATTGAACGCGGGAACGATTACAGAAACTCTTGGCTTCATCGCCGAAATAGAACCTCTTCAATACGCTGCTGGAATTCGTCTGCTTCCCAGTCCTTAACGGTGAGTCGTGGCAATTTCAAATGGCTGCAGCCGACCGTGACAGCGCGCTCCCGTGTGGTGCAGGCCGCTACAAACCCTCCGTTCTTTAGAGCTGCTAGGGCTTGATCAGTGACAGACCCATGGGGATAGGCAAACGTATCCACAGGAATTCCCAGCAGGCTCTCCAGATAGGTCTTGTTGCCGAGGATCTCGGCTGTCTGGTGTGCGGGGTCCAGAGTCGCGAGGATGGGATGGTTCACGGTGTGCCCGCCGATGGACACGAGAGGGTTGGCGCTGATGTCAATCAGCTCCTGGGAAGACATTGGGCGGGTGATGCGTATTTGTTCTTCAGCATGACGGGCGCCTCCTGCCCACGCTAGTATCTCATGGGACAACTCGATGCGTGCTTCGACATGGAATTGTGATAGATATTCATGAACTTGAAAGTATGCCCGCATGCGGGTGCCAGGCTTGCCTTTCCACTGAAAGTGAATGCAGTCTTGTTGATACTGAGCCTGGGAGTAGTGATGAGCCTCTCCTAGCTCAAGATTCAAGCTCCTATCGTGACGACTCAAGGTCAGATGGTCCGGCAGAGTGCCGGGTGTCAAAAATACATGCTCGAGGATATCCCACCAGAAATGTTGCTGCCCGGTATAGCCCGATGCCACGAAGATCGTAGCAGGAACCTTGTGCATGTCCAGTATAGGAAAGCCCTCGATGACATTGTCCAAGTAGCCGTCATCAAACGTGACGGCTACTACCGGGTGTTGCGGAGTGCCACTGGATTCTGATGCGAGTTCACGCAGGCTGACGGGCTCCGCACAGTTCGCCACAACGCCCATCTGGGCTGCAAAGCGTGCTGGCGTCACGCGCATGCCCCAAGGATCGGGTCCTGGCACCGTGATGCGGTGATAGCTGAGGATCACACCACGGGCGAGGCCATCCATTGAGTCAGACTGCTGTGCTGCACTGAGCTTATCGTAACTGAATGCAGTGTTCAGACACTCGTGCCTTGACTACTGACCTTCTGCGAAACAACGGGATGCCTTTTCCATCACTGCATCGGCTGTGTATCCGAGATAAGACTGCACCACTATGGCAATTCCTTGTGCATCGGCAGCGAACGCAGCTTCTACATCCCAGCGGTCAAGGTCCATTGGCTCTCGGTAATCGGAAGCCTGTCTCCAAAGACTCTTCGACAGACGCAGAACGGTGTCAAGCCCTCCGATGATGTGATGCTTATCAAGCATTGCCGACGCTTCTGCGAAGACGCCGTAGAGATTGAATTCCGTCCACGGGAGATTATCAATCAGTACGCGCTGCCATTCGTTGTGCCAGGTGTGCTCAAGATGGCTGGCCATGGCCGCCACGATGTGTGTACTCAGTACCACAGGTGTTTCGCTGTAAAAGTAGCCCTGATGGGCTTCAGGGCGCTTGAGTGCCAGTACCGATTCTGCTTGGCCGATTCGGTGTCGCCTGACGTTGATTTCGTGGTCGGCCACCTCATCAAGGAACAACCGCCTCAGCGCATCAGCTGTGATGGTGCCGAAGAGAGCCTGCTTGCCAAGGATCAGATCATGGCCGCGAAAAGGACGCACAAAAATTACATCGGCATCTAAGACCATGTAGAACTCACTTGTCACATGTTGATAGGCAGCCAGTTTGATCAGTTGCTGCCTGAACCAACCTGTATTCCGACGTGGCCAGAGGTTCACTGTCAGTGGATTCTCCGCGAATAGAGGGCAGAGCAGCGTCTCCCTTAGAAACTGGAGTGGAAGTCCAGGATGGCTTCTCTTCAGCCGTTCTTGGATTAATGACGCTTCGTCATCCCGTGTCACAACCAGAACTTCACGGATGTCGCTCGATTGAAGTTGGCGTTCCAATGATCTGAGCAGCAGATGAGCCCGCCCAAGATCGTGATGGTCCCGCCCCGTCCCCTGGAGAGCTAGAGGAAGGACGAATGACAGAGACTTGTTGCGATCAGTCATCTCCTGGGGCCAGCATCGAAAAGCAATTGCCTACCCTCTTGTTGGAGCAGGTTCATGGACTCAACATTTTTATACTAGCATATTGGTCAATGTGATGTCTTGATCCTAGCCATGTCGTGCATGACAGCGTTGTGCACTGAATGCGCGCGGATACGCGCAGGATTCTTGACAACCACACTCTTCTCCCGAAGGAGGTCGCGGCCGTGTCCCTTTGCGTGGTGTAACATCCGAGGCCCTAATGCCCTGATCGGAGAGTGAACAGGGTGAAATGACGGGCTGTAATTGCGGAATGGGAGATGCGCCGCGTTGCCCCACGACCAGTCGGGACGATTGACCTCTCAAGTCTCTCTTCCGATTGTGGATGTGTTGTCAGCCTGAGGGGTCTGTGCAGCCTGGGGTGCTGGCGCCGGCACCCCGGCGTCGATCGTGGCGTCATTGGGGAAGATCCTTACCAAGCGGCTGCGGCGCTTGATTTCCTCGTTTACCCGCTCCAGCAGGTTGGTTCTCCGGATTGTGGTTCCTCCGATCTGGTGGATACTGATCAGGGGTTCACAGGTGTGAGTGTGCCGGTAGCGATGAACTGCTACTCGTAGTTGATCGGACTGCGATAGCCGACTGATGTGTGCCGACTTTCGCGGTTGTAATAGCCCTCAATCCAGAAGGCCAGATCTGGTACCCGAAAGCTCCTCGGTGCACTCATGGCTGTCAGCGCCCAGAAAAGCGGCGAGCTCAAGCTCGATCAGCTGCTGCCGGCCATGGCGGGCCAGTTCAGGGATCAGCTCCCCGTCGCTGCTGCCCATCCAGTAGCGGCGCCCGGTTGACTCCGGCACGATTGGACTTGGGCATGGTTCGTCTGGTTGAGGTGGTACTCGACCAGGGAAACGGGCCTGCTCAACCCGTGCACTGTCAGCCCTGGAACCGATCGCCTGAGATGCGCGGCCCACCCCGGCGGAGCCGGGGTGGGGGTTACAACACTGCAGGGGCCCCAGCCAATGGATGAGTTGATCGGGCAGGGCGGATCCGCCTAAGAGGCCTGGCACTTCATATCTTGCATTGATACAAATCTGAGGGTTGCGCAAGCTTACCTGTCTTTGCACTCCCTTGAGGTATTACGACATCAGTGGCGACTCGGTATCTTTCAATAGGATCCGCGCAAGTCTCAATGGATAATAGCAAGGCCCAAGCATTCCCAGTCTTGCAAGTACAGCTTGTTGTCTTGTTATCTGGATCCTGGGCTTGTTCCTGATCCTGGCGGCAACTTGAGAAAAAGTTGAACCGTACGAGCCGATAATCAGCTTTGTCCGGGACAAAGCGTACAAGTCGACGAGTGCTCCGAATATTCCCTCCTTGCTGTTCCTGCACAAGGGGGCATCCGCAGTGATTATATCAAAATACTTGGACATGAGCGCCTTTGCTTTGGGAGTGTCTGTTGCGACATAGAAGCTTTCGCAAATACCTTTCTTGGCGAGGTCATCCATTGCTGCTAGTATATAGTCTATCTTGGTACTGGCTCGGGCGACTCTATGGTCGGTTCGGCGTACATGTACACCGACAGTATTGGTGAATCTCTTCGCGAGTGTCTCCACTCTTGAGCAAAGGTGTTCTTGAGGAACAAAGTGACAATACGGCTGCCTGCTTGGGTAAAAGTGTTGCCACGTCCTAATGCAAACACTTGGCACATTGGTGAAGGCTCGATGATTCTTGACACTTCTCCGAAACTTCGCTTGATCGTGTCGATTCCAGTGATAATTGTCATGATCGCATATTTTGTCAAATGATGCACGACCAAGATACTCCCTCATGGCATCCCTCCCGGATTTAGAGTGAGCATAGATATATAGAAACTTGGCTGGGAATCTCGTGAGGTCAAACAGCTCGTCGGCTTTGCATGGGAAAAGCCTGTTATCCACGACCCACGGAATAGTGAGATCGTGCCCTGTTTTTTTTGATAGCGAGAGTGCGGCGTCTATCGCCTGCATTCTGTTCGCCAATCCACCCGTGTTCACAATAGTGATCATAAGAACTTGAATGTGTGCAATGCGTTTTTGCGATAGCTTTAATGGCTTCCCTGATCGCGGAACTCAAGGAATTCTTTGGCCAACAATGGATCTAGGCGTTACTCGGGTCACGGAGCTTATGGTTTCTTGCGGAGGCCTAGGAAGGATCTGGTCATCTGCGTGAGCGTGAGATGTTGTCATGCTTAAAGATAGGCGCTTAGGGAAGCTCTGAGCAACAGGGGCTTGAGCGGCTCCTGAGATCAGGCATCACCGGATTGCTCCTCCGGCTGTGCTCAGGGACTGATCTGTGCCCAATCACGATGATCTTGATATCCCCCTTTTCGCTGCCTTGAACCCGTGCATGGCCGCATTCGGGCACACTACTTTCCTGATCATGGAGTCGCAAACAGCTGACGCTGCACTAGGAACAGATTCGTCAGCGCAGCCAGAACATTCACCTTGCAGCGGTTCTTCACCATGCCCCTCAGTCGCGTCTTGGAAAGCCGAACTGCTGCTTGATCACGCGAAATGGATGCTCACCTTTGGCGCGGATGTGGGGCTTGGCTGTCTCCACCAGATCCTGTAGCTTCCCGTCTGGCGTATCGGGCAGTGCTCAGGGGTGATTCAAAGTGTGTCACATGCGCTCTTGCCGGGGCTGCGAGCATGGGTCGAGGTCGGCGGAATGGCCTCCTCCCTCTGCCCGAAAGCTCCTCCGCCGCAACCGATCTCGACCTGATCAGCTACCTCAAGGCGATCCCGGATGTGCGGATGCGGCGAGGTGTTCGATTTCCGGCCTGGTATCTGCTGCTGGTGGCGGTGCTGGGCATCCAGGGTCTATTAGAAGTCATCCCGAGGGCTGTTCCTCCGCTGGCTCCCGCCACCCCAACAGCCTGAGCAGGCCCTTGATGTCGTAAGCGAGGGCGGCCCTGCCCTCGGTGATCGACCAGATCCCGTCGAGCCGCACGGCATTGATCGCCAGGCTGCGCAGCGTGGCCAGGATCTGTACGCCGTTGTCCTCCCGGTAGCGGTGTGCGTCTTCTCGCAGCGGCACGTCACGCACCCAGTGCCAGCTGTTCTCGATCGACCAGCGCTGGCGCACATGGCGCAGCAGGGCATCGGCTCCAGTCCGCAAACTCGTGTCGCACCGATAGGTACGCTCAGTAAAGACGTAGTAGCGGGTTTTGGCGGTCGGCTTCCCCTCACGGAAGCCACGGCTGCCCACGGCGATGATCGTGGCACTCCCCGGCCACTGCCCCTCCACCCACGCCGGCGCCGGCATCGCCCGCAGGGTCCAGGTGATGTCACGGCCCCATTTCACTTCCCGTTTGCTGGTGCGCCATGGGATCCGCCTGCCGTAGCTGAGCCGGTCGCGAATCAGCCGAAACCCCTTGCGGCGGCTGTGCTTGACGGCGATCAGGAAGTCGGCGCCCCGCTGGGCGAGGTATAGGAAACAGGGCGGTTGGCATGCAGCGCGTCGGCCTGCACCAGCACCCCCTCGAGCTCCACCGCCTCCAGCAACTGGCGCAGCGTCTGGATTTCGCCACCGCCATCGGTGGCGTAGGTGGTCTGGGCGATCGCCACACCCAGGCTCTGGGAGTCAAGGCTGACCTGAGCAATGAAATGCGCTGCGCCAGGAGCGGTCTCGTCGATGGAACCCCGTAGGGTTTTGCCTTCACACACCAAGGTGTCGACCTCCTCGGCCACGCCAGGTTGGGCCGCCATCCAGTCACGCAACAGGGTTTCAAAGCCCTCCACATCCAGCTTGGCCAGCAGCAACCGGAAGGTCGAATCCGACGGTGACTTACCGAAATCAGTGCCCAGCAGCTCGTTGAGCGTCTTGCGGTGCCGTTTGGCAAAGCGCTCCATCCCCACCAGCGAGCCCTGGCCGTTCAGGATCGAGAGGATCGCCACCAGCAGCATCCACCACTGCGGAAGGCGGATGCCACGGCGCATCCGGCAGTCCGCCAGCGCCTTGACAAAACTGATCAGATCGCTTGCAGCAGCAGGCGTGGCGGGGGCTCAAGGGCCAAGGGGCAGAAGCGGGTCCCGCGCAAGACACCGTAGGCGGGGCGCCACCGCCAAGCCTATTGGGACAGACTTCTAATAGGCCTTGGCCGGGCATCCTCAGTGGCTGCCAGAGCCTGCGGGATCTGGAACGCTTTGCGATCCGCCACCACAGCGTGTAGACCGAGGGGCTGGGTCTTGAGCTGCGCCGTCCGCCCTCGGATTCTTCGCTCCGCTACTTCTTCCTGCAGGTGGACGTCGCGGCACTGTGCGCCGCCATCCGTGACTGGACGATCGCCCAGATCCCTGGTGGAGCCGGCGATTTCGACCAGTTGATCTGTGATGGCAAGACCCTCAGGGGCTCGATCGAGCCCACGCCCGGCGGCGGCTCCGCCTTCATTGCCCAGGTGACGCTCTACTCCGCTGCCCTGGGCGTGGCGATCAGCCAGGCCTGCTACCCCACCGGTGAGAACCACGAGCGGGCGCTGCTCAAATAGCTGCTCGGCGAGCTGGATCTGGGCGGAGTGCTGATCCAGGCGGATGCGCTGCATACCCAGCGCCCGTTTTTCAACTCCTCCATGAGCAGGGGGCCGACTTCCTCCTGACGGTCAAAGTAAATCAACGGATCCTGCATCGCCAGATTGCCAGCCAGTTCCAGGGAAAGCGCACGATCCCTTTTGGGGCAACGGATCAGGAGATCAGCCATGGCGGCGACATCACCTGGACGCTGCGGGCAAAGGAGGCACCGCAGCACATCCGCGAGAGCTGGGTTGCCACCAGCTGGATTGTGGAGATGACCGCTACCGGCACCAGAGACGGCAAACCGTTTCAGGTGCAGTACCTGTTTCTCAACAGCATCCGCACCACCCCAGAGGCCCTGCTGCAACTGGTGTGCGACCGCAGGAGCATTGAGGGGTGGCTCTGGATCCGTGACACCCAGCTCCACGAGGACGCCCACCGCTACCGCGGCAATGGCGCTGGTGTGATGGCCACGCTGCGCACGGCAGCTCTTGACCTGCTGCGGCTGGCCGGTTTTCAGTCGATTCGGGCCGGCATGCAGGCGGTCATGCACGACATCACGGCATTGCTGCCGATGGCGATGCGTCAGCCAGAGCCGAAGCCATCCTGATGCTTTGAATCAGCCCTGGTGATTCCCCCGATTTCGTGGATACCGATCAGAGGTTTACAGGGGTGAGTGTACGGGCAGCAATGAACTGCTGCTCGTAGTCGATCGGGCTGAGGTAACTGATCGTTGAATGGCGCCGCCCGCGGTTGTAGTAGCCTTCAATCCAGAAGGCCAGATCACGCAGCAAGTCCGCCCAGATCCCAGTAACTGCAATCGATCTAGGCGTGAGACTCGGGCATGAGCAAGCCCAAACCCTTCCGCCCCTGGAACCCGGAGTGGACGCTGCTGCTGCCGCCCTCGCCGGTGGAGTGGCTGCCTGAGCACCACCTGGTGTTCTTCCTGCTGGATCTGGCGGCTGAGCTGAATCTATCGGCCAATCTATGCGGTCTACGAGGCTAGAAATCCGCGAGGTGCCAAGGCCTATGAGCCGCGGATGATTGCGGTACTGTTGGCATATACCTACTACGTCAGCATTCGCTGTATGATGGGATGGCGGCCGATCCTCACCTTCTAAATCTTATTGCGCTTGGTTCAGCTCCAGCCGGCTGCCGGCATGCCGCCTCTGCCGATTCTACGGGCCGCGTCCGGCGGTTATCCGAGGGTTCCGTTCCCGGAGGATCAGTTCGTGGGCCAGCCTCTACAGTTGACAGTAAATTACTACCTGCCGACAGGAGGGGGCGTCGCTCACAGAAAGTGGCTGCTGGATTGCCTCAGCCTGCAAGCAGCCCATCTGCGGGATCAGCTCATGGCGAATGATCTCTCGATCCTGCCGGCTTTGCACCGCTGCCTTTACCTGGCCAGGCCCATCCTGGTGATTGCGCATTACCTTACGACCTGCCCGCCCCGACTGGATGACCAGGGCTGACCCGGTTCCTTCTGCGTCTGTTCTCTTGCCATGCTCATGAAGCCGAAAATCAGCATTGTGGTTCCTTGTTTCAATGTTGAGAGCTATCTGAGCGTTTGTCTTGACTCCATTCTCAAGCAGACATTCCTGGATTTCGAGCTGATCTGTGTTGACGACTGTAGTACGGACGCAACTGCTGAGCTGTTGCGCAGCTACCTGGGGAAGTTTGCTGGGCGGATGAAGCTCATTACCCATGCCACCAACAAGGGTCAGGGTGAGGCACGCAATAGTGGCTTGGCGGCGGCAAGCTGTGAGTGGATTGCATCCGTGGATTCCGATGATTGGATTGATCCGGTCATGATGGAGCGTCTCTACGAGGCGGCTGTCCGGTATGGGGCAGATATCGTGAATACCGGTTTTAAGCAGGTTTCTGCCGAAGGAGTTGTTGAGGCTGAGTATGGATACCAAGAGCGAATCCACCACCTCTCTCCTGGCGACAATGTCTTCGCACTCTGTAGGCCAGCCTTCTGGAACAAGCTCTGGAGGAGGAGCCTATTCATAGAGCATGGAATCACATTCCCCGCAACCCTCTTCGCAGACCTGGCCACAACTCCTCGGGCGCTTTCCAACGCCAAAACTATCGCTTTTGTGCCAGGAACTCCTTATAACTACCGGCAGAGACTGGGTTCGATAACCTTTAGTGCCTCGTTCAGTCATATCTCGAATTATGTGAGGGTGTTTAGCGTGCTTGAGAGGTATTTCTCGCCCAGGTTATCCTCTGACCCCAAAGCGCGCCTGCAATTCTGCGAAATGGTGGAAGGCAACATCAAATATCACGTGGAGAATGTTGGTGATTTGACCAGTGAGGATGCTTATGCTGATGTTGCTTACCTCACGGCTCTTGGCTACATCAGTTATGTGCAGCGAGCCTACGGTCCAGTCGACCGTGAGCTTCCCTTCTTCCTAGGCTGTTACCCTTGATCCCCTTCTGAGGCAGAGTTGCCTGAAAGTCCATTCTCCCGTGTCCGCGGCACTGACGCCCACCCAGCCGCGCAGATGCCTTAGCACTCATGCATCAGGAGGATCCACAGCATCGCGGCCAGCAGGTAGGGGGCATAGGCTCTTTGCCTCAGCTCATGGGGTATAGTGGGGCTTTATCAAATCGACAAGTACCCGCCAGGGAATTACTTGCTCCCTATCGACTAGAGACTTCTGCCAATTTGCCTACGGGCACAACACTGGACCATGGTTTCTGCCAATCAAAAGACACTTGTCAGTCTCCAAGGATTCGGCTACAGTATTGATAGCCAAAGATGAACCGAGCACTCTTCACGGCTCCTAGCCGAGACCTCGATCTTTCCCTTTGATATCCGGCTCTACCCTTTAGTCGCGGTCATTATTCTGTTATATTAGTGATGTCATCTATCGCCATCATTACAGATGACCCATTGGGTTTTCGGTCATCACGCTACCTAATCAACCGTCTTTGCACGCGATGGGAAATCCATGGTCATAGTATTTCTGTGGCAGGATTAGGCGAATGTCCGCAAGCTGACATAGCTATTCTGCATGTAGACCGAACTTGTGTGACGCATGAATATCTACTGGCCTGTAAAAATACTAAGCTTACTCTCAATAAGGGATGTTTGGATATTTCTAAGCGCTTGATTAGTCAATCTATTCTAAGTCTGGATGATAACTATGATGGACCAGTTATTATCAAGACTAATAACAACTACGGAGGCCTGCCTGAGGCGCTGGACTCTACCGAAGGAGTTTTGCCGTCAGAGCTCTATAATGATCAGTCCAGCCTAGTCAATGCAGACTGGTCGCAAGTGCGATATATTTCCGAGGGCAACTATCCAGTTTTGCCATCGAAACAACCAGTCCCTGCTGAAGTCTGGCAGAATCCATGCTTATTAGTCGAAAAGTTTTTACCAGAAATAGACTCTGCTGGCCTATACTGCATGAGATCTTGCTTTTTTTTTGGTGATCAACAGGTTCATGTGATGGTTAAGTCACATTCAAGGGTCATCAAGGGGAGTAATGTGATAGAGAGAACTCTATTGTCATGCAAGTCCCCTCCAGCCATTCAAGCCTTTATAAAAGAGCATGATATGGACTTCGGCAGACTTGATTATGCCATTGTAGGCGAGAGAGTCGTTGTATATGATGCTAACAAAACGGCAACTCTAAGCCTCACCTCAGGTGATGAGGTTTTTGGCAGGATCCTCCTGGATCTATCTGCTGGAATCCTGCAATATGTCTAGATGTCCTGAAGAGCACCTCGAAAAATCATTTCCTTTTGTAGGCATGGCGCACAAAAATAGCCGCCAAGGAGGCGGCAGGGCAGAAGGATTTGTATCAGCCATTCAAGAAACTTCCTGCGCCATCAGAGCTACACCGCGAGATTCATGGCACAGCTGCCATAAGCACAGAACATCGGAGATAACGAAGGAAGTTGAAGGTCAGGTTCTTGAGGCCCCACCAAGTCTGGTTTCTCTGCAGTCCAATTTTCCTTGTCAGCTTTCCACCCATGGACATGGACATGAAGCCGAAGACATGCTCCACACAAGCTCTGATTGAGTACTTGATGCGATTCAGTTCTTTGGCTGCGTCGCTAAGCGGATGATTGTGAGCACCGTTTTCCTGGATCAGGCATTCAAAGCCTCCCAGATTCAGCAAATCAGAAAAGCACTCACCTGAATACGTGGAATCTGCCCAGACATAGTCATGCTTGTTGTTTTCTGGATCCAGCAGGTGTGAAAGCATCTGACTGTCGTGAACATTGGCAGGGGTGAATGCATAGCTGCGTATAAATCCATGATCAACACCTATGCAGATTCTGTTCTTGTAGCAGTAGTAACTGATGCTGTTCTTTTTGACCCAGCGAGCGTCTAAGTCCTTCTGCTGCATTCGATCTGGGTGTTCATCCAAGCCTTCGGAGGCAGCCTCCCCGCTTTGATTTCCTTGTTCTCTTCGCGGATATTACGCTGCTTAGGAACTGGGACGAGAGTAGCATCCATGATCTGACCTGCAGGGGCTTGGAGACCTTGGGAGCGGAGGTATGTCTCAAATATCTCGCAGAGTTCCTCGATCACTTCCTCCTTGCGGAGTCGCTCTCTAAAGAAGGCGACTGTGGTGGCATCTTGAACGCTGTTCATCACACCAAGCCCGACAAACTCCTCAAAAGAGAGCCTGTGATTAGCCTGGAATTCAAGCTCTTCATCACTGAGGTTAAAAAGCTGCTGGAGAATCAGCATCTTGAAGAGGATCAGTGGATCAATCCTCTTGCGCCCTGCATTGGCTCTTGTTGAACGGTGTCTTGGTCTTGTTGTAGGGGGCCACGAACTGCTCGATCCTGGCGATCAGCTCCTTGACGCTGGAGAAGCTGTCGCGCCGGATGGCCCTCTGCATGATGATCCCAAAGCAGCGCTCCCCCTAGTTGAGCCAGGAAGCGTAGGTAGGGCGTGTAGAGGAATGGCCTTCACACAGTTCAGTAAGCGACTGATGTGCGAGAGTATGGTGGTGATGCCGAAGCGAGTCCTGACTGAAGAACTGAGCGCTATTGAAGCTCAAAGCTTCATCAAACGGTTCATCGTCGGACGTGACCGTTCTGCCGCTACTTCACCGCGCCCTTGGAGCGGAGACATTCACCTTGATGGGTTCCTTCTGGCTGCCCGGGAATTGAGGCTGGTTTTCGAGCCCTTGGGGGAGGGCAGCTGTCGCATCGTCGATGGGGGGGGAGGGCGAGTCATTGGCGAACTTAGGGACATGATATCCAACCTCGTCGGGATCGAGGCAATCGGGCTTTGCTGCAGGAAGGACTACACCCTGAAGGCGCTACGTGGCATCTGCCCGGTACCGGAGCAGGCGGTGTTCACCTTGCGCCAAGGCGGGGCCGCTGAGGAATATGCCATGGAGAGGAGCTTCGGCGTGGTGGTCAAGCCGGTGAGTCTGGCAGGCGGCCGGGGCATCACCACGCGCATCCGCAGCGCTGAGGATTTTCGCAACGGCTGGCGTAAGGCCGTCGCGGCCATCATGGAAAAATGCAGCGCTCCGTATATCGTGGTCGAGGAATACCTGCCGGGCGTCGATCTGCGCGTCATCGTGGTACGAGACCGGGTCGCCTGTGCGACGACGAGGGTGCCTGCCCATGTCATTGGCACCGGCAGAGCGACAGTGGCCGACTTGATCGCCGAAAAGAACTGGGAACGGGCAAAGCACCCCCATCATAGGCTTTACCCCCTACCTCCCAACCCGGAAATTGACGGTTGCGACCCGACCGTCTGGATACCGGAGCGGGGCGAGGTTGTTCTCCTGAGCCAGGCTGCCAATGTTCATTGCGGAGGAGAAGCCTTTGATGTGACAGACATGCTGCCCGATCATGTGTGTCAAGATGCCGTGAGGGCGGTTCAGGCCATTCCCGGCTTGAATGTCGCGGGGGTTGACTTCCAGGCATCCGGCTTTGGGACGAAGGATCGGGCTACCATCATCGAGCTCAACACCTATGCCAATTTTGGGATACACTACTACCCGTACTTTGGTCAGCCTCGAAATCCCGCCCGCGCAGTGATCGATGCCATGCTGGCTACGCCAATAGAAAGATCGTCAATATGATCCCGTGCGCCCGCCGCTCGGACGAACGACCGTTGGATTCGCGGGCTAGGATGCTGTATTGGAGATTTGCGAGCAAAGTCGCTGGAGCTTCTCCAGGATTGAATCCGCCGTGGCGGTCCAGTTGAATGGTGCCTTGGTCTTGTTGTAGGCGGCTACGAACTGCTCGATTTTGGCGATCAGTTCCTTGACGCTGGAGAAGCTGCCCCGCCGGATGGTCCGCTGGGTGATGATCCCGTAGCCGAAGGCCCGCGAAGCGGTACCAGTGCTCCACCTGGTTCAACCAGGAGGCGTAGGTGGGCGTGTCGTGCACGTGGAAGCGGGGCCGCTGCGCCAGCCAGGACCTGACCTTGGCGTGCTTGTGGTTGCAGTAGTTGTCCACCACCAGATGGATGTCCAGGTCCTCGGGGACGGACGTCTCGATCTGGCGCAGGAAGCCAAGGAACTCCTGGTGCCGGTGGCGGGGCTTGCACTGGGTGATCACCTCCCCGGTGGCGACGTCCAAGGCGGCGACCAGGGTGGTGGTGCCGTGGCGGATGTAGTCATGCGTCACCCCATCCACGTAGCCCAGACCCATGGGCTGCAGCGGCTGGGTGTGGTCCAGCGCCTGGATCTGTGTCTTCTCGTCGACGCCGAGCACCATCGCCTTGTCCGGCGGGTTCAGGTACAGGCCGACGATGTCCCTGACTTTCTCGACAAAGAAGGGTCGGTTGAGAGCTTGAACGATTTCTGCGGTGGGGCTGGACCGAGAAGGTCTGCAGGCAGCGGTGAACGGTGGTTTTGGAGATTCCGGTGGCAGCCGCAAGGGAGCGCGCCGACCACTGGGTGCTGCCGTCGGGCGGCCTGGTCTGCAGGGCCCGGTTGATCACCTCGGCCACCGTGTCGTCCTCGTAGGTGCGAGGCCTACCCGGCCGCAGCTCGTCATGAAGGCCCTCCAGGCCCAGCTCCCGGTACCGCTTGCGCCACTTTCCGACGGTCATGCCCGTCAGGGCCATCCGTTTGGCGATGGCTGTGTTGGTTGCACCGGCGCCGCAGGCCAGCACGATCAGGGCGCGCTGGACGATCGAATGCGGTAGCGATCGGGAATTGGCGAGGGCCTGCAACTGCTGAACCTCCTCACTGAGGACCAGCGGTGGCATCGGACGACCAAGCGCCACAGAGCACCTCGGGAAACACTCCCACTTTTAGCCGCTACTTTCGGGACGTGGTGCTAGGGCTGGTGGACCTGGCAGCCATCTGGTTGGTGCCGCGGCGGATCGAGCAGCTGGGCGAGCTGGTGGCGGCCCTTCCCGGTTGGCTGGCCCAGGCTGAAGTGGAGTCGATCGACTGGAAGCCTGGGCCAGCCAGCAGGGGGCATCCCCACCGACTTCGGCAACCTCAGCAGTGAACTGCTCACCCGCCTCAGCAAGCTTGCGAGCCTGTAGAACCAGCAGTTGCTCGGCCTGCTCGGGGCCACGGTGGGCCTCACGGTCAACACCGTGATCGTGTTCGTGCTTGCGGCGTTTCTGCTGCTGGGCGGCGAGCGCACCAGCGCCGGCCGGGCTCAGTGGCTGCCGCCGGGGGTGCGGCAGCTGGTGGTGGGCATTCTCAACCGCACCTCCTGCGGCTATTCGCTGGTCTGCAAAAGCTGATGGCAGCCTGCCCTGCCACCATCCCCACCAGCGGAGCTCACCTCATGCTCGACCGCCTGGAACTGCCTCCCTGGATCAAGGCCGGCTTGGCCCTGCCGCTGCTGGTGTTGAACCTGTGGGTGCTGCGCCAGCTGCTGCTGCCGCTGGCGCCGTTTCCGGCCCTGTTCGTCACCGCGGCCCTGATCGCCTTCCTGCTCGACATTCCCAGCCGCTGGCTGCGGCACCTGGGGCTGCCCCGCCCGCTGGCCACGGCGCTGGTGCTGGGGGTGGCCCTGGGACTGCTGCTGCTGGCGCTGCTGGGGCTGGGGCCGCGTCTGGTGGAGCAGCTCGGTGATCTGATCGCCGTGCTGCCGCGCTGGATCTCCCACGGACAGGTGTGGCTCGACAACCTCGAGGCCTGGGCGACCCGGCAGGGGCTGCCGTCCGACTTCGGCACCCTCAGCAGCGACCTGCTCAGCCGCCTCAGCACCCTGGCCACCCAGCTCAGCCAGCGGCTCCTGAGCCTGCTGGGGGCCACGGTGGGGCTCACCATCAACACGGTGATCGTGCTGGTGCTGGCGGTGTTCCTGCTGCTGGGCGGTGAGACCATCACCGCCGGCCTGGCCCTCTGGCTGCCGGCGGGGGTGCGTCCCCTGGTGATGGACACCCTGGGGCGCACCTTCCGTGGCTACTTCGGCGGCCAGGTGCTGCTCGCCCTGATCCTCAGCAGCCTGCAGATCCTGGTGTTCACGGCGCTGGCGATTCCCTATGGCGTGCTGTTCGCGGTGCTGATCGGCTTCACCACCCTGATCCCCTTCGCCAGCTCGCTCACGATCGTGTTGGTGAGCGGGTTGCTAGCCCTCAACGACCCCCGCACCGGGCTGGAGGTGCTGCTGGCCGCCATCGTGGTGGGCCAGGTGGTGGACCAGGTGATCCAGCCCCGCCTGATGGGCCGGATCGTGGGCCTCCAGCCCGCCTGGCTGCTGATCAGCCTGCCCCTGGGCGCCCGCCTGGGGGCGCTGCTGGGGTTCGGTGAGCTGCTCGGGCTGCTGCTGGCGGTGCCGGTGGCGAGTTGCGGCAAGACGTTCCTGGATGCCTGGCGTGGAAGGCCGGAGCTCAGCTGGCCTGGGGAATGATCCCCCTGGCTTCGAGCAGCCCCAGCACAGCGCTCACGCAGTCCTCCAGGCTGCGCTTGCCCGTCTCCACCCGCAGCTCCGGTGTCTCCGGTGCTTCATAGGGGCTGGAGATCCCCGTGAATTCCTTGATCTCGCCGGAGCGGGCCCTGGCGTAGAGGCCTTTGGTGTCCCGCTGTTCGCACACCTCCAGGCCGGCGTCGCAGAAGATCTCGATGAAGTCGCCCTCCGGCACCAAGGCGCGCACCTTGTCGCGGTCGGAGCGGAACGGCGACACGAAGGCGGTGAGCACCACCACGCCGGCATCGAGGAACAGCTTGGCCACCTCGCCGATGCGGCGGATGTTCTCTTCCCGGTCGGCATCGGAGAAGCCCAGGTCGTTGCAGAGGCCGTGGCGGATGTTGTCACCGTCGAGCACATAGCAGGCCATCCCCTGCTCGAACAGAGCCGAGTTCACGGCGTTCGCCAGGGTGCTCTTGCCGGCGCCGCTCAGGCCCGTGAACCAGAGAATCGCGCTGCGGTGCCCGTGCTGATGGGCCCTGGCCTCCCGGGTCACCGTGCTGTGGTGCCACACGATGTTGGTGCTGTTGCCCTGGCTGGTGAGCGCCCCGTAGGCGGGGTTGCTGGCGGGGCTGGCGGTCATGCGGTCGGGGCGGTGAGCTCGATCGGGCCATTCTCCCCTGTGCCCCGCATCGGGCTCTGGAGGGTTGCCCCGTCGTCCGATATTGATTCTAGAATCTCCTTCTACCTTGTGCTGCTGGAATGGCGGTCAGCATCAAAAGCCCTCGAGTGGATGCCCTGCTTGAGCAGCTGCGTCAGCTCACAGGCCGGGGCGCCACGGAGATCGTGCGGGAGGCCCTGGAGCTGGAGCTTCAGCGCCAGCGGCGCCTGCGCCGCCGGCAGCGGCTCAGTGCCCAGTTGCCCCTGCTGCAGGAGCAGGCCACGGAGGCGGCCAGGCCCTTCAAGCCCGAGTCCCTCTACGACGAGCAGGGCCTGCCGGCGTGATTCTGGATACGTCGCTGCTGCTGGCGATCCTTCAGCGGGAACCGGGGTGGGAGCAACACCAGCAGTCCCTGGAGCAGACTGAAGTGCTGCGTATGTCTGCAGGCACCCTGCAGGAGCTGCTGCTGGTGGCTTACTGCCGGGGCGTGCTCAAACCGATGCAGACGTTGCTGGATCTGATTGACCCCGATGTGGTGCCGGTGGATGCGGATCTTGCAGAACGCGCCCTCGGGATCTTCCAGCGTTTCGGCAAGGGCCAGGGGCATCCGGCCCAGCTGAACTTCGGGGATTGCTTTGCGGCGGCCCTGGCTGAGCGTGATCAGTTGCCCCTGGCCTACATCGGTGACGATTTCACCAAGGCGGGCTTCTGAGCTCGTTGCCGGGGGGATCAGCCCCCCGCCTGCCGGGGCCGGTAGCCCGCTCCCTCCAGTGCCTTCAGGGCGGGCTCCACCTGGTCGCCCTGCAGTTCGATCACGCCGTCCTTGAGGGTGCCGCCCGTGCCCGCGGCGGCCTTGAGCTGCTTGAGCAGCGCCTTCAGGTCGGCCTCAGGCGCCTCCAGGCCGGTGATGGCGGTCACGAGCTTGCCGCCCTTTCCGGCTCTGGTGCGCTCCACCCGCACTCGCTGTTGAGCCTTCGCAACCCCAGGGGCTGCTGCCGCAGGGCGTTGCTGGGCGGCGGGGAGGCCTGGGCCGCTGAATTCCTGCCAGCCACCTTTCCTGGCCATGGGCTCGAGTCCGTCTACCGCTCTCCATCGTCACGCGTCAGCCGCCCTGCCGGCTCCCCCAACCCCAGCCCCTACCTACGCTGGGCGCAACAGCTCCGGCCCCTGGTGACCAGCACCGTTCCACCGCTCAGCAGCACTCCGGCCGGACCGGAGGCCCTGCAGCCCCAGGCCCGTCCCAACGCCGCCGGCCGCTTCGGGCGCTTCGGTGGCCAGTACGTGCCGGAAACCCTGATGCCGGCTCTGGCCGAGCTGGAGGCCGCCGCCGCCGAGGCCTGGGCCGATCCGGCCTTCACCGAACGGCTTGACCATCTGCTGCGCACCTATGTGGGTCGGCCGTCACCGCTGTATGAGGCCGAGCGGCTCACCGAGCACTACCGCCGGCCCGAGGGCGGCCCGCGCCTGTGGCTGAAGCGCGAGGACCTCAACCACACCGGCGCCCACAAGATCAACAACGCCCTCGGCCAGGCGCTGCTGGCCCTGCGCATGGGCAAGCAGCGGATCATCGCCGAAACCGGCGCAGGCCAGCACGGCGTGGCCACCGCCACCGTGTGCGCCCGCTTCGGTCTGGAGTGCGTGATCTACATGGGCGCCGAGGACATGCGCCGCCAGGCCCTGAACGTGTTCCGCATGCGCCTGCTGGGGGCCACGGTGCAGCCGGTCACCGCCGGCACCGCCACCCTCAAGGACGCCACCAGTGAGGCGATCCGCGACTGGGTGACCAACGTGGAGAGCACCCACTACATCCTCGGTTCGGTGGCCGGCCCCCACCCCTACCCGATGCTGGTGCGCGACTTCCATGCCTGCATCGGTCAAGAGGCGAAAGCCCAGTGCGCCGAGGCCTTCGGGCGCTTGCCGGATGTGCTCGTGGCCTGCGTGGGCGGCGGCTCCAACGCCATGGGCCTGTTTCATCCCTTCGTGCAAGACACCTCGGTGCGCCTTGTCGGCGTGGAGGCGGCCGGGGAGGGGGTGGCCTCAGGCCGCCATGCCGCCACCATCACCGAGGGCCGCGTCGGCGTGCTGCACGGCGCCATGAGCCTGCTCCTGCAGGACGAGGAGGGCCAGGTGCAGGAGGCCCACTCGATCAGCGCCGGCCTCGACTATCCCGGCGTGGGCCCGGAGCACAGCTACCTGCGCGAGGTCGGCCGGGCCGAGTATCTGGCCGTCACCGACGATGAGGCCCTCCAGGCCCTGCGGCTGGTGAGCGAGCTGGAGGGGATCATTCCCGCCCTGGAGACGGCCCACGCCTTCGCCGCCCTCGATCAGCTCTGCCCCACCCTGCCCCCGGGCACCGAGGTGGTGCTCAACCTCTCCGGCCGCGGCGACAAGGACGTGAACACCGTGGCCGAGCGCCTGGGGGGCCTGGGAGGCTGAAGCGCCCCCTCAGGCCAGGGACGGATTCGCGGAGCAGCTCACCCAGTCCCTCTCGCTGCAGGCACCCGGCTCCCAGGGGAAGCGCGGCAGACGCCCCAGAGCCTCCCGCTGGGCCTCCACCCAGGTGCTCAGAAACGTGTCGATCTCCCGGGAGTCGTTGCCCAGTCGGATCTGCTGGGCGATGCGCAGTTCGTCGCGGCGCAGCATCACCAGGTCGAAGGGTGGACCCACGGTGAGATTGGAGCGGCGCGTGACCACCTGCGAAACCAGGCAGAGCCGCGCTGCGTCCTCGAGCGACATGGCGGTGCTGGCCAGTCCATCGAGCGGCGGCTTGCCGTATTTGCTCTCGCCGATCTGCACAAAAGGCGTTTCGGTGGTGGCCATCACCGCATTGCCCTGGGGGTAGATCATGAACAGCCCGTGGGGCTGGCCGGCGATCTGGCCGCCCAGGATGAACGAGGCAGAGCCGCTGGCCCCCGCCTGGGAGAGGGCCGGTTTGATCTCCGCCTGCACCTCGCGGCTGATCCGGCCCACGTAGTCCGCCAGCTCGAACAGGTAGTCGGCATCGAGCAGGGAGTGCAGGTGATCGTGCCCGCGGGCGTGACGCTCGCTGGTTGCCTCGCCGCGCTCCTGTCGGTCCCGGCGCTGGGCCCGGTCCAGGTCGCGCTGGATGCGGTTCACCACCGCCTGGGTGGTGGCCAGGTTGCCCGCGGTCAGCAGCACGATCAGCCGGTCATCGGAGGGCCGGAAGATGTGCATCTTCCGGTAGGTGGAGATGTAGTCCACCCCTGCGTTGGTGCGGCAGTCGGAGGCCATCACCAGGCCCGCCTGCAGGAGCAGACCCAGGCAATAGGTCACAGGGTGTCGGCCTCAGCTGAGCAGTCGCTGCAGGCTAGAGGCCACCGAGCGCACCGCCGCCGTGGCGGTGGCGTAGGCCATGCGCATCGGCCCGATCAGGGCCACATGGCCCACGCCGCCATCGCCGCTGCGGTAGGCGGCCTGCACCACCGCGCAGGCCGCCAGCGCCGCATGGGGGTGCTCGTCACCGATCCACACCGCGCTGGGCCGCGGACCCAGCACCCGCTCCGGCTCCTCCTCCACCAGCTGCACCAGTGGCCGCAGGCTGGCGGTGTGGCTGAAGTCGGGCTGCGCCAGGAGTTTCCCCAGGCCACTGGCCACCGTGAGCTGGCTGGGGGCAGGGCCGGCGCTGCTCTGGGCGTCCACAACCTGGCGCAGCAGCCGGCCGCTGGTGGCCAGTTCCCGGGGCAGCTGCTGCCAGGCGATCGCCCCCTCCGCCGCACTGCGCAGCTGGTCGTTCGCCCAGCGCTCCAGCACCGGCAGCTCAGGTTCGGCGCCGGCCGGCAGGCGCAGGTTGTGGCTGCTGGTGTGGGTGGCTCCATGCACCAGGAACACCAGCAGCCGGTCGCCGCTCGGCACCAGCCGCAGCGCCTGGAGCTGGGGCTGCCGCTGCGGCTGCCTGGGCCGGGTGATCAGGCTCAGCAGGCCGGTGAGGTCCGCCAGCCGCCGACCGAGGTGCAGGAGCAGGTCGTCCAGGGCCGGCCACTGCAGGCTCAGGGTCGCCAGATCCCGGTCCAGCTGCAGGGCGGCGGCGCCGGGGGCGGGCAGCAGCTGGTCCACGTAGAGCCTGTAGCCCTGCTGGCTGGGCACCCGGCCGGCGGAGGTGTGGGGCTGGGTGAGCAGGCCCTGCTGCTCCAGAGCACCCATGGCCGAGCGCACCGTTGCCGGGCTGGCCGGCAGCCCGAAGCGCCGCACCAGCGTCCTGCTGCCCACGGGCTCCATCGTGTCCACGTAGTGACGCACGGCCAGCCCCAGCACCTCCTGCTGTCGACGGGAGAGGGCCTGCACCGAATGCCGCTCCTTTGGGGTGGTGCGATGGTAAGGACATCGCCCGGGGCCGGCGCGCCCCGGTGAGACTTCAGTAACGAGGCATCTCAGGAAGGGGCACCTCAGTAACGGGGCACGTCGGGGTCCACCTCCACGCTCCAGGCGTCGATGCCGCCACGCAGGTTCCACACCTCGGCATAGCCCTGCTGCTCCAGCAGCCAGCAGGCGAACTGCCAGCTGCGCACTCCGGCATGGCAGAGCACGGCGATCGGCCGGTCGCGCTCCAGCTGCTGGTCCAGCTGCGCCAGCCACTCCTGCGAGCGGCTGAGGGGCAGGTGCAGCACCGGGTGAGGCAGCCGGGCCCAGCTCAGTTCCTGGTCCTCGCGCACGTCCACGAGCTGGATCGTCTCGCCTTGCCGCAGGCGGTCGTTCAGCTCCCGGGCGCTGATGCTGAGCGGCGTGTTCACGGGCCTGGGTCCGGTGCAGGATGGGGCCATCCTGCTGTGGATGCATGAAGGCCCGCCGATTTCTGGCGGTGGTGCTGGCGGTGATCCTGGTGCTGCTGGGGCTGGGCGGAACCGCCTGGTGGCTGGTGTGGCAGCGCTCTCCCCTGCAGCTCCAGCAGCGGGCCCTGCTGATGCCGCGGGCCGCCCGCTTCGTGCCGCGGGATGTCGACCTCAGCCTCCATCTTCTCAGCGATGGCGAGCTGCCGCTCGCCTACGCCCGGGCGGTGGCGCCGCCGCGCCGTCGGGTCGACGCCGCCGCCAGCCTGGCGCGGCTGCGCGATGGCGCCTTCGCCGCCGCCGGGCTGGACTACCCCGGCGAGCTGGCCAGCTGGCTGGGTCCGGAAACAGGCCTCTGGCTGCTGGCGGGCGAGGAGCGCCGGCCAGCCGGCTGGGTGTTGGCCCTCAGCAGCCGCGACGGTGATGGTGCCCGCCGCTTTCTGCAGCGCTTCTGGCAGACCCGCAGCCTCGCCGGCGCCGATCTGCAGGTGACCAGTTACCGCGGCATGGGCCTGATCAGCGGGCGCGCCGCCCTGCTGGGCCGCGAGCCGGTGCCCGTCGCCACCGCCCTGATCGATGACGACCTGGTGCTGCTGGCCTCCGGCCGGGGCCTTCTGGAGCAGGCCCTGGATGTGTCCCAGATCGACGAACTCAACCAGGCCGCTGATCCGGCCTTCCGGCATTCCCTGGAGCGGCTGGGCCAGGGGGTGATGCTGCTCACGGCACGCCCTGGCGCCCTGACGGACTGGCTGGGCAGCGAGCTGCCCGGCGCCGGCTCCCTGGTGGCGGCGGTGCGGCCCCAGGGTCCGGATCTGTTGCTGGAGGGCTGGCTGGAGCCTGCACCGGAGGGCACGGTGCCCGCGGGTGAGGTGGGCGGCGAACCCTTCCCCGCCGGCGCTGGCGGCGATGCCGGCGCTGCCCTGCTCGCGGCCCTGCGGGGTGAGGCCCTGGGCCTCGCCCTGCTGCAGGACCCGGCCCACTGGCCCCGGGCCTGGCAGGAGCGCCTGCAACCCTGGCTGCTCACCGACACCCTGCAGGGAGCTCCCCCGCTGCCGGCCCGGCTGGCGGCGGCGGCCGAAGGCCCGCTGCTGGTGCGCCAGGCCGCGGGCGAGGGCTGGCTGCTGGGCAGCTCCGCCGACTCCCCGGATCCTGCCCTGCTGGAGGCCGAGCTGGCGCGGGACGGACTGATCGCCGCACCGCTCGCGCTGGAGGGCGGCACGGTGCAGGTCTGGACCCGCCTGGAGGCTCCCGCCCGCCGGCGCGGTGGCACCGCGGATCAGCTGCAGGCCTCTCTGGTCGGCGCCCGCCAGCAGCGCGGCGGCCTGGCCTGGTGGTCGGATTCGCTCGCTGCCCTGGCGGAGCAGGAGACGCGCCAGACGCCCCGGCTGCTGCTGGAGCGCCTGGATGCCCTCGGCCTGCCTGGTGCGCCCCTGCGCTGGGTGTTGGCCGCCGAGCCGGCCCGTCAGCTGCTCGAGGGCTGGTTCCCCTGGCGCCTGCTCTCCGGTCTGGCCGCCCAGCCCCTGGCGGAGCCGGTGCAGGGCCTGGGCCTGGCGCTGCAGGGCGAGGACGGAGGCCTGCACCTGCGCGCCCGCCTGAGCTACGGATGAGATGAGGGATGGGCTGAGCCATGGCTGAACTGCTGCTCCTGCGTCACGGCATCGCCGAGGAGCGCTCCGGCGACCGCGACGATGCCGAGCGGGCGCTCACGGCCGAGGGCCGGGAGCGCACCCGGGAGGTGCTGGCCCGGCTGATCCAGCTGGAGCTGGCTGGCAGCGCGCTGTTCAGCAGCCCCCTGACCCGGGCGCGCCAGACGGCCGAGCTGGCCTGCGCCGCCAGGCTGGCCCCGGCGCTGCGGCTGCACGAAGGCCTGGCCCCGGGGGGAGACCCCTGGCCTCTGCTGCGCCCCCTGACGCAGCGGGAGCGGCTGGTGCTGGTGGGCCATGAGCCCGATCTGGGCCTGCTGGCCGCGGCCCTGATCGGTGCCACCCCCGGCAGCGTGGTGCTCAAGAAGGCCGGCGTGGCGCTGCTGGAGCTGGTGCCCGCCGGGGGTGCAGACCGGCCGCGCGGACGCCTGCGCCTGCTGATGGGGCCCCGGCAGCTGCTGGGAGGCAGCTAGCGCTACGGCGCGCACCGTCGAGTGGCCGTAGGGTCAAGCCTTCCCAGCGTGTGCGCATGCCCGTGAGTGACCCCGCCGCTCACCCCACAGCCCAGGCCGAGAGCGCTGCTGCCAGTGCGCCAGCCTTCCGGCCGGGGCTCGAGGGCGTGCCGGCCACCCAGTCGGCCATCTGCGACATCGACGGACGCCAGGGCCACCTCACCTACCGCGGCTACGACGCCGCGATCCTCGCGGCCCAGAGCACGTTTCTGGAAACCGCCTACCTGCTGATCTGGGGAGAGCTGCCCACGGCCCTGCAGCTGCGGGATTTCGAGCATGAGGTGCAGATGCACCGGCGGGTGAGCTTCCGCATCCGCGACATGATGAAGAGCTTCCCGGCCCAGGGCCATCCGATGGATGCCCTTCAGGCCAGCGCCGCTTCCCTGGGACTCTTCTATTCCCGCCGCGCCCTCGACAACCCGGAATACATCTACGGCGCTGTGGTGCGCCTGCTGGCCAAGATCCCCACGATGGTGGCGGCGTTCCAGCTGATCCGCAAAGGCCAGGATCCGATCCAGCCCCGTGACGACCTGCCCTACGCGGCCAACTTCCTCTACATGCTCACCGAGCGGGAGCCCGACCCCCTGGCGGCCCGCATCTTCGATGCCTGTCTGATCATCCACGCCGAGCACAGCCTCAACGCCAGCACCTTCAGTGCCCGCGTCACGGCCAGCACCCTCACCGATCCCTACGCGGTGGTGGCTTCGGCGGTGGGCACCCTCGCCGGTCCCCTGCACGGCGGTGCCAACGAGGACGTGCTGGCGATGCTGGAGGCGATCGGCAGCGAGGACCAGGTGGCCCCCTGGCTGGACCGGGCCATCGCCGAACGCCAGAAGATCATGGGCTTCGGCCACCGTGAATACAAGGTGAAGGATCCCCGGGCGGTGATCCTGCAGCGGCTGGCGGAACAGCTGTTCGACCGCTTCGGCCACGACCCCCTCTACGACCTGGCCCGGAAGGTCGAAGAGGTGGCCGCCACACGCCTGGGGCCCAAGGGCATCTATCCCAATGTGGATTTCTACTCCGGTCTCGTCTACCGCAAGCTCGGCATTCCCCGCGACCTGTTCACGCCGATCTTCGCCATCGCCCGCACCGCCGGCTGGCTGGCCCACTGGAAGGAGCAGTTGGGGGCCAACCGCATCTTCCGGCCCTCGCAGATCTACACGGGCGCGGTGCCCCGGCAGTGGACGCCGCTGGAGGCCCGCTAAGTTGCCCCCATCTGTGCAGCGCTCATGGTGAGCATCCCGGCCCCCGGCACCGCTCCGGGGCTCGACGCAGCCGCTGGCCTCGACCTTCAGGTCAGCTTCGAAACCCTCCTCCAGGGCCTTGGTCTCAGCCCGGGTGCGGCCCACCTGCTGTGGCTGCCGCTGCCGATGGTGCTGGTGCTGGTGGCCGCCGTGGTGGGGGTGCTGGTGAACGTGTGGCTGGAGCGCAAGATCTCAGCCGCGGTGCAGCAGCGCATCGGCCCGGAATACGCCGGCGCCCTCGGCATGCTCCAGCCCATGGCCGACGGCCTCAAGCTCGTGTTCAAGGAGGACATCATCCCGGCCCGGGCCGACGGCCTGCTGTTCACCCTCGGCCCGGTGCTGGTGCTGATCCCGGTGATCCTCAGCTGGCTGGTGGTGCCCTTCGGCCAGAACCTGCTGATCAGCAACGTGGGCGTGGGGATCTTCCTGTGGATCTCCCTCAGCAGCATTCAGCCGATCGGCCTGCTGATGAGCGGCTACGCCTCCAACAACAAGTACTCACTGCTGGGCGGGCTGCGGGCGGCGGCCCAGTCGATCAGCTACGAGATCCCCCTGGCCCTGGCCGTGCTGGCGGTGGTGATGATGAGCAACTCGCTCAGCACCGTCGACATCGTCACGCAGCAGACCGGCGCGGGCATCCTCAGCTGGAACATCTGGCGCCAGCCGGTTGGCTTCCTGATCTTCTGGATCTGCGCCCTGGCGGAATGCGAGCGTCTGCCCTTCGACCTGCCCGAGGCTGAAGAGGAGCTGGTGGCCGGCTACCAGACCGAGTACGCCGGCATGAAGTTCGCCCTCTTCTACCTGGGCAGCTACATCAACCTGGTGCTCTCGGCCCTGCTGGTGTCGGTGCTCTACCTGGGTGGCTGGGGCTTCCCCCTGCCGGTGGAGTGGCTGGCCGGCTGGCTGGGCCAGCCGATCGACGCCCCACTGGTGCAGGTGATCACAGCCTCGGTGGGCATCGTGATGACGGTGCTCAAGGCCTACCTGCTGGTGTTCCTGGCGATCCTGCTGCGCTGGACCACACCGCGGGTGCGCATCGACCAACTGCTCGATCTGGGCTGGAAGTTCCTGCTGCCGATCGCCCTCGTCAACCTGCTCGTCACCGCCGGCCTCAAGCTGGCTTTCCCGGCGTTCTTCGGAGGCTGACGCCGTGGCTCCCGCCCGGTGTCACGCCACTGTTGAGCCGAAGCTCGAGCCGCCGTTTCCGCGCAATCCCACCCAGGTGCCCCGGCAGGGGCGCCATCATGACCCCGTCACCGCCTGAACGCCATGTTCGGATTTCTCAAGAAAGTCGGCGACTACACCCGTGATGCGGTGAGTGCGGCCAACTACATGACCCAGGGCCTGGCGGTGACCTTCGATCACCTGCGCCGCCGCCCGGTCACGGTGCAGTACCCCTACGAGAAGCTGATCCCCTCGGAGCGCTACCGCGGGCGAATCCACTACGAGTTCGACAAGTGCATCGCCTGTGAGGTGTGTGTGCGGGTGTGCCCGATCAACCTGCCGGTGGTGGACTGGGTGATGAACAAGGCCACCAAGAAGAAGGAGCTGCGCAACTACTCGATCGACTTCGGGGTGTGCATCTTCTGCGGCAACTGCGTGGAATACTGCCCCACCAACTGTCTGTCGATGACCGAGGAATACGAGCTCTCCGCCTTCGACCGCCACAGCCTCAACTACGACAACGTGGCCCTGGGCCGGCTGCCCACCAGCGTCACCAGCGACCCTGCCGTGTTCGCCCTGCGCGAGCTGGTCTACCTGCCCAAGGGGGAAATGGATCCCCATGGCGTGCCGGACACCGAGCCCCGGGCGGGCAGACTGCCCGAGCAGGTGCTCGAGACCCTGCCCAAGGCCGGCACCCCCGCGGAGAAGGGCTGATGACGATCGCCTCAACCACCCAGCTCATCTGTTTCGCCGTTCTGGCGTTCACCGTCGTGGCGGGTGCCCTGGGGGTGGTGCTGCTGCCGAACGTGGTCTACGCCGCCTTCCTGCTGGGCGGTGTGTTCCTGTCGGTGGCTGGCCTCTACCTGATGCTCAACGCCAGTTTCGTGGCCGCGGCCCAGGTGCTCGTCTACGTGGGTGCCGTGAATGTGCTGATCCTGTTCGCGATCATGCTCGTGAACAAGCGCGAGGACCTCTCGGCGATCCCCGGGCTCGCCCTGCGCCGCCTTCTCTCCGGCCTGGTGTGCGGCGGGCTCTTCGCCCTGCTCATCCGCGTGGCCTTCACCACCCCATGGGTCCCCGGGCCGGAGCCCGTGGGTGAGGAGGCCACGATCCGCATCGGTGAACACCTCTTCTCCGACTACCTGCTGCCCTTCGAACTCGCCTCGGTGCTGCTGCTGATGGCCATGATCGGTGCCATCGTGCTGGCCCGCCGGGACGTTTTCAGCGAGGACATCGCCACCGGCGAGTCCGTTGATCAGGGCCTGATCGAGAAGGCCCGCACCCCGCTGCTGCTCGACCGGTCCGGCCGCTGATCCCGGCAGCACACCCCTGCCGCCATCCGCAGCGGCTTCTGCCACCACCCAGCCCCAACACCCCGCCGCTCCCTCTCACGATCCCCCCTCATGGATCTCTCCCTCTCCTCCGGCATCCCCCTGCAGGCGTTTCTGGTGCTGGCGGCGGTGCTCTTCTGCACGGGCGTGTGGGGTCTGATCAACAGCCGCAACGCCGTGCGGGTGCTGATGAGCATCGAGCTGATGCTCAATGCCGTGAACATCAACCTGATGGCCTTCTCCAGCTACCTCGACGGCCAGCTGATCCGAGGCCAGGTGTTTGCCATCTTCGTGATTACCGTGGCTGCCGCCGAGGCCGCCGTGGGCCTCGCCATCCTGCTCTCCCTCTACCGCAACCGCGACACGGTGGACATGGAGCGCTTCAACCTGCTGCGCTGGTAAGCCGCCGTCATGCGACTGGAGCGTGTCTGGCTGATCGCGCGCTCCGGCAGCCTGGCCGCCCAGCGCCAGGCCAGGCGCTGCGCGGACGACCTGCGCCGGCAGGGTGTCGCCGTTCTCGCCGCCAGCTCGGGCGCGGCGGCCGACCCGTTCCCCGGCCTGCTGGCCACCGAGGAGCACCTCCCCGATCTGGCCCTGGTGCTCGGCGGTGACGGCACCGTGCTCGGGGCCGCACGCCATCTGGGGCCGCTGGCGGTGCCCATCCTCTGTTTCAACGTGGGCGGTAGCCTCGGCTTTCTCACCCACGACCGCAGGCTGCTGCAGCTGCAGGGTGACCCGAATCTGTGGCAGCGCCTGCGCGACGATCGCTTCGCCCTTGAGCGGCGCATGATGCTGGAGGCCCGGATCCATCGCGGCGACGGCGTGGAGGGGGAGCTGCACGACCGCCACGGCGCCCTCAACGACTTCTATCTCCGTCCCGGCTCCGACGAACTCCCGCCCACCTGCGTGCTGGAGCTGGAGATCGACGGTGAAGTGGTGGACCAGTACCGCGGCGACGGCCTGATCATCGCCACCCCCACCGGCTCCACCGGCTACGCCATGGCTGCAGGTGGGCCGATCCTGCACCCGGGGATCGAGGCGATCGTGGTCAATCCCATCTGCCCGATCAGCCTCTCCAGCCGCTCCCTGGTGGTGCCGCCGCGCTCGGAGCTGTCGGTGTGGCCCCTGGGGGAGAGCAGCCGCCGGGTGAAGCTCTGGAAGGATGGTGCCCATGCCGCCACCCTCGAGCCCGGCGATCGGGTGGTGGTGCGGCGCGGGGAGCATCCAGCCCTGATGGTGCAGCTGGAGCACAGCCCCTCCTACTACCGCACCCTCACCCACAAGCTGCACTGGGCCGGCAGTCTGGTCAGCGCCCTGCCGTCGCACAATTAGCCAAGCGCAGGGCGGGGCCATGGGTCTGGAGATCGAACGCCGCTTCCTCGTGGTCGGCGACGGCTGGCGTCGCCACGTGCGCTGGCAGGGCCAGCTGCAGCAGGGCTACCTGGCCGGCGGCGCTGACGGCTTCACCCTGCGGGTGCGCCTCAGCGCAGACAGCACTGGTGCAGACACAACTGCTGCAGACACCTGTGGCGCTGACAGATGCGGGCCTGACCCGGCTGCGACCGGCCAGGTCAGGGCCTGGCTCACGCTCAAGGCCCCGGCTGCGGCGGAGCAGGGCGGCAGGGAGGCCGGTCCCGGCGCCGGACTGGTGCGTCAGGAGTTCGAGTACCCCATCCCCGCAGCCGACGCCGGCGCCCTGCTGGCTCTCACGGCCCATCGGCTGAGCAAGCGCCGCCACGCTCTCGATCTGGAGGGTGGTGACTGGGTGGTGGACGTGTTCGAGGGAGGCAACGCTCCCCTGGTGGTGGCGGAGGTGGAGCTGGGCAGCCCTGAGCAACCAGTCCCGGTGCCGGACTGGTGCGGGCCGGAGCTCACCGGCCGCCACGAGCTCAGCAACGCCGCGCTGGCCCACACGCCACTGGCGAACTGGGCACCGGAGCGGCGTGACGCGCTGCTGCAGGCCCTAGGATCGCGCCGAAAGATTTTCTGAAGGTTTCGCCTTGGTGGGGCTCTACGACAGTCACGGGGTGCTGCGCTATGCGGGGCGTGATCTGCACGACTGCCTGGCCTACGCCGAACTGTTCGGGCTCGAGCAGGCTGCTTACAGCCTGGAGCCCCTGTCGCTGCGCGTGCTGGAAGCCGACCCCCAGGTCCAATCGATTCTGGCGGCGCCGATCGCCTGAGGCCGATCGGCTGAGTCGGGTGCCCTGGCCTGCGGGTCAGCTCACCCGAGTCGCAGAGTCCGAGTCGTTGGGCTCCAGCGCACAGCAGTTGACCCCATCGCGGCAGATCTTGCCGTGGTCCATGGCCCAGTTCACCAGGGCCACGCGGTTCTTGGCGCCGGTCTTGGTGAAGATGTTGCTCACGTGGTTGTCCACGGTGCGCTTGCTGATCGTGAGCCGGTCAGCGATCTCCTGATTGGTGAGGCTCTCCGCCACGAGGGCGAGGATCTCCAGCTCCCGTTCAGAGAGGTGGCGGTCCTGTGGCGGGCTCTGGTGTGGCTCTCGACCCATGCCGGCTGGCTGCCCCGAAAACCCACTCTAGGCAGGACCCGGACCCGTGCATGATGGGGCCTGCGTCCCGAGGCTCGGATTGCTGTTGCACCAGGCCCTGACCCGTGGTCGAACGGCGATCACGGCTGAGGTCACCCCGCCGCGGGGAGGGGATCCCGCCCGCACCCTCGCTGCTGCCCGCCAGCTGCGGGGGTGGGTGCATGCCATCAACGTCACCGATGGCAGCCGGGCCGTGATGCGCATGAGCAGCCTGGCGGTGTGCCGGTTGCTGCGGGAGGAGGGGCTCGAGCCGGTGCTGCAGATGGCCTGTCGCGACCGCAACCGCATCGCCCTGCAGGCCGACCTGCTGGGAGCCCATGCCCTCGGCCTGCACAATCTCCTCTGCCTCACGGGCGATCCGGTGCGGGTGGGGGATCAGCCCACGGCCCGGCCGGTGAATGAGCTGGAGTCGGTGCGGCTGCTGCGGCTGGTGGCCCAGCTCAACCAGGGACTGGATCCGGTGTCCGGCAGCCTGCCGGATGGCGGCACCGCCTTCTTCGCCGGCGCGGCCGCCGATCCCCAGTGCGCCAGCTGGACGGGGCTGCGGACCCGGGTGCGGCGCAAGAAGGAGGCCGGTGCCCGCTTCCTGCAGACCCAGATGGTCACCGATGCGCAGGCGCTGCGCCGTTTCGTGGAGGAGATTGCCGCCCCCCTGGATCTGCCGGTGCTGGCGGGGGTGTTCCTGCTCAAGTCGGCTCGCAACGCGGCCTTCATCAACCGGGTGGTGCCAGGAGCCAACATCCCCCAGTCCATGATCGATCGCCTGGCGGATGCTGCGGATCCGGCGGCGGAAGGAATCCGCATCGCCGCCGAGCAGGTGGCCGACTACAGCACCATCGCCCAGGGGGTGCACCTGATGGCGGTGAAGGCGGAGGAGCGCATCCCCCTGATCCTTGAGCAGGCCGGGCTGCGGGCCGAGGTTGCTCAGCCTGAGCCCTTGCCCTTGCTCAGCTCGCCTGGCTCAGGCTGAGGTCGGTGCCCAGCAATTCGGCCAGGGCCTTCTGATGGGGCGAGGGTTCGACCACGTCCTGGCGCCTGGCGTCGGTGATCAGCCAGTCAAGGGCGGCTTCCTGCAGGTCGAAATGATCGCCGTTGCGGTCCACGCAGTAACGGCCGAACACGAGTTTATCGGCGAGCCGCACGCCAGGGCCGATGCGTGAGTAGTCGAAGATGATCGAGTTGTCGATGGTGGCGCCCTCGCAGATCTGGCAGCTGGGGCCGATCATCGCCGGCCCGATGATGGTCACGCCGTCCTCGATCCGGGTCATTCCACCCACGTACACCGGCCCCTGAACGTTGATTCGGTCCCAGTTGGCGGCCACGTTCAGGCCTGTGTAGATGCCGGGACGCACCTGCTTGCCGGGGATCTGCACCTGGCGCACCTCGCCCATCAGCACGCTGCGGATGGCCTGCCAGTAGTCGGGCACCTTGCCGATGTCCACCCACTCGAATTCCATCGGCAGGGCATAGAAGGGAGCACCGGATTCAACAAGCCTCGGGAACAGGTCCGAGCCGATGTCGAAGGGCACACCACTGGGGATGAAGTCCAGAACTTCGGGCTCGAAGATGTAGATACCGGTGTTGATCATGTCGCTGGCTGCCGCCTCCAGAGAGGGTTTCTCCTGGAACGAGCGCACCAGTCCGTTCTCATCGGTCACCACGACGCCGTAGCTGCTCACCTGATCGCGCGGCACGCGCTTGGTGATCAGGCTGGCCATGGCCCCCTTCTCGCGGTGGCGGCGCACGGCCTCGGTGAGGTCGAGGTCGATCAGGGCGTCGCCGCAGAGCACCACGAAGGTTTCATCGAAGAAGCGCTGGAAGTTCTGGATCTTCTTCAGTCCTCCGGCCGAGCCGAGGGCCTCACCGATCAGTTCGCCGTCCTCGATGCGGCCCTCGAAGCTGTAGGCGATCTCCACCCCGAAACGCTGGCCATCGCGGAAGTAGTTCTCGATCTCCTCGGCCAGGTGCGACACGTTCACCATGACTTCGGTGAAGCCGTGCTGGCGGAGCAGCTCCAGCAGAAACTCCATCACCGGTTTCTGGAGGATGGGGATCATCGGCTTGGGGATTGTGTGCGTGATGGGACGCACGCGGGTGCCCTTGCCGGCGGCCAGGATCATCGCCTTCATCGGCGCTAGCTCACATCGCTGGGATGGGCGAGCTTAAGCCGTGTTTCATGCGGCGTGCCGTGCTGCAGTCGGCCGGTCAGCTGATCCAAGCCGGGCGGTGCTCAAGGGTGCCGCTTGGTCCTCCCGTTGACGGCGCAGGCTCAGGGGGCCGAAGAGTCCGTCGCGCTGATCAAGCTCCAGACAGCCCTGGTGACAGAGGAACAACAGGGCCCAGAACACTCCCACCCGGTCGCAGTCCAGCTGCTCCTCCCCCGCACCGGTGAGAACGGCCTCTCGCCAGGCCGCCACCAGAGTGTCGAACCCCACCCAGTCATCGGCCAATGGCCAGTGCAGCAGGAAGCGGCTGAGGGCGGCGGTGGTTTCCGGGAGTTTTTCGCGGTGGGCCAGGGTGGCCACCTGTTCGATGGCCTCTCGCTCACTGAAGCGGCGACGCCGGCGCACGGATCGGCCCTCGCCTTCGTCTCGCTGCAGCTGCTCGGCGATGTCCTCCAGCTGGCGGATGAGCTCTCCGAGGGTCACCGGACGCTGCAGCGGCGGCGGGGCCACGGGCCGGCGCCGCAGGTAGCGCTCAGGTCGCCGCGGCAGGGCCAGCACTGGATCCAGGCTCCAGCAGTCCTCGGCGTCCTCCGCGGCCCAGTGGCTGTCCTCCTCCACCTGGGGCTCCGGCAGCAACGTGCTGGCCTCGAGCACCTGGGCCTTCAGGCCCACCAGCACCGCCGCCGCCAGAAAGGCCTCGCTGCTCTCGGCCAGGTCCCGTTCGTAGCTGCCGCCGTGGCCGGGGCGAGGCGCCACCAGCCGGGGCACCGCAATCCGCTGCCGCAGCTGATCGAGAAAGCCATCCACCACGGCGATCACATCCACATCCCAGGGATCGATCTCACCCCGTTCAGCTGCGTCCTGCAGCAGCCGGATGGCCAGCCTGGCGCCTCCTTGAGTCAAACCTCAGCCACCGGGGTCGTGCTGCTCTGGCGTGCGGCCGGGGCCGCACATGCACGCACGCTACCGATCACAGCCGGAGTGCACCAGCGCCACGGTCTCAGGCTTCGGCGGTGCCTGAGACGGCGTCGACCTGAGCCGAGCTCTGGCCCGCCGCCGGCAGCAGGCCGAGCTGGGCATCCACCGTGGCCCGGTAGCGCTGCAGGTCGTTCTCCAGCTCCTGAATGCGCACCTGCTGGGCCTCGAACTCGCCCTGGCGCTGCAAGGTCTCCACCTTGCGCGCCACCCCGGTCCACACGGCGAACACCCAGGCGGCCGTGGCACCCACACCGCCCACCACCAGCAGCAGGGCGGCCAGCGGCATGGTGGTCTTCATGCCGGGCAGGAAGTGAACCGTGGTGGCGGCCGTGTTCTCGAGGGTGAACATCACCATCGCCAGGCCGAAGCTGAAGATCAGCAGGAAGTTCAGCTGTTTCATGGCTTGGAGCGCTCCTTGCGGGGAGCGTAAGCCCGACTGATCCGCCTGGTTGATGGGCTGGGCGGATCTGCCGGTCGGATCAGCCGCTGGGATCAACCCGTCAGTGGCGGTGCCTGAAGCGCGGCCTGCAGGCTGCCCTGGCGGATCAGATTGCCGCCCGGTGTCGGCATCACCAGGGCCATGGCCGAATTCTCGCGCCGCACCAGGGCCTCGATCGAGGCGCGGTAGCTGTCGGTCATGATCCTGGGGTAGAGGCCGATACCGATGATCGGCACCAGCAGGCAGCTGATCACGTAGATCTCCCGGGGCTCGGCATCCACCAGGTTGGTGTGGGAGGCCAGCTCGGTGTTCTCCTTGCCGAAGAAGATCTCGCGCAGCATCGACAGCAGATAGATGGGGGTGAGGATCACACCCACCGCGGCCAGAATCGCGATCACAACCCGGAAGCTGAGGGTGTAGGCCTCGCTGGTGGCGAAGCCCACGAACACCATCAGCTCGCTCACGAAGCCGCTCATCCCCGGCAGGGCCAGCGAGGCCAGGGAGCACACCGTCCAGAGGGCGAACATCTTGCGCATCTTCTGGCCAACGCCGCCCATCTCGTCAAGCTGGAGAGTGTGGGTGCGGTCGTAGGTGGCGCCCACCAGGAAGAAGAGGCTGGCGCCGATCAGGCCGTGGCTGATCATCTGCAGCATGGCGCCGCTGGTGCCCAAGGCGCTGAAGCTGCCGATGCCGATCAGCACGAAACCCATGTGGCTGATGGAGCTGTAGGCGATCTTGCGCTTGAGATTGCGCTGGGCGAAGGAGGTGAGGGCTGCGTAGATGATGTTCACAACCCCCAGCACCACCAGCAGCGGCGCGAACTGGGCATGGGCCGCCGGCAGCAGCTGCACGTTGAAGCGCAGCAGGGCATAGCCGCCCATCTTCAGCAGGATTCCCGCCAACAGCATGTGCACCGGTGCCGTGGCCTCACCGTGGGCGTCCGGCAACCAGGTGTGCAGGGGCACGATCGGCAGCTTCACGCCGAACGCGATCAGCAGACCCGCGTAGCAGAGCAGCTGGAACTGTGGCGAGAAGTCCTTGGCCATCAGGGCCGTGTACTCGAAGCTGATGCTGTCGCCGTAGAAGGCCATGGCCAGGCCGGCGAGCAGGATGAACAGTGAGCTGCCGGCGGTGTAGAGGATGAACTTGGTGGCGGCGTACTGACGCTTCTTGCCGCCCCAGATCGCCAACAGCAGATACACCGGGATGAGCTCGAGTTCCCAGGCCAGGAAGAACAGCAGCATGTCCTGCACGGCGAACACGGCGATCTGGCCGCCGTCCATGGCCAGCAGCAGGAAATAGAACAGTTTGGGTTTGAAGCTCACCGGCCAGGCCGCCAGCGCCGCCAGGGCGGTGATGAAGCTCGTTAGCAGGATCAGGGGCATCGACAGCCCGTCGGCCCCCACCGACCAGGCCAGCCCGAGCTTGGGCAGCCACTCCACCCGTTCCACCAGTTGCAGCCCTTCCACGGCAGGGTCGTAGCCGTTCAGGTAGCCCCCCACCGTGAGCAGGAAGGTCACCAGGGCCACCCCAAGAGCGAACCAGCGCACCTGCTTGCCGTCACCCTTGTCGGGAACGAAGGGAATCAGCAGCGCCGCCCCGATCGGGAACAGGATCGAGGCGCTCAGCCAGGGAAAGGCCACGAATGCAGGCAGTTCGTTGGCTGGAGTGTAGAAATACCTGCCCGGACCCCCCGGCGCCGGTGGGGGGAGGCACACAGTCCGTAGTGGCGCTGCGATGGCTGCGTCGGCGGCCGCGTTGGGCGC
>JBATEO010000184.1:0-41779 GCA_049664045.1 Prochlorococcaceae cyanobacterium
GGCCGGACCGGCCCGTGCTGCTGCTGGCCAGCAGCCACGGCGGTGAGGAAGACCTGCTGCTGGCGGCCTGGGCCCGCGTCTGCCGTGAGCTGGCTCCCCTGCGGCCCGCGCTGCTGCTGGCGCCCCGCCATCCCGAGCGGGCGGCCGAGGTGCTGGCCCGGGTGCGGGCCCAGGGACTCAGCGTGCAGCGCTGGAGCCGGATCGATCCCGCCACCGCGGGCGCCGGTCCATCGCCGGATGTGCTGGTGGTGGATGTGCTCGGGCTGATGGGTACCTGGATCGCCGCCGCCGATCTGGTGGTGATGGGCGGCAGCTTCGGCCCCGCCGGGCGCAGCATCGGCGGTCACAATCCCCTCGAGCCGGTGCGCGGCGGCCGCCCGGTGGTGTGCGGACCGGACATGGCCAATTTCGCCGAACTGAGCGAGCAGCTGGAGGTGGCCGGCTGGCTGCGCCGCTTCGCCAGCCTCGACGAGGCCCTGGAGGGCGTGATCGCCTGGCTGCGGCATCCCCCCCAGCCGGCGGCGCTGCCGCCCCTGCAGGGTCCATCGGATCAGATCGCCGCCACCGTGCTGGAGCGGCTCCGGGCCCTGGAGGCGGGTTGATGCCGCCGCGCACCCCCCGCTTCTGGTACCGCCAGGAGCCCGTTCCGCTGGCCTGGATGCTGCGGCCCTGTGGCTGGTTGTACGGGCTGGGGGTTCACCTCCACCGGCTGCGCAGCCGGTCCTGGCAGCCACCGCTGCCGGTGGTGTCGGTGGGCAACCTCACCCTCGGCGGCACCGGCAAGACCCCCCTGGTGATCGCCCTGGCCCGGGAACTGACCCTCCGCGGCTGGCAGCCGGCGGTGCTCAGCCGCGGCTACGGCAGCGGCCGCCGCGAGCCGCTGCGGGTGGAGCCGCAGATGGCCGCGGCGGCGGTGGGAGATGAGCCCCTGGAACTGGTGCAGGCGCTGCCCGGGGTGCCGGTGTGGATCGGGTCCGACCGGGTGGCCTCGGCCCGCCGTGCCCTCGAGGCTGGAGCTGACCTGCTGCTGCTGGATGACGGCCTGCAGCACTGGCGCCTGGCCCGCGACTGCGACGTGAGCGTGCTCGACGGCCAGCGGCGCCTCGGCAACGGCCTGCTGTTTCCCGCCGGCCCGCTGCGCGAGCCCCCCGCCGCCCTTGCCCGTGCCGACCTGCTGGTGCTCACCGGAACGGCATCCGCACCTGGGTCGCCCGCTCCCGACCCCGCCCCCGCCCTCGGCGGACTCCCCTGGCCGGCCGACCGGCCCTGGTTCTGGATCCCGGGCCGCCTGGCGTTGCCTGCCGGGCTCAGGCAGCGGCCCCTGCTGGCCTTCTGCGGCATCGGCCTGCCGGAGAAGTTCTTCGCCGCCCTGCGGCGGGAAGGCTGCCGGCTGGTGGGCTGCGAGGCCTTCCCCGACCACCATCCCTATGCTCGGGCCGATGTGGAGCGGTTGTTGACACTGGCCCGGGCGCAGCAGAACGCCACCCTGGTGACCACCGGCAAGGACTGGCAGCGGCTGGCGCCTCTGCTCGAGCCCGGGGAACGGGCAGGGGTGGTGCCGGTACCTCTGGGGCTGGATCCTGAGGCGGTGGCGCGCCTCACCGATGCCGTGCTGGCCGTTCTCGTCAGGCGCGGCTGGGGCCGGCATGGCTGAGCCTCGCCAGTTGCTGCTGGTGGCCGGTGAGGCCTCCGGAGACCTGCATGGCGGCGCCCTGCTCCAGGCCCTGCGGCGCCGTGCCCCTGAGCTGGAGGTGACGGGCGTGGGCGGTGAACGGCTGCGGGCCGCCGGCATGACGACCCTGGCCGACGTGAGCAGCCTCTCGGCCGCCGGCGTGGTGGAGATCCTCGGCAGCATCCGGCGCCATCACCGGGTGATGCGCCTGCTGAAACGCCGGATGGACCGGCAGCGCCCCGACGCGGTGGTGCTGATCGACTACCCCGGCTTCAACCTGATGGTGGCCCGGGAGGCGCACCGCCGCGGCATCCCGGTGTTCTTCTACATCGCCCCGCAGGTGTGGGCCTGGGGCCGCGGGCGGGCCCGGCGCATGGCCGGCTTCATCGACCGCCTGGCGGTGATCTTCCCCTTCGAGGAGGGGATCTTCAATGCCCATGGCCGTGACTTCGCCCGCTACGTGGGCCATCCCCTGCTCGATGAGATCCAGGTCACGAGCAGCCCGGAGCAGACCCGCCGGCGCCACGGCCTCGATCCGCAGCGGCCCCTGCTGGTGCTGATGCCCGGCAGCCGCCGCAGCGAGATCCGCCTGCTGCTGCCCGCCCTGCTGGCCGCCGCCGAGCAGTTCCGCCGCCGGGGCTGGCAGGTGCTGCTGCTGCGGGCCTCCACCATCGATCCCACTGTGCTGGAGCGCGAGGCCGGCGGCGGGACCCTGCCGATTCCCTGCATCGCTGACGACACCGTGAACCTGCTGCACACGGCCGACGCCGGCCTGGTGTGCTCGGGCACGGCCACGCTGCAGGCGGCGCTGCTGGGTTGCCCCCACGTGATCGTCTACCGCTTCAACTGGCTCACCCTTCTGCTGGCGCGGCTGGTCACCCGTCACCGCGTGCTGGGGCTGCCCAACGTGATCCTCGGTCGGCAGGAGTTCCCCGAGCTGCTGCAGGAGCGTGTCACCCCCGCCGCTCTGGTGGCGGCCCTGGAGTCGCTGCTTGCCGCCCGGCCCCGGCTGGAGGGTGCCATCGCCGAGCTGCGCCGGCGCATGGGTCCGCCCGGCGCCTCGGCCCGAGCCGCCGATGCCCTGCTGGAGCTGCTGCCATGAGCGACTCGAGCCCCGCTGCACCGCCTTCCAGCTCCACTTACCGCCGTCTGCTGGCCTACGGGCGCCGCCATCTGTGGCCCACGTTCCTGCTGGCGTTGCTGTTCAACCTCGGCTACGGGGCCTCCACCGGGGTGGTGCCGCTGGTGATCCGCTATCTCTTCGACCAGGTGCTGCCCAGCGGCGACCGCACCAAGCTCTACTGGGCGCCGGCGGCGATCCTGGTGGTGATCGGCCTGCGCGCGATCAGCCAGTACCTGGGGGCCTATCTCACCGAATCGGTGGGGCAGTCGATCACGGCGGATCTGCGCGCCGAGCTGGCCGCACGGGTGATGCTGCTGCCCCAGGCGTACATCGACCGCAGCAGCTCCACCACCCTGATCTCACGCGTGCTCAGCGACGTGACGCTGGTGAAGACGGGCATCGTCGATGGCCTCACCTCGCTGGTGAAGGACGGGCTCACCCTGGCGGTGCTGGTGGTGGTGGCCTTCTACCAAGACTGGCTGCTGTCCGTGGTGGCGTTCATCCTGTTCCCCCTCGGCGTCTGGCCGGTGCTGCGCTCCTCCCGCAAGGTGCGCCGCCATTCCAGCCGTGGACAGACCAGTCTCGGCCGCCTGGCCGCCACCCTGCAGGAGGCGCTGGTGGGATCCCGCGTGGTGAAGGTGTTCGGCATGGAGGGCTACGAACTGGAGCGCTTTGAGCAGGAGAACCGCTCCGTGCTGCGTTCGGCCCTGCGCACCACCCGCGCCAAACTGGTCAACCAGCCCCTGATGGAGCTGCTGGGTGCGGCCGGATTCAGCGCCGTGCTCATCTACGGCGGTGAGGCCGTGATCGCCGGCACCCGCACCACCGGCAGCTTCTTCGCCTTCCTCACGTCCCTCTACCTCTGCTATGCCCCGTTCAAGGGCCTGGCCAAGGCCAACGCCGTGCTCCAGCAGGGGGTGTCGGCGTCCCGGGATGTGTTTGCCATTCTCGACACCCCGCCCGATCCCGCCGACCCGCCCCGGCCCCAGCCGCTGGGGCCGTTCCGCCGGGGGCTGCGGGCCGAGGCCGTGACCTTCGCCTACAACCACGATCCCGTGATCCGCGGGCTCGACCTGGAGATTGCCCACGGCAGCACGGTGGCGCTGGTGGGGCCGAGCGGCGGCGGCAAGAGCACGATCATCGACCTGTTCTGCCGCTTCTACGACCCCACCGCCGGCAGGATCACGATCGACGGGGTCGACCTGCGGGAGATCAGCCAGGCCGCGCTGCGCTCCCAGATCTCCCTGGTTGATCAGAACACCTTTCTGTTCAACGACACCGTGGCCAACAACATCGCCTATGGGCACGGCTACGGCGACCGTTCCACCACCCGTCGATCGCCCAGTCGGAAGGAGATCGAGGCCGCTGCCCGGGCAGCCAACGCCCACGGCTTCATCGAGGGCCTGCCTCAGGGATACGACACCCTGATCGGCGAGAACGGCGCCCTGCTCTCCGGCGGACAGCGCCAGCGTGTCGCTATCGCCCGGGCCCTGATCAAGAACGCCCCGATCCTGTTCCTCGACGAGGCCACCTCGGCCCTGGATTCGGCCTCCGAGCAGGTGGTGCAGGAGGCCCTCGACCGGCTGATGGCCAACCGCACCACCCTGGTGGTGGCACACCGGCTCTCCACGGTGGTGAACGCCGACCGCATCTGCGTCATCGTCGGCGGCCGGGTGGTGGAGGCCGGCACCCACGTGGAACTGCTGGCTCGCGGCGGCGTCTATGCCGGCCTAGTTTCGTCACAATTCGCAACCGCTGAGGCGATCTCTCCCGCATGACCGCTTCCGCCACGGCTCCGGCCTCCCGTCCCTCCGCCGGCTACGACCGGGCGGACTGGGCCAGCGCCTTCCGCAATGTGGGCAGCGAACTCGAGTCGGTGCCCCTCAGCGCCGCCCGCGGCCGGATCCCCACCGAACTCAGCGGCTGCCTCTATCGCAACGGTCCCGGCAGACTGGAGCGCGGCGGCCGCTGGGTGCACCACCCCTTCGACGGCGACGGCATGATCACCGCCCTGCGCTTCGAGGGCGGCCGTGCCCGGCTCAGCAACCGCTTCGTGCGCACCGCCGGCTGGCAGGCTGAAGAGGAGGCCGGCCGGTTCGTGTACCGGGGCGTGTTCGGCACCCAGAAACCCGGCGGGGTGCTGGCCAACGCCTTCGATCTGCGGCTCAAGAACATCGCCAACACGCACGTGGTGCGCCTGGGTGATCAGCTCCTGGCACTGTGGGAAGCGGCCGAGCCCCACGCTCTCGACCCCGACAGCCTGGAGACCCGGGGCATCACCCTGCTCGACGGCGTGCTCAAGCCCGGCGAAGCCTTCAGCGCCCACCCCCGCTTCGATCCCGGCCACCACGGCGGCCGGCGCATGGTGACCTTCGGCGTCAAGGCCGGCCCCACGAGCACCATCCGGCTGATGGAGTTCGCCGCAGCCGACGACCCCGCCGCCGGGGTGCGCGCCGGCCAGCTTCTGGCCGAGCGCCGCGACAGCTTCCGGGGCTTCGCCTTTCTGCACGACTTCGCCATCACCCCCCAGTGGGCGGTGTTCCTGCAGAACGCCATCGCCTTCAATCCCCTGCCCTACGTGTTCGGCCAGAAGGGTGCCGCCCAGTGCCTGGCCTCCAGGCCCGGTGAGGCCGGCCAGTTCTGGTTGATTCCGCGGCCGGGCACAACCGCCGCTGCCCGCCATCCCCAGCCGCTGCGGGTGCCGGCGCCCCCTGGTTTCGTGTTCCACCACCTCAACGCCTTCGAGGATCCATCCACGGGCGAACTGGTGGTGGATTCGATCTTCTACGCCGACTTCCCCTCCATCGGCCCCGGCACCGATTTCCGGGCGGTGGACTTCGAGAGCATTCCCGAGGGCCAGCTGCTGCGCTGCCGCATCGATCTGGACCGCGCCCTGAGTGATCCGGCCGGGGCTGTGCGCCACGACTGGCTGGAGCAGCGCTGCTGCGAGTTCGCCATGGTGAACCCGTCCCGCCAGGGGCTTGAGCCCCGCTACGCCTGGATGGCGGTGGCCGAGCGGGAGCGCGGCAACGACCCCCTGCAGGCGATCGAGAAGCTGGAACTGGCAATCGGTGCGCGCCGCGTGTGGAGCGCCGCGCCCCGGGGCTTCGTGAGCGAGCCTGTGATGGTCCCCCGCCCAGGCGGCAGCTCCACTGCGGCCGATTCCCCAGCCGAGGATGACGGCTGGGTGCTGTGCGTCGTGTGGAACGGCGCCCGCTGTGCCAGTGATCTGGTGATCCTCAACGCCGCCGATCTGAGCGAGCAGGCGGTGCTTGAGCTGCCCCTCGCCATTCCCCATGGCCTGCACGGCAGCTGGGTGCCGGCGGGCTAGGCCTCCAGCAGCTCCCGCAGCCGCGGCACCAGCACCGCGAAGGCCCGGCCCCGGTGGCCCAGCACCGCCTTCTGGGCCGGCGCCATTTCGGCGAAGGTGAGGCCAGCCTCGGGCACGAAGAACACGGGGTCGTAGCCGAAGCCGCCGCCGCCACGCGGAGCCTCCAGGATCGTGCCCGCGCAGCGTCCTTCCACCTCCAGGCGCACGGCTCCGCTGGGGTCGGCCAGGGCCAGAGAGGCGGTGAAGTGGGCTCTCCGGTCGTGGCTGCCCGCCAGTTCCCGCAACAGGCGATCGATGCGTGCCGCATCGCTGGCGCCGTATCGGGCCGTGTGCACCCCTGGGGCGCCGCCGAGGGCCACCACGCTCAGGCCGGAATCGTCGGCCAGAGCCCAGCAGCCGGTGGCGAGGGCCACCGCCTCGGCCTTGAGCCGGGCGTTCTCGGCGAAAGTCGTGCCGTTCTCCGCCACCTCGAGTCCGTCGGGCTGAGGCCTGACCTGGAGCCCGAGATCCGCCAGCAGGGCACCGAACTCGCGCACCTTGCCTGCATTGCCGCTGGCGATCACCAGGGTGGGAGGCTGTGCTGTGGCGCTCGCGGTGGCGGTCAAGGGCTCAGCAGTGAGGGATCGGCAGGAGAGAGATTCAGACGGCGAGGGCAAAGTCCCGGGCCCAGTCCAGAACCACGGCCACCCGCTCGGCGCTGGGGGCTTCGCTGTAGAGGCGCAGCAACGGTTCGGTGCCGGAGAAGCGCAGCATCAGCCAGTGACTGGGGCCCAGTCTGAGCTTCACACCATCGGTGCGGTTCACCTCCTGCACCGGCGCACCGGCCACGTCGACAGGTGGCGTCTCGGCCAGGCGCGCCTCCAGCCGGTGGCGGGCGTCCATGTCGGCCAGGCGCAGGTCGAGCCGGTCGTAGCTGGCGGCGCCGCCGTGGGCCTGCTGCAGGGCATCGAGGCGTTTGCCCAGGGGCACGCCCCCCTCCACCAGCGCCTCGATCAGCAGCAGGGCCGCGAAGGGCGCGTCGCGCTCAGGCAGGTGCATGCCGAAGCCCACTCCGCCCGACTCCTCGCCGCCCACCAGCACATCGCCGGCGAGCATCTCGGCGGCGATGTACTTGAAGCCCACGGGCTTCTCCAGCACCGGCCGTCCCAGGCCCTCGGCCACGAGCTGCATCAGGTCGGAGCCGCTCACGGTCTTGATCACCGTTCCCGGCAGGCCGCGGGCCCGCGCCAGGTGGTCGATGAACAGCGGCATCAGCAGCTGGGTGCTGCAGAAGCGACCGCGCTCGTCGATCGCGGCGATGCGGTCGCCGTCGCCGTCGAACACGATCCCCATCGCCGGCCGGCCGCCGGCGGTGCTGGCCTGCACCGCGGCGATCAGCTCGGCCAGGTAGGGGGCCAGGGGTTCGGGCGGGTTGCCCCCGAACAACGGGTCGCGGCTCGCACGGATCTCCTGGATGGCGCCGCTGGCCATCGCCTCCTGCCCCAGCAGGGCCGGCAGTACCCCGGCAGCCGAACCGTGCATCGGATCCACGATCACGGTCAGTCCGAGCCGTTGCAGACCTTCGGCCAGGGCGGCGGTGTCCACCTTGCTCCGCAGCCCGCTCAGGTAGGCCCCCAGGGCATCGAAGCGCGGCTCGCCCCCGGGGCTGGTCGGCGGGATCGGCACGCTGACGCCGCCGGCGGCCAGCCGCGTCTCCACCCGTCTGGTGAAGTCGCCCTCCACCGATCCTCCGAAGGGTCCCTTGATCTTCAGGCCCAGCCATTCGGGTGGGTTGTGGCTGGCGGTGATCACCAGGGCGCCCAGGGCAGCGCGCTCCACCACCGCCCAGCTGGAGGCGGGCGTGGGGGTGGGGGCATCGGCCAGCACTGGCTCGAGATTCACCCCCCGCACGGCGCTGCAGATCGCCTCGGCCAGTTCCGGAGCCAGGAAGCGGCGGTCGTAGCCGACCACCACCTCGCGGCTGGTCAGGTCTGCCGGTGCCGCGTAGGCCAGTTCCGCGGCAGCGGCGGCGGCCACCGTCAGCAACCGCTCCACGGTGATGTCCACGCCGAGGATGCCGCGCCAGCCGTCGGTGCCGAAAGCGATCGGGGCAGCCTCCAGGGGCAGGGGGGCTGAGGCCATGGACGCCGGCAGCGCAGAGTTCGGGACCAGCTTGCCCGAGCCCGCGGCCCGCTGGCCAAGGGCCCGTCGGCCGCTGCCTAGCGTGACGCAATGGCCCAGCCACCGATCACCGACCGGCTGCTGCGCAGCTGGCTGCGCTGCCGGCGCCGGGCCTGGCTTGACCGGCACGGCGACCCTGGCCAGCGCCTCTGGACCGCCCACCGTGCCCTGGCACTGAGCGACCAGCTGGCCAGTTTCCAGAGCCTGCTGACCGAGAAGCCCGGCCACGGTGAGGCGGCTTGCGCTGCCGCGGCATCGGGCGTGGTGGGGCTGCGTCTGCGCGGCCACTCTGCGGTGGCGCTGGAGGCTCACCCGGCCCTGCTGGAGCGGGTGCCGGGTTCCAGCGTATGGGGCGAGCACGCCTACCGGCCGGTGCTGGGCCGCCAGGGCCGCAACACCACCCGGGAGCACAGGCTGGTGCTGGCGCTGTGGGGGCGGCTCCTGGCTGAGCGTCAGCAGGCACCCGTGCCCCAGGCTCTGGTCGTGGCGGGTGCCGGTCGGGGACTCCAGCGCGAGCGGCTGACGCTTTCGGGCGGCCTGCAGGCCCAGCTCGATGAGGCCGTCACCAAGCTGGCGGTGGATCTGGGCCGCCGGCAGGCACCGCCGCTGGTGGCAGACCGCAAGAAGTGCGTGCTCTGCAGCTGGCGGGGGCTCTGCGATCAGGAAGCCCGTCGCGACGGCCATCTCAGCGAGGTGAGTGGGATCGGCGGCAAGCGGCGGGAGATGCTGCTGGATCAGGGGATCAGCAGCCTGCCCCAGCTGGCCGCCACCGATCCGCAGCAGCTGGCCGAGGCCCTGGCGGTGCATGGCGACCAGCACCGTGACATCGCCTCCGCCCTGGTGGCCCAGGCGCGGGTGCAGGCCAGCGGCATACCCGAGCGCCTGTCGCCGGAGGGGCCGGGGCCTCTGCCCGAGCTGGCCACGGCGCCCGGAGTGCTGCTCTACGACATCGAGTCGGATCCCGACGCCCGCGACGACTTCCTCCATGGCTTCGTGGTGGTGCGCCGCGACGCCGGTGGTGCCTGGCCCCGCCTGCCCCAGCCCGGGGAGAGCTGGCCCTACCACCCCCTGCTGGCGCTGCAGGAGCATGGCGAGGAGCGCCTCTGGCGACGGCTGCGCCGCTACCTGGCCCGCTACCCCGGCTGGCCGCTGCTCCACTACGGCGAAACCGAGGCGATCGCCCTGCTGCGCCTGGCTCGCCGCCAGGGAGCGGACGAGGCTGAAGTCGCTGTCTTGAAGAACAGGCTGCTGGATGTGCACGCCAGGCTGCGCCGGCACTGGCGTCTGCCGGTGAACAGCTACGGGCTCAAGGCGGTGGCCGGCTGGCTGGGCTTCCGCTGGGGACAGACCGGTGTGGACGGAGCCCGCTGCCTGCTCTGGTGGCGCCAGTGGCGCCGTGACGGAGGCGCCCGGCGGCTGCAGCGGATCTTCACCTACAACCGCGACGACAACCTGGCCACCTGGGCGGTGGTGCGCTGGCTGCTGGATCAGGAGGCCTGAGATGCCGGCTCCGCCCCTGGCCCCACCGGTGGCATCACGAAGCCGTCCGGAGCCGACACCTGCAGCCGGGGGCCCTCGCTGCCGCTGCCGGCCTGCAGCTGCGGCTGCTCCAGGGCCCGCCGGCGCACCAGCGCCAGGCCGATGCAGTCGCCGTTGCCGAGCTCCAGGGCGGAGCTGATCACCCCCAGACGCGCTCCTGGCCCTGCCGTGCTGCCGCTGGCCGTCGCCAGGGCCTGTGTCTCCTGCAACCCCTGGCCCACCTCCGGCCCAGGCACGCCGGGCTCGGCCTGCCAGTGCCAGCGGCGCAGCAGCTGCTTGACCCCGTCGTAGGTGGCCAGCTTGGCCAGGGTCTCCTGACCCACGTAGCAGCCCTTGCGCAGGCTGACGCGATCGGCCAGCCCGAGCTCGAAGGGGTTGTGGTCGTCGTTGATCTCGCCCGGCACCGCCGGCACACCGCCCTGGATGCGCCAGCGCTCCGCTTCCTGCGCGCCCAGGGGCGTGCGCCCGGCCCAGGCGGCCGGCAGTGGTGTGTCGGACTCCAGCAGCAGCGCCCGCCCCAGGGGGCCCTGGCCGAGCTGCCAGCCGCCGCCGCTTTCCAGCTCCTGCCAACAGCCCGCTTCCGAGCCCTCCAGCTGCTCGGTCTCGCCCGGCACCGGTTCCACCAGCCAGCCGGGTCGCGGCGCCAGCAGCCGCACCCGGTCGGCCGGGAACAGCACCCGGTCGAGGGCCTGGTGCACCTGGGCTCCGTCACCGGCGGTGACCGTCAGCCAGGCCCCGTCGGCATCCACCAGCACCTCGGCCAGGGCCCGCAGCCGGGCGGTGGGGGTGATGCAGCAGGTGGGGATCCACTCACCCGGCCGGGCCCCTTCGATGGCGGCGCTGGTCTGGCCGTGCAGCACCCGCAGGGCATCGCTGCCCTCCAGGCGGATCAGCGACGCCGGTCGCCGGGTCAGGGAGGGCCGGGCGGGTCTCCAGGTCCAGGGAGCGCTCATCACCTGCTCTCCGCCAGGGCTGCGCCGCAGGCCGCCACCTCGTCCAGCCGGAACAGGCTGCGCAGCTCCAGCCCGGCCTCGGTCATCGCCGCCAGCCCGCCCTCCTGCCGGTCCACGATCGTCACCACCCGGTTCACCCGGTAGCCGGCCTCGCGCAGCTGGTTCACCGCCAGCAGCGACGAGCCGCCGCTGGTCACCACGTCCTCCAGCACGGTGACGGTGCTGCCGGGGGGTGGCAGGGGACCCTCCAGCCAGGCGCCGGTGCCGTGGCCCTTGGCCTGCTTGCGCACGATCAGGGCTGCCAGGGGGCGGCCGTCCAGCGCGGCCCGCATCGCCACCGCGCTCACCAGAGGATCGGCGCCCAGGGTGAGGCCGGCCACGGCGGCGGCGGCGGCCTCAACCTCCTGCAGCAGCAGCGCACCCAGCAGCACCAGCCCCTCACCGCTGAGGCTCACCGGTTTGCAGTTGACGTAATGGGGGCTGGTGCGTCCCGAGGCCAGGGTGAAGGTTCCATGGCGGTAGGCCCGGCCGGCCAGCCGCTCCAGCAGCCGCTGCCGCATCGCCGTGGGATCGGCCGGCAGGTTGAGCCGGGGCTGAGACTCCAGAGACGGCACTGGTGGATCGACGTTGGATTGCCTAGTTTGGGTGCAGAAGCTTCCGCTCCGGCGGGCGTTCCACGCGTTCCCCCGCTCTACGCGTTCACCCGTCATCCTGCAGCCCTGGAGGTCCCGGTCATGTCGCTCCCACCGCGTGCGGCCTTTCCCGCTCCCCGTCCCCGGCCGGCGAGCCTCAGGCAGCATGGCCGGAGCTCAGCCGTGGGCGCTCTGATCCTGGCTCCGGTGATTGCTGCCCCCCTGTTCGCCACGGCGTGGGCCATGCCGGCGCAGGCCGGTCCCGTGGTCTGCACCACCACACTGGAGGCGCCGGCGCCGTCCGCCACAGGAGCCGCACCCGCGGCGCCGGTGGAGGTCACCCGCTGCGGCACCGTCCAGACGGTTCCCCAGCTCGTGGAACAGCGGTTCTTCAGCTACACCGCCCCCTTCGCCCGCGGCGTGAGTCTCACCAATCAGATCACCGACCTCTTCGGCATCGCCATGGGTGGCGTTGAAGGCAACCGGGTGATGGGCTTCGGCTTCACCGATCAGACGATCGTCTGGGACGGCAGCGCCGTGGAGAACACCACCAACTTCCTGCTCGATCAGCAGAGTGATCCCATGCCGCTGCGCACCGGCGACGTTTCCAGCGGTTTTTCCGGAAGCCTCAGCGGTGCCGCCGAGCCTGTGCGTGTGCAACCGGTGTCGCAGAGTGCTCCGCAGTCCTTCTCCCTCCAGGGCAGCGATGCCAGCTGGTCCGCTCCTGTGCGCGGTCTCTGGTGAGACTGCCGGCGGGTCCTCCGCTGCCGGGGGTCTAGCAATCTGGTGAATGCAGCGGACTCATAATCCGCCCAAGGCGAGTTCGATCCTCGCGACCCCCATGACCCCGTCGACGCAGCGCCAGATGCAGCGACAACCGCCGCCCTGCCGCCCAGAGACGGTTCCACCACTGTGTTCCTGATTCTGGCTCTGGCGGCCCTGGTCGTCCTGCGCGCCTTCTTCTCGGCCGGCGAAGCATCCCTGATGCAGCTGCGCCCCAGCCGGGTCAACCAGCTGGTGGAGGCGGGCGAGCCAGGCGCCGCTGCCGTCGCCAAGCTGCAGCGCCGCCTGCGCCGGGCGCTGGTCGCCACCCAGCTCGGCTCGGTGCTGGCCCTGGTGGCCTTTGGCTGGGCCGGTCGCGGTCTGGCCGAGCGGCTGGTTCAGCCCGCCTCCACGGCGCTGGCCGGCCTGCCCGAGGCCTGGCTCGATCTGGGGGTGTTTCTGCTGATGGCGCTGCTGGCCACCCTGTTCGGCGGCCTGGCGCCCAAGGCCTGGGTGCTGCACAGCCCCGAGCGCGCCGCCCTGCGCCTGGGGCCGCTGCTCGATGCACTCAGCAGCAGCCTGGCGCCCCTGCTGGGCCTGGTGGAGCGACTCGGTGGACTGCTGCTGCGGCTGCTGGGCCTGCCGCGCAACTGGGATGATCTGGTGCCGGTGCTCTCGGCCGGCGAGCTGGAGACGCTGATCGAAACCGGGAGCGTCACCGGCCTGATGCCCGATGAGCGCAACATCCTCGAGGGCGTGTTCTCCTTGCGCGACACCCGGGTGCGGGAGGTGATGGTGCCCCGTGCCGGCATGGTCACCCTGCCCCTGGATGTCACCTTCGCGGAGCTGATGCGGGTGGTGCATGACACCGCCCACGCCCGCTTCCCCGTGATCGGCCGTTCCCTCGATGACGTGCGCGGCCTGCTCGACCTGCGCCACCTGGCCGATCCCATCGCCCGGGGGCTGCTGCAACCCGATTCCCCCCTGGCTCCCTACATCCGGCCGGTGGCACGGGTGCAGGAGAGCAGTTCGCTGGCGGAACTGCTGCCGCTCATCCGCAGCGGCCAGCCCCTGCTGGTGGTGGTCGATGAGCACGGGGGCACCGAGGGCCTCGTCACCGTGGCGGACCTCACCAGCGAGATCGTCGGTGAGGAGGAGAACCCTCTGGAGCCCGATGACGGGCTGATCGGCCTGGACGAGGGCTGCTGGTCGGCGGCCGGTGAGCTGGAGATCTTCGAGCTCAACCGCCATTTACCGCTGGCGCTTCCCGAGGCGGAGGGCCATCACACCCTGGCCGGCTTCCTGCTCGAGCGGCTGCAGCACATCCCCTCCCCCGGAGAGGGCCTGCGCTGGAAGGGCTATCAGTTTCAGATCCTGGCGATGGATGGCCCGCGCATCGAACGGGTGCGGATCGAGCGGCCGATCGAACCCGTCGTTGTCGATGCCCAGAGCGGGGATGCCCCCCCTCATGACTGAGATCCGCAGGCAGGCGCGCTCCTGCGTGCCGGGCGCGCGCATCGCCGATAATCGGCTCAACCGAAAGCCGCTGCCATGAACCCGGTCCGCGTGGGGGTCATCGGCATCGGCAACATGGGCTGGCACCATGCCCGCGTGCTCAGCCTGATCAAGGACGCCCAGCTGGTGGGGGTGGCGGACCCGGACCGGGGCCGCGGTCAGCTGGCCACCCAGCAGTTCGGCTGTGCCTGGCATCCCTCCTACGAACCGTTGCTGGAGCAGGTGGACGCGGTGTGCATCGCCGTGCCGACCCTTCTGCACCACCCGGTGGGGCTGGCCTGTCTGCGGGCGGGCAAGCACGTGCTGATCGAGAAGCCGATCGCCGCCAGCCAGGAGGAGGCCGCCGCTCTGATCGGTGCCGCCGAGCGGGCCGGGGTGCTGCTGCAGGTGGGGCACATCGAACGCTTCAACCCCGCCTTCCGCGAGCTGCTCAAGGTGGTGGCCAACGAGGAGGTGGTGGTGCTGGAGGCCCGGCGTCACAGCCCCAACCCCGAGCGCGCCAACGACGTGTCGGTGGTGCTGGACCTGATGATCCACGACATCGACCTGGTGCTGGAACTGGCCGGCGCTCCGGTGCTGCGGCTGGCTGCGGCGGGGGGACGCAGCGCCGATGGGCCGATCGACTACGTGAACGCCACCCTGGCCTTCGCCAATGGCGTGGTGGCCAGCCTCACGGCCAGCAAGATGGCCCACCGCAAGATCCGCAGCCTCAGCGCCCACTGCCGCGGCAGCCTGGTGGAGACCGACTTTCTCAACCGCACGCTGCACATCCACCGCCGCTCCCACCAGTCGGTGAGCGCCGATCGGGGCGAGCTCGTCTACCGCTCCGACGGCCTGGTGGAGGAGGTGAGCACCACCTCGATCGAGCCGCTCTACGCCGAGCTGGAGCACTTCCTGGCCTGCGTGCGCGGCATCGAATCGCCGGCGGTGGACGGCCTGCAGGCCTCCCGGGCGCTGCTGCTGGCCGACCTGATCGAGCAGTGCGTCGAGCAGCCCAATCTGTGCATGAGCCTGGAGCAGCCGATCTGACTCAGCTGCCGCTGAGCTCCCGCAGCGCCTGCAGCTGCCAGCGCCGGCAGGCCGCCGGCGAAGCTCGGTAGAAGCGGTCCCAGGCGGCCGCCTTGTGCCGGCCGTACTCCTCCGCCGGCACATCCGGGTGTGTGCTCTGCCAGCCCACCCGTACGGCATGGCCGATCACCACGTCGAGGGCCAGGTCGTCGTCGAAACGCACCTGGGGGTTGGCTTCCACGAAGGCCATCAGCGTCATCAGGGTTTCCGTGCAGAGCTGCCGGTATTCGGACGCTTCGATCTTGCTGAGCAGATGCTCCACCAGGGAGGCGAAGTTGCGCTCCCCCGGGGTCTTCTCGCTCAGGAGGGGTTCGCTGGCCAGGCGGTTGCGCTTCTCCAGCTTGTCGCCGATGACGATGCCGCGGCAGTGATGCAGCAGTTCCCACACGCCTGCGTAGAAGTCGCGCGGCACACGCCCCAGGGCGCCCAGGCGCATGCGGTGCTGCAGCCAGCACTCGCCGCCGGGCAGCTCGTCCAGGGGGTCGGGCACCGTCCAGCGCACCCGCCCGCTCACGTGCAGCTGCTCCTTGCGCTGCAGGGCGGCGCGGGCATGGTCGGCATCGAGCAGCACCGCCCGCAGGCGCCGGCGGATCGCATGGGGGGGGTGATGGCAGAGGCTTTCGAAGGCATCGATCGGGCTCAGATCGGCCTCCTGGGCCAGCTCGCTGGTGAGCAGCAGCAGCAGCTGGCCCAGCTGCAGGGTGAGGCTGCCGCTGAGCAGGCTCGGCTCATGGCGGGCCAGGCCATCGAGGGCCAGCAGCAGTTCCTGCTGCAGCATCCATTCGCGCCCGTCCTCGCCGCTGAAGCGGCGGATCATGGCCGCGATCGCAGCGCCGGTCTGGGGGGTGGTGATCAGTGAATCGGCGGTGTAGTTGCGTCCCACCACCACCTGCTTCTGGCGAGCCAGCAGGTCGGTGATGGCGTCCTCCAGCTGGGGGTGCACCAGCTCCAACCGGGCGGCCATGCGCCGCACCACATCCCAGTCGCCCTCCCCCAGCGCCCGGCGGTACACCTCCTCGGCCAGGGTGCGCAGCGCCACCGACTGACCATCCGGCCCCTGCAGACGGGCGTCAACGCCGAGCCGGCGGCCCAGCTGCTCGAGCACCTCGCCCTGTTCCTCCAGGGAGGTGCTGTTCCACAGCCGTTCGGCCAGCTCGCCGATGCTGAGGTCGTCGCGTTCCAGTTCCCGCTCTTCGGCGGCCGAGAGCGGGGCCTGGCGCGTGCTCGCCTGGAGAGGCGTGCCGGCCGAGGCGGTGATCGGGGCCGCCACGGCTTCGGGCGGCAGGTCCACCCAGCTCGCCAGATCTGCCAGCTCCTCCAGCACACCCAGCTGCACCGGCACGCCGTCCACCTGGCCGCAGCGCAGTTGCTCCCCGAGGTTCAGGAACGGTTCGGGATCGGCCCGGAACGCTCCCTCGGGCACCGGGATCAGCAGCAGCGGCGCACCGGGACCCGTCCAGTGGCGCCTCAGCAGCCGCAGCTCCGCTACCACGCTGTCCACCAGCTGCTCCGGGTCGTCGGCCAGATAGAAGGTGCCCTCCTCCAGCACCGCCGGCAGGAAGACCAGCCGTTCCGGCTCACCCGGGCCGTGGGCACCGTTGCCGCTGCTGCCCGCGGCCGAGGCTCCGCCCGCCCGCCGGTAGAGCCGTGCGGTGGCCAGGGTTCGCATCGTGCTCGGCGGATGGCCGCTCAGGCCCAGGCGGGGGTTGGCTCCCACCCGGGCCAGACGCCGGGCGAGCTCCTCGGAAGAGGCGATCCGGAATCCCCCCGTCGCCGCCTCACCGCCGCAGCTCGGCAGTCCCCGTTCGTTCAACCGGGCCGCAATGGCGTCGGTGGCCGACACTAGGGCCACCAGCACCGTCTCGGCGCCGAGGCGGGCAGGCAGCCGCCGGCCACAGGGGTCGAGGTCTGCCGGGGTGATCAGGCCCGCCAGCAGCAGGTCGCCCAGCCAGGTGAGGCTCTGGGTCCAGAGCAGGGGCACGTTGGGGTTGGCCACCCGTGGCTGGCTGCCGGGCTGGCGGCGCTCGGCCTCCACCGATTCCTCGGGCACCAGGTAGAGCTCGGGCAGCAGGGCCACGCCGTCCACCATCAGGCTCACGCTCGCCAGCCGCTGGCGCCACTGACGGGCCTCATCCCAGCGCTCCTCGCAGCAGGCCGTCATCAGTTCGTAGGCCCAGAACAGGGGCCATTCGCACTCGATGTGCTGGAACTGGGCCAGTTCCTCCCGTTCGTAGTGCAGGCGGGTGTGGTCCTCCACCACCGTCTGGTGTCCGTCGCGGCGGAAGCGCTTGTAACCGTAGCCGCCGCTGAGATCGTTGCGGATGCGGGTGCGGGTGCGCGCGATGAGCTGGGGATCCTCCACGGCCCAGGCCGGGTAGCCGATCACCGACAGACAGGCGGCGTCCACCTCCTTGCTGGCCGACTCCCGCGGCAGCAGGCCCTGCAGCGCCCGCCGCAGCCGCACGATGGCGTCGTGGGGGATCACCAGGCAGCAGCTGCCGTCGCCGTGGGGCCCGTAGAGGTCGAGACCCTCCAGGGACTCCAGGGCGGCCTTCACCAGGCCGATCGAACTGGCGTTGCGTTCCGGCAGGCCATGGTTGCCCTTGTCGCCCCGCTCCCAGATGCCGTAATCGGCCACCCGGTGGGCCTGAGCCACGTAGTACACCAGGTTCTGGAGGAAGTCGCGCTCATGGCTGGAGCGCACCACTACCAGGCCGGCGCGGGTGAGCTGGGCGAGCTGAAGCAGGAACAGGCCCGTGGCATCGAGCTGCAGATGGCCCCAGCCGTCGTCGGGCACCACAGGGTTGCCTGTGGCGGTATCGAACTTGGCGTGGATCGCGTCCAGCCGGTTGCGGCTGTGCTTGAAGCGCTCCACCTTGGCGGCCTGCCGCAGCATGGCGTTCATCAGTCCGCGCATCAGCTGCAGCACCCGCTGCTCCAGCTCGAAGCTGCGCCGGTTGGGCCCCCGCAGGCGGCGGTGGGCCAGGGCCAGTCCCCACACGCACTGGATCGAATAGACGCCGTCACGCACCCAGGCATCGCCATAGTTGCCGTGCACGGTGTGGGCCGTGCTGGCCGGCAGCAGGCCGCTGATCGGATGCTGCCGCGCCAGCACCACCTGCTCGATCTGGCGATCGAGATCCCGCAGCACCGCCCAGGCCTGATCCGGGTCGGCCAGGGCCGTCAGGGGCGGTGCACTGGCCATCTCGGTGAGCGGAGCGGTGATGGGACGGGGAGAGGGGTGGCCGGGCGGCCCGGGCTGCGGCGCAGCCGGCGCCCATAGATTCTCCCCCGCGGCTCCACCTCGTCATGGCAGTAACGGCAACCGACCCGCCCGTGCCGCTGCGCAGCGGGGTGCTGGGGGTGCCGGTTGACGTCTGCGCGGATGTGTTCGAGGCGGCCCTGGGGCTGCGCGATCGGGGTGGTGGCCAGATCGTCACCCTCAACGCCGAGATGACGATGGCGGCGCGGGCCAACCCGGAGCTGGGCCGCGCCATTGCCGCCTCCGATCTGGTGATTCCCGACGGGGCTGGGGTGGTGTGGGCGCTGGGCCGCCAGGGACACCGGGTGCGGCGCAGTCCCGGCATCGAGCTGGCCCGCCGGCTGCTTGAGCATGGCGCCGCCCACCAGTGGCGGCTGGCCCTGGTGGGCGCCTCGCCGGCGGTGATGGAGCGTCTGGTGACATGCTTGCGCACCCAGATCCCGGGGCTGCAGCTGGTGTTCACCGCCCACGGCTACCAGCCTGCGGAGGCCTGGCCTGCCCTGGAGAATCGGCTGTTGGCAGCCCGCCCCGACCTGGTGCTTGTGGCCCTGGGGGTGCCACGCCAGGAAACCTGGATCCACGGCAAGGCAGGCCGCGGCGGCGGCCTGTGGATGGGGGTGGGGGGCAGTTTCGACGTCTGGGCCGGCGTCAAAAAAAGGGCCCCCGCCTGGATGGGAGCCCTGCGCATCGAATGGTTGTACAGGCTGGTTCAGGAGCCCCGTCGCTGGCGCCGCATGCTCGCGCTGCCGGCCTTCGCCTGGGCGGTGCTCAGGGGGGGCTGACTCAGCGGAAACCCACCGAGGCCTGCCACACGAAGGCCAGCAGCAGGAAGAACAGGGGAATGATCGGCAGGATGTCCACGAGCGGAGCGAAGGCCTGGTAGGCCTCGGGCAGCTGGGCGAGAGGCAGCTGGGCCAGGGTCTGCAGGGCGTAGGCGGCCATCCCGGAACTCGATCGACAGGCGTGGACCGGACGCTACCACGTGTGTGCGGCCGGGGACTGCGGCTCCCAGGGAGCGAAATCCTCCGCAAAACAACCCTCCATGATCGCCCGGGCCATGGCCCTGCTGAACCGCACCAGATGGGTGATGTTGTGCAGGCTGAGCAGGGTCTTGCCGAGCAGTTCCTGGGCGCGGATCAGGTGGTGCAGATAGGCGCGGCTGTGGCGCGTGCAGGCGGGACACGGGCAGCTGGCATCCAGGGGAGCGTGGTCGTGGCGGAAGCGGGCGTTGCGCAGGTTCCAGCGCTCGCCTCCCACGAGCGCGGTTCCGTGACGCCCCAGCCGGGTGGGCAGCACGCAGTCGAACAGGTCGAACCCCTGGGCCACGGCGACGGCCATCTCCCGCAGGCTGCCCACCCCCATGAGGTAGTGCGGTCTGTGCTCCGGCATCAGCGGTCCCACCTGGCGCAGGATCCGGTGCATCTCCGCCACGGGTTCGCCCACACTCACGCCGCCGACGGCGATGCCGGGCAGATCCATCGAGGCTACCACCCGGGCCGATTCCGCCCGCAGCTCCGGATAGCAGCCTCCCTGCACGATGCCGAAGAGGGCCTGGTCGGCGTGGCTGTGGCTGGCGATGCAGCGCTCCAGCCAGCCATGGGTGCGGCGGCAGGCCTCTGCCACCTCGGCCTCACCGGCTGGATAGGGGGGGCACTGGTCGAAGGCCATGGCCACATCGGCCCCCAGGGCCATCTGGATCGCCATCGCCCGCTCCGGGGTGAGCTCGATGCGGCGGCCGTCCCGGGGCGAGCGGAACGTCACCCCCTGATCGTCGATGCGGTTGATGTCCCCCAGACTGAACACCTGGAAACCGCCCGAGTCGGTGAGCAGCGGCCCATCCCAGCCCATGAACCGGTGCAGCCCGCCGGCCTCGGCCACGATCTCCTCGCCGGGCTGCAGGTGCAGGTGATAGGTGTTGGCCAGCACCATCCGGGCGCCGGTGCCGCGCAGCTGATCCGCCGTGACCCCCTTCACCGTGGCGAGGGTGCCCACGGGCATGAAGCTGGGCGTCTCGATGCTGCCGTGGGGGGTGTGGAAGAGACCGCAGCGGGCGCGGCTGGCGCCGCAACGGGCCGTGGTGGCGAAGTGGAAGGGCTGCCCGGAGCCGCCCTGTGAATCGCCGCCCTGTGAATCGCCGCCGTGGGGTGACACGCTGATGGGGCCGCACCGGAGCTGGCACGACGCTAGGCGCCGCCTGTCGCACTCCCCTGGCTGGCTGCGCGACCTGGCGGGCGCCTGGGTGTTCTATTCGGTGCTGCCGGCCTGGCCCGCCATCGCTCCCCGCTTTGCGCGCATCGCCCGCTTCGCGCCGCTGATCGGTGTGGTGCTCGGGGCGCTGCAGGCCCTGGTCTGGCTGTTCAGCGAGGGCACGCTGCCGGCGGGGGCGCGGGTGGCGCTGGTGATGGCCGTGGGTCTGGCCCTCAGCGGCGGCCTGCACCATGACGGGGCCCTCGACACCGCAGACGGGCTGGCCGCCGGCCCCCGTGCCCTCGAGGCCATGCAGGACAGCCGGGTTGGAGCCGCGGCGGTGCAGGCGGCGCTGCAGCTGGCCCTGCTGCGGGCCGCCGGCCTCCTCTGCCTGGCCACGGCGGCCGCCTGGATCGGCGCGCTGGCCCTGGTGTGGACCTGCTTCTGGGGCCGTGTGGCGCCGCTGCTGGCCATGCATGGCTACCCCTACCTGCGGCAGGCGCCGGCCGCCGGCGGCAGCGCCGGCTTCCATCGCCGCCACTGGCGCGGGCTGGGCCGGGAACTGCTGCCGGCCCTGCTTGCCGCCCTCCTCCTGCTGGCACTGAGCGCAGCCCTGGCGCCCAGTCAGCCACGGGTGCTGGCGGGCCTGGTGCTGGCGGGCCTGGCGCCGGCCCTGCTGGTGCCCTGGTGGCTGGGGCGCCGCCTGGGCGGCCACAGCGGCGACAGCTACGGAGCCTGCGTGGAGTGGAGCGAGGTTCTGGCGCTGCTGATCACGGGTCTGCTGTGGTGTCTGGCGGCGGCAGGCTGAGGCGGAAGGCGTTGCCCCGCTCCGGCAGTGAGGGGTCAACCCGGCTGGGCGCGTCCTCCAGGCGCAGGTCTCCGCCCATCCGGCGGGCCAGCTCCCGCGCCAGCGCCAGTCCCAGCCCTGTGCCCGGCAGATCGGCGGAGTCCGCCCCCCGCTCCCCTGGCTGGAAGATCCGCTCGCGCTCCGCCTCCGGGATCGGGGTGCCGCCGTCCCACACGGTGAGCTGCCACTCGTGCTGCGGCGATCCGGCCACATGCAGGCCCACCGGTGCTCCGGGTTGGCTGTAGCGGAAGGCGTTTTCGAACAGATTGGCGAGGATCTCGGCCACGCTGCCGGTGTCGCCCCGCCAGTCGGGTAGCTGCGCCGGCGGATGCCAGCTGCGCGACTGCAGGGTCGCGGTGGCGGCGGCCCGCTGCAGCAGCGGCTGCAGCAGCGGGCCCAGAGGCTGGGGCCGTTCAGCGGCGAGGCTGGGGGGCAGCAGCAGCGGCGGGGTGGCTTCGGCGGCCGCGAACACCGCTTCGTTCTGGCCCAGCTGGTCCATGGCATCCACGTAGCGCCGCAGCAGCTGCTCCTCCCGCAGCAGCCCTTCAACGAGGGTGCGGTTGCGGCTGTCCCCCCCCAGACGCCGCAGCAGCAGCTGGCTGAAGGTGCGCAGCGCCGCCAGGGGGTTGCGCAGCTGGTGCAGCAGCACCCGCAGCTGCTCCTGCTGATGGTTCAGCTGATGCTGCAGGCGGCGGTGCTCAAGATCGAGGCAGAGCCCCTCGGTGAGGCACAGGGCCACCGCCTGCAGGCGCTGGTTGAGGGGCTCCGGCCAGGGCACCTGGCTGGTCTCCACCTGCAGAGCACCCAGCAGCATCCCCCGATGGCGCAGCGGCAGCCAGCGCCGACGTTCCTCCGCTGCCCGCAGCGGACTGGCGTCGCTGAGCGCCGGCAGTGCCTTACCCCCGGAGGGCCACTGGCCCACGGGGATCAGGCTGGGGGTGTCCGCTGGTCCGGGCTCGGTGACGTACACCACGAGCGACATGACGTCGTCGCGGTCGGCGAACTGCGCCAGCTGGAAGCTGAGCAGGCTCAGGAACCGCTTGGAGACTGGCATCGGCGTCTGGAGATCGACCGAGGGGTCGTTCTGCCGAAGAAAATCTGGAGCGGGCAGGAAAATTTCGGGAAAAAGTCTTAAGATCGCCGTATCGACCACTACCGCACGGTTTCCGTACGGTCCTTCAGGTCGCCGCTGCCGTTGGTCACGGTGCGCACACCCAGTTGCGCTTCCACGCCAATGAAGCTACAGCAGAGGTGTGTTCGGGCCGTGGAACTCCACGACCTGAGCGCTCCACCTCCTGTCCGGGGTCCCGAATGGGCGGAACCCCGCATCTGTGCCGGCGTCCCCAGGCCGTGTCCGCCACCGACGGGTTGGCCGTTTCCGGCCGGTGCTCCCTGGAGCACCGGTCCGCTGTGCGGGCCTCTCCCGCTCGTGTCTCCCTCCCCCTGTTCCTCGATCCTCCCTTCGTCGGGAGCTAGCTCATGTCCAAGAAGCGCAAGCGGATCAGCCGCCGCCGTCTGGCCGGTCAGCGGGTGCTGGCCCATGTCCCCACCTTCAATCTCGAAACCGGCTCCCACAAGCCCGTCACCGCCGCCCGCCGCTACATCGCCGAGCAGGCTCTGACGCCTCCCGCGCTTCTGAACGTGCGTCGCAACGAGCACACCACCGACCGCTTCTTCTGGGGTGAGAAGGGTTTGTTCAGCGCCCAGTACGCCGAGGAAAACCACTTCCTGTTCCCGTCCCTGCGCGAGATCGTCGATCGCATCGGCGAGGAGGTGCTCTTCGAGGGGATCGAGGCCCTTGCAGCCGACGACTGGGAGGAGATGGAGGAGTACGAGTACGCCTTCGTCTGATCCTGCCCGTCCGGTTCAGATCTCTCAGATCTTCTGCGAGCCAGGCCTGCGCCAGCAGGCCTGGAGGAACGCCCGCAAGGCTGGGAAGAGGGCTTCGTCAATGGTGTGGCCGCCACCGAAGGAGAGCAGTTCCACGTGCCGGCCGCTGGCCGTGAGTTGCCTCCTGATTTCTTCGCTGGCTCCGTAGGGCACCACGGCGTCGAGCTGGCCATGGGTCAGCAGAACCGCTGCATCCGGGCGCACCGGGAAGGCAGGCAGCCTTCCCGGTTGCCAGCCGGGGTGGGGGTATCCACTGCAGCAGATCAGTCCCGCCACCGGCAGCCCGGCCCCTCCCGTGACCACATCCAGCGCCAGGGCTGCCCCCTGGGAGAAGCCCAGCACCGCCGTGCGGTCGAGGGGCACCTCGCCATCCAGCTGATGCAGCCGCAGCAGCAGGTCCTGCCGCGCCGCCGGCAGCTGGGGCCAGCCGGGCTGCTGCAGGTCGTACCACTGCCGCCCTGCACCAGCGGGATGGGGCAGCGGCGCCCGCAGCGCCACCACGCTCACCTCGGGGCCTACCAGCAGCTCCCCGAGCTCGAACAGGTCGTCGGCGTCGGCCCCCCACCCGTGCAGCAGCACCAGCCGTTGGCGGGCGGATGCGGGATCGCGCTGGAGACGGTCCGGTCCCATGGAAGCCTGCCCGGGATCCCCCGCGGCGCCTGCCCAGGTCATGGCGACGGTGCAGCTGCTGCGTAGGTTGGCTCCAATGCTGTGCGATCGCGAGCCATGGCGCCCAAGGCCCTCCTGAGCGTCTCCAACAAGGATGGCCTGGTGCCCCTGGCCCAGGGGCTGCTGAAGGCCGGCTACCAGTTGATCTCCAGCGGCGGCACCGCCGCGGCTCTGGAGGCCGCGGGGCTGCCGGTCACCAGGGTTGCGGACCACACCGGGGCCCCTGAGATCCTCGGCGGCCGGGTCAAGACGCTCCATCCCCGCATCCATGGGGGCATCCTGGCCCGCCGGTCGGACCCCGGGCACCAGGCGGATCTGGCCGCCCAGGACATCGCCCCGATCGACGTTGTGGTGGTGAACCTCTATCCCTTCCGCGAGACGGTGGCCGACCCGGCCGTGGCCTTCGACACCGCCATCGAGACCATCGACATCGGCGGGCCGGCCATGGTGCGCGCCGCCGCCAAGAACCATGCCGATGTGGCGGTGCTCACCAGCCCCGGCCAGTACGACGCGTTTCTGGCCGCCCTGCGGGAGGGCCGCGTCGATGACGGTCTGCGCAGGCAGCTGGCTGTGGCGGCCTTTGAACACACGGCCAGTTACGACGCCGCCATCAGCGGCTGGCTGGCGGGCCGTCTGGCCGACCAGCGGTCTGCGGAGGCCGCGGATACGCTCGGCGCCCCACTGCGGCTGGACCTGCCGGCGCACCAGTCCCTGCGCTACGGCGAGAATCCCCATCAGCCGGCGCTCTGGTACAGCCAGAGCGATGCCGGCTGGGGGGCAGCGCGCCAGCTCCAGGGCAAGGAGCTCAGCTACAACAACCTCATCGACCTTGATGCCGCCCTGGCCACGGTGCGGGAGTTCGGCTACGGGAGTGGCGCCCAGCCTGCGGCGGTGGTGGTGAAGCACACCAACCCCTGCGGCGTGGCGGTGGGCCGTGGCTGCGCCCATGCCCTGGAGCGGGCCCTCGAAGCCGATCGGCTCTCGGCCTTCGGCGGCATCGTGGCCCTGAACACCGCGGCGGACGGCGCCGCCGCCGAGCAGCTCACCAGCCTGTTTCTGGAGTGCGTGGTGGCGCCTGGGTTCGATGCCGCCGCCCGTGAGCGGCTGGCGGCCAAGACCAACCTGCGGCTGCTGGAGCTCGATCCGGAGGCCATCGCCAGAGCACCGCGGCGCCAGCTGCGCAGCGTGCTCGGCGGGGTGCTGGCGCAGGACCTCGATGATGCGGCGGTGGACGAGAGCGGCTGGCAGGTGGTGAGCGCCCGTCAGCCCGGCATCGAGGAGCTCGACGATCTGCGCTTCGCCTGGAAGCTGGTGCGCCATGTGCGCTCCAACGCCATTGTGGTGGCCCGGGACGGACAGAGCCTCGGCATCGGCGCCGGGCAGATGAACCGGGTGGGATCGGCCCGGCTGGCCCTGGAGGCCGCGGCCGAGCGCAGCCGCGGGGCGGTGCTGGCCAGTGATGGCTTCTTCCCCTTCGATGACACCGTGCGGCTGGCGGCACGCCACGGCATCAGGGCGGTGATTCAGCCGGGAGGCAGCGTGCGTGACGCCGATTCCATCAGCGCCTGCGACGAATTCGGTCTGGTGATGGTGGTCACAGGCCGGCGTCACTTCCTGCACTGAGCGGATGTAGCTTCGCCCCAGGCACCCCGCGCATCCCGCGACCCCCGACCCATGCCCGAGTCGCTCGCTTTCTACCTCAACTTCCTGCACCCGCTGACCATGTTGGGTCTGCTGGCCCTGGCCGGTTACAGCATGCTGCTGGGCATCAAGGCCAAGAAGACGCGCACCGCTGACGCCGAAACCCGCAAGCAGCTGATCAAGGGCCAGTTCGCCAAACGCCACTTCCAGATGGGCAGCATCCTGCTGGCGCTGCTGGTGCTGGGCTGCTTCGGCGGCATGGGGGTCACCTATCTCAACAACGGCAAACTGTTCGTGGGGCCCCACCTGCTTGTGGGCATCGCCATGGTCTGCCTCCTGGCTCTGGCCGTCTCCCTCATCCCGCTGATGCAGCAGGGCAACCTGATCGCCCGCAAGGCCCACGTCGGCTTGAACATGGCGATGATGACCCTCTTCCTGTGGCAGGCCGTGAGCGGCATGCAGATCCTCAACAGGATCTGGGAGAACCGTCCCGTCTGAGAGGCCGTCCCCTCTGGGAGGACTCCGGCCTCGACCCTGCTCGGAACCGGGCTCGGAATGGGGCTCGGAAGCTGAGTGGTCTGCTCAGAATTGGGCCCGACGCCGCGGAGGGCACTCCAGGCCGTGGGTGGCGTGGAAATCCTCCTGAACCTTCCAGGTGAGACGCCGGGAAATCTGGCGGACGATCTGACGCAGCAGATGTTCGCCGCTGCTCTGCACCAGTGACCCAGGCAACAGGGTGATCACCCCGGGCAGCCTGATCCACACGCACAGGTCCAGCTGCCAGCGCACCAGGGTGAGATCACCTCCGGGCTGGTCGAGCTGCAGGGCGGCGTTGAACTCCACGTCGTAGAGGCCCTCAAGGGAGCCGTAGCCGCCGGCTGCGGGCACCGTGATGATGCGGTAGACACCATCGCTCTGGGGCAGAAGCTCCAGGGCGATGGTGGGCTCGACCTCGAAGCCGAAGTTGCCGAAGCGGCCCAGGGTGAGGCGATAGCCATTGCGGCCCAGCGGCTCCACCGGCATGGGCGCGGCGCAGCGGCGGAACCAGCCTTCATGGCGGTCGAGGTAGCCCGCCACCTGGTCGGCCTCCGCGCGCATCTCCATCAGATCGGCGAAGCTGCTGGCGTAGCGGCCCACGCGGGGATCGTCCTGATCCCGCAATCTGGCCTGATCGCCGAGATTGCCGGGCCCTTCACCCCGGAGCGCGGCAGCGAGGGCCTCGGCGGGAGGGTTCAGCGGTGGACTCGACGACAGCAAGGGCTCTGGCAACGACCTTCGTGAATCAATGTAAAGCGCCTGTCGCGAGCGAACCTGCAGCCGCTGCGACAGCTTCCACGGGGAGGACGGTTCAGCGCGTGCTGAGATCGATCAGACGTTCGATCACCTCTTCCACGATGCGGTCGGGGGTGGAGGCGCCGGAGGTGATGCCCACCCGGATCGCTCCCTCGGGCAGGAAGGGTTCCTCCAGCTCCAGATCACCGCCCAGCGGCTTGTGGGTGATGCGGTTTCCGGGGCCGATGCGCTCGGGGGTGTCGATGTGGAACGAGCGGATGCCGCGGCTCACGGCGATCTCCTGCAGGTGGGTGGTGTTCGAGGAGTTGTAACCGCCGATCACCACCATCAGATCGAGGGGTTCGTCCACCAGGGAGAACATCGCGTCCTGGCGCTCCTGGGTGGCGTCGCAGATCGTGTTGAAGGCCAGGAAGTGGTCGTTGAGCTCGGCTGGGCCGTAGCGCTGCAGCATGGTGCGCTCGAACAGCTTGCCGATCTCCTCGGTTTCGCTCTTGAGCATCGTGGTCTGGTTGGCCACTCCCACCCGCACCAGATCGCGGTCGGGGTCGAAACCCGGCGAACAGGCCTTCTCGAAGCGGGCCATGAACGCCTCGCGGTCGCCCTTGCCGAGGATGTAGTCGCAGACCAGCTGCGCCTCGGCCAGATCCAGCACCACCAGGTAGGTGCCGGCGAAGCTGCTGGTGGCCAGGGTCTCCTCGTGCTTCACCTTGCCGTGGATGATCGAGGTGAAGGCGTGCTTCTTGTGCTTCTCCACGGTGTTCCACACCTTGGAGACCCAGGGGCACGTGGTGTCCACGATGTGGCAGCCGCGCTCATTGAGCAGTTGCATCTCCTGCACGGTGGCCCCGAAGGCCGGCAGGATCACCACATCGCCGCCGGCCACCTCGGAGAAGTCCTTCACGCCCTCCTCCACGGGGATGAACTCCACGTTCATCGCCCGCAGGTGGTCGTTCACCGAGGGGTTGTGGATGATCTCGTTGGTGATCCAGATGCGCTCGCTCGGGTAGTGGCGGCGGGTCTCGTAGGCCATCGCCACGGCCCTCTCCACGCCCCAGCAGAAGCCGAAGGCCTCCGCCAGCCGCACGGTGAGCCGGCCGCGCCTGAGCTCGTAGCCGTTGGTGCGCAGGCTGGCCACCAGATCGCTCTGGTAGGCCGTCTGCAGGCTGCCGGCCACCTCCTCGCCGAGCCCGAAGCCGCGGCGGTTGTAGCGCTCGGAGTGATGCAGGGAGCGCTTGAAGGCCCGGGTATCCACAGTCGCCGCCGCTCAGTTGAGCGAACTCTATGGGCGCTGCCCCGATTCCTGGCGATCCGCTGCGCCACCCGGCAACCCGGCCGCCGCTGGCGCCTCCGGGTCGCGGGGCTCCAGCCCGGCCAGCCCCAGCCAGCTCACGCCGCCACGCTCGAAACGGTAGATGCAGGGCAGCACCTCCACCCCGGCCGCCAGGGCGGTGCGGAAGAGCTCGCCATAGCGGGGATCGGCCGTATCCCCCGGTGCGAAGCGGCGCACATCTCCCCGGCTCAGGCAGGGCACCAGCACCGCGCGGGCCTCGGGCAGCAGGGCCGTGAGCTCCTCCAGGTGCTTCTGCCCCCGCTCGGTCACGGTGTCGGGGAACAGGGCCAGATCGCCGCGGGTCCAGGTGGTGTTCTTCACCTCCACGTAGATCGGCCGGGGATCGGCGGCTCCCTCCGCAGGGGTGAGCAGCAGGTCGATGCGGCTGCGGCGGTCCTGGCCATAGGGCACCTCCGCCCGGATCGTGGCGACCGGCCCCAGCCAGGGCTCCAGGCAGCCGGCCTCGATCGTCGCCCGCACCAGCCGGTTGGGCAGGGCCGTGTTGATCCCCACCCAGGTGGGCATGCCGCCGCCCCCGCTCACCTCCGCCTGTTCCCAGGTCCAGGCCAGCTTGCGGGCCGGCGACGGGGCGTGGCGCAGCCGCACCCGGCCCCCGGGATGCAGCACCCCGGTCATCGGCCCGGTGTTGGGGCAGTGGGCGGTAACCACCGTGCCCACCGGCTCACCCGCCGGTCCCGGCTCCAGCAGCTCCACATCGGCCAGGAAGCGCTTGTAGCGCTTCACCAGCACGCCTTCCACCAGGGGACCGGCGTCCAGGATCGGGATGGTCATCGGCGAGGGGCGCGGGGGGCGGCGGCCATACTGCCGCTCAATTCCGCGGGCGCCGGGCCCGCTCGACCGGCCCCGCCATGGCCCCCTCGCTGCGACGCATCGCCCTGATCGTGGCCGTGGCCACCGCCCTGAGCAAGGTGGCCGGTCTGGTGCGCCAGCAGGTGATCGCCGCCGCCTTCGGGGTGGGCGCCGCCTACGACGCCTACAACTACGCCTACGTGCTGCCGGGCTTCCTGCTGATCCTGCTGGGTGGCATCAACGGGCCGTTCCACAGCGCCATGGTGAGCGTGCTCGCGCGCCGCCCCCGGCGGGAGGGGGCCCACGTGCTGGCGGCGATCAACACCCTGGTGGGGGCCGGCCTGATCGTGGTGACCCTGGTGCTGCTGGTGGCGGCCGATCCGCTGATCCGCCTGGTGGGACCAGGGCTGGCGCCGGAGGTGCATGCCATCGCCGTGGTGCAGCTGCGCTGGATGGCGCCCATGGCCCTGTTCGCGGGCCTGATCGGCCTGGGTTTCGGCGCCCTCAACGCCGCCGATGTGTTCTGGCTGCCGTCGGTGAGCCCGATGCTCTCCAGCCTCTCGGTGATCGCCGGTCTCGCCCTGCTGTGGTGGCAGCTGGGCGCGGAGATCGCCCTGCCTCAGCAGGCGCTGCTGGGGGGCGTGGTGCTGGCGGGCACCACCACCGTGGGAGCCGTGCTGCAGTGGTTGATCCAGCTGCCGGAACTGGTGCGCCGGGGCCTGCACCAGTTCCGGCTGGTGTGGGACTGGAGCGATCCCGGTGTGCGGGAGGTGCTGCAGGTGATGGGTCCGGCCACGCTCTCCTCGGGGATGCTGCAGATCAACGTGTTCGTGTCTCTGTTCTTCGCCTCCGGCATTCCCGCTGCGGCGGCGGGGCTCGGCTACGCCAACCTGCTGGTGCAGACCCCGCTGGGACTGATCTCCAACGCCCTGCTGGTGCCGCTGCTGCCGCTCTACGCCAGGCTCACGGCCCCGGAGGACCGGCCCCAGCTGATCCAGCGGGTGCGTCAGGGCCTGATGCTCTCCAACGCCTCGATGCTGCCGCTGGGGGCACTGATGGTGGCCCTGGCGGTGCCGATCGTGGCCCTGATCTACGAGCGCGGCGCCTTCGACGACGGCGCCGCCGCTCTCGTGGGTCAGCTGCTGATGGCCTACGGCATCGGCATGCCCGCCTATCTGGCCCGGGACGTGCTGGTGCGGGTGTTCTATGCCCTCGGTGACGGCGTCACCCCCTTCCGCTGGTCTCTGGCTGGCATCGGCCTGAACGCCATCTTCTGCTGGCTGTTCGTGGGTGGTCCCACCCCCTGGGCCAGCCAGGTGCTGCCAGGGCTTTACTTCGGCGCCGCCGGGCTGGTGATGGCCACCGTGGCCGTGAATCTGATCACCTGCGGCGGCCTGCTGCTGGCCCTGAGCCAGCGCCTGGGGGGGCTGCCGCTGCTGGCCTGGGGCCGCGACACGCTGCTGTTGCTGCTGGCGGCGCTGCTGGCGGCCTTGGCCTCCTGGGTTCTGGCCAGCGTCATCGCCTGGCCCGCCGGCCTCTGGGGGCGGCTGCTGCAGACCGGCCTCAGCAGTGGTGTGGGCCTGGTGGTCTACGGCGCTGCCGCCGCTGCCGCCGGTGTGCCCGAGGCCCGGCAGGTGATGGCGCTGGTGGGGAGGAGGCTGCCGCTGCTGCAGCGCGGCGGCTGACCGGTGCCAACCGGCTGCAGCCCGTTCAGCAGCCCGTTCAACGGCAGAACGGCTCCAGAATCTCCTCCAGGTCGCGCAGCTGACCGGCGGGCACCAGCCGCGCCAGCGGCAGCCGGGTGGCGCCGCCGCCGATCGGCACCTGCACCGCCTCCAGGCTCTGGCGGGCACAGACGCCGCTGCCCTGGTCGAGGCGGGCGGCACACTCGATGGCCAGTTCCTGGGCCAGACCCGCATCCCCCAGGTACAGGTGCCAGCCGGCCACCTGCAGGTAGATCCGGTCGGCCAGGGCTTCCCGCAGATCGTTGATGTCGCTGGACGAAAGGGTCATGCTCCCGGTTCGCGGGTGGGCCGCAGCGCCACGACCACCCCGGCGTGCACCAGCAGTGCCAGCAGCCAGCCGAGGGTGAGCCAGTTCAGGTGGGCCCAGGGGCTGCGCAACTCCTGCACCACCCACAGGCCGCTGTTGATGGCGGCGAACAGGGCGGCGTGCAGCGTGAGGTTCACGATCCGATCGAAGTGCCGGTAAGTGGGGTCGGCCGGGTCGGCCGGGCCGTACCAGCGGATCGGCATGGTTCGCAGGGTGGTAGAGCGTCACCTGATCATGGCCTCCGCGGCTTCGCCCGTGCGGGAGTTGGGCCCAGGAGTTGGGCCCGGGAGTTGACGGAAGGGCCCCCCGTGCGCTGAGAATGCCACCAGGGCAGTCCAGTGCCCGCACCTGCGCTTGTAGCTCAGCGGATTAGAGCATCTGACTACGGATCAGAGGGTCGGGAGTTCGAATCTCTCCAGGCGCGTTTTCCCAGCCCCGGCAGTCCGGGGCCATTTTTTTGTCGTGCCGTCGGGCCTCGCCGCTCCCGGCGCAGCGTCCCCGGGCCCGGTTTCGGTTGGCGATCGGCTGATCGAGTTCAGGATCCTGCTGCCCGCTTCCTTACGATTCCGTTGCACACCGCCTGCTCACCGATGGCCGACTCCGCCGCCGCGATCAACCAGCCGCTGGCGGCCGGCGACCCCGCCATCGCGGCCCTGATCGGCAAGGAGCTGGAGCGCCAGCAGACCCACCTGGAGCTGATCGCCTCCGAGAACTTCGCCTCCCGCGCCGTGATGGAGGCCCAGGGCTCGGTGCTCACGAACAAGTACGCCGAGGGTCTGCCCCACAAGCGCTACTACGGCGGCTGTGAGCACGTGGACGCGATCGAGGAGCTGGCGATCGCGCGGGCCAGGGAGCTGTTCGGAGCCGCCTGGGCCAACGTGCAGCCCCACAGCGGCGCGCAGGCCAACTTCGCCGTCTTCCTGGCCCTGCTGCAGCCGGGCGACACGATCCTGGGGATGGACCTCAGCCACGGCGGCCACCTCACCCACGGCTCGCCGGTGAATGTGAGCGGCAAGTGGTTCAAGGCCGTGCACTACGGCGTCGACCCCGAGACCCAGCAGCTCAACTTCGACACGATCCGCCAACTGGCCCTGGAGCACAAGCCCAAGCTGATCGTGTGCGGCTACTCGGCCTACCCGCGCACCATCGACTTCCAGGCGTTCCGCGCCATCGCCGATGAGGTGGGCGCCTACCTGCTGGCCGACATGGCCCACATCGCCGGCCTGGTGGCCGCCGGCGTGCACCCCAATCCGGTGCCGGTGTGCGACGTGGTCACCACCACCACCCACAAGACCCTGCGCGGCCCCCGCGGCGGCCTGATCCTCTGCCGCGACGCCGAGTTCGCCAGGCAGTTCGACAAGGCCGTATTCCCCGGCAGCCAGGGCGGTCCGCTGGAGCATGTGATCGCCGCCAAGGCCGTGGCCTTCGGTGAGGCCCTGCAGCCCTCCTTCCGGGCCTACAGCCAGAAGGTGATCGCCAATGCCCAGGCCCTCGCCGCCCGCATCCAGGAGCGGGGCATCGCCGTGGTGAGCGGCGGCACCGACAACCACCTGGTGCTGCTGGACCTGCGCAGCATCGGCATGACCGGCAAGGTGGCCGACCTGCTGGTGAGCGATGTGCACATCACCGCCAACAAGAACACCGTTCCCTTCGATCCCGAGTCGCCGTTCGTCACCAGCGGCCTGCGTCTGGGCACCGCCGCCTGCACCACCCGCGGCTTCGACGAGGACGCCTTCCGCGAGGTGGCCGACGTGATCGCCGACCGGCTGCTGAACCCCGAGGATGCCGCCATCGAGCAGCGCTGCCGCGAGCGGGTGGCCGCCCTCTGCGCCCGCTTCCCGCTCTACGCCGAAGCCCGGGAACTGCAGCCGGCCTGAGCTGCGCCGCTGCCCGTAGGGTGGCGGCCCTCGGTTCTCATCCCGCAGTCCACCCCGGCCCGTTGCCGTGACCCTCGCTTACAGCCCCAATGCGGCAGCGCTGCTGACCTTCGTGGTGGCGGGCCTGCTCACGGCGCTGGTGGTGCCCCAGGTGCGGCGCCTGGGGCTGCGCTGGGGGCTGACCGACCAGCCCGACGCCCGCAAGCAGCACACCCGGCCGATGGTGCGCCTGGGGGGTGTGGGCATCGTCATCGGCTTCAGCCTGGCCCTCACGCTCACCTGGCTGCTGGGCGGTTTCGCCGAACTCGAGGCCAGCAAGGATCTGCTGATCTGGACCACCCTGGCGGGCTGCCTCTGCTTCTTCGTGATCGGCCTGGCCGATGACCTGTTCGCCCTGCCGCCCCTGCCGCGTCTTGGGGCTCAGCTGGCGGTGTCGCTGGTGGTGTGGAGCGAAGGGGTGCGGATCGGCAGCATCGAGATCCCCTCGGGCTGGGCCGGCCAGTCGAGCACCCTGGTGCAGCTGCCTGACTGGCTGAGCCTGCTGGCCACGGTGATCTGGCTGGTGGGCATCACCAACGCCATCAACTGGCTCGATGGCCTCGACGGGCTGGCCGCCGGGGTGAGCGGCATCGCCGCGGTGGGCCTGCTGTCGGTGAGCTTCAGCCTGCATCAGCCCGCCGCGGGCCTGCTGGCTGCGGCCCTGGCGGGCAGCTGCCTCGGATTCCTGCGCCACAACTTCAATCCCGCCCGCATCTTCATGGGCGACGGCGGCTCCTATTTCCTGGGCTTCGCCCTGGCGGCGGTCAGCATCGTGGGGCCCGCCAAGGGGCTCACCAGCGTCAGCCTGCTGCTGCCGCTGCTGATCCTCTCGCTGCCCCTGGCCGACATGTCGGCGGTGATCATGGGCCGCCTCAGCGAGGGCCACTCCCCCTTCCATCCCGACCGCCGCCACCTGCACCACCGCCTGCTGCGCACCGGGCTCAGCCATCGCCGCACGGTGCTGGTGATCTATGCCTTCACCCAGTGGCTGGCGTCACTGGCCCTGGTGCTAGTGAACGCCGAGATGCGCTTCCTCTGGCTGGGTCTGGCCACCGCCGTGCTGATCTGGGTGCTGGTGAGCACCCGCCGGTCCCTGCAGAGCCAGGACGGTCTGCGATGACCGCCGCGGCCGAGATTCTCTGCGTCGGCACTGAACTGCTGCTGGGCAACATCACCAATGGCAACGCCCGCTGGCTCGCCGAGCAGCTGGCCGCCCTCGGCATCCCCCACCTACGCCAGCAGGTGGTGGGCGACAACCGCGAGCGGCTGATCGCTGCCGTGCGCGAAGCGGCGGGACGCTGCCGGGTGCTGATCACCACCGGCGGGCTGGGCCCAACCCCGGATGACCTCACCACGGAGGCGATCGCCGCCGCCTTCGGCGTGCGGCTGGAGGAGCGTCCCGAGGTCTGGGCTGCGATCCAGGCCCGGCTGGCGCAGGTCGGCCGGCCCCTGACGCAGGGCCTGCGTCGCCAGGCTCTGCTGCCGCCGGACGCCCAGCTGCTGCCCAATCCCACCGGCACCGCGCCCGGCATGATCTGGACCCCCCGGCCCGGTTTCACGGTGCTCACCTTCCCCGGGGTGCCGAGCGAGATGCGGGTCATGTGGCGCGACACGGCGGCCCCCTGGCTGCGGGCCGCCGGTCTGGCCGAGGGGGTGTTCGCCAGCCGCCTGCTGCGCTTCTGGGGGGTGGCGGAATCGGAGCTGGCCGAGCGGGTGGCGGATCTGCTGGAGGGCGGCAACCCCACGCTGGCCCCCTATGCCGGCGCCGGCGAGGTGAAGCTGCGCCTCACGGCCCGGGCGGCCACGACAGCCGCGGCGCGGGCGCTACTGGAGCCGCTGGAGGCCGAGATCCGCAGCCGGGTGGGGGCCTGGTGCTTCGGCGCTGACGAGGACACGCCGGCCTCGGTGGTGCTGGAGCTGCTGCGGCGGCGGGACGAGACCGTGGCCGTGGCCGAGAGCTGCACCGGCGGCGGCATCGGCGCGGCCCTGGCGGCGGTGCCCGGCGCCTCCGACGCCTTTCTGGGCGGAGTGATCGCCTACGCCAATGCCGTCAAGCAGTCGGTGCTGGGCGTGTCGGAGACCAGCCTGGCGGTGCACGGGGCGGTGAGCGACCCGGTGGCCCTGGCCATGGCCGAGGGGGTGCTGCGCCTGACAGGCGCCACCTGGGGCATCGCCGTCACCGGCATCGCCGGCCCGGGCGGCGGCAGCGCCGCCAAACCGGTGGGGCTGGTGCACATCGCCGTGGCGGGGCCCGACGGCAGCCGCAGCGAGCCGGTGCGTTTCAGCGCCAGCCGCGGCCGCTCCTGGATCCAGACCCTCACCGCCGGCGAGGCGCTGAACCGGCTCCGGCTTCGCCTGCTGGCCGCGGCCTAGGGTGAGCTCCCGCTCTCCTGCTGTTCCGTGAGCGCCGGCACCCTCTACGACAAGGTTTGGGATCTGCACCGGGTCGCCGAACTGCCCGGTGGGTCCACCCAGCTGTTCATCGGCCTGCACCTGATCCACGAGGTCACCAGCCCCCAGGCCTTCGCGGCTCTGCGGGACCTGGGCATGAGCGTGCGCCATCCTGAGCGCACGGTGGCCACGGTGGATCACATCGTGCCCACCACCAGCCAGGCGCGGCCCTTCGCAGATCCTCTGGCCGAGGAGATGCTGGCCACCCTGGAGGCCAACTGCGCCGAGCACGCCATCACCCTGCATGGCCTCGGCAGCGGCCGGCAAGGGATCGTGCACGTGATCGCCCCTGAGCTGGGCCTCACCCAACCCGGGATGACCGTGGCCTGCGGCGACTCCCACACCTCCACCCACGGGGCCTTCGGGGCGATCGCCTTCGGCATCGGCACCAGCCAGGTGCGCGACGTGCTGGCCAGCCAGAGCCTGGCCATGGCCAAGCTGAAGGTGCGGCGGATCTGGGTCGACGGCCGCCTGCAGAGCGGTGTCTACGCCAAGGATCTGGTGCTGCACATCATCCGCACCCTGGGGGTGAAGGGTGGCGTGGGATACGCCTATGAGTTCGCCGGCCCCGCCATCGAGGCGCTGTCGATGGAGGAGCGCATGACCCTCTGCAACATGGCCATCGAGGGTGGCGCCCGCTGCGGCTACGTGAATCCTGACCAGGTCACCTTCGACTACCTCCGGGGGCGGCCCGAAGCGCCTGCCGGTGACGCCTGGGACCGTGCGGTGGCCTGGTGGCGCTCGTTGGCCAGCGATGCCGATGCCGAGTTCGACGACGAGGCGCGCTTCGATGCCGCCGCGATCGCCCCCACCGTCACCTGGGGCATCACCCCCGGCCAGGGCATCGGCGTGGATGAGACGGTGCCCACTCCCGAGGAGCTGGATCCGGACGAGCGCCCTCTTGCCGGAGAGGCCTACCGCTACATGGATCTGCGCCCCGGTGTGCCGATCGCCGGCACGCCCGTGGACGTGTGTTTCATCGGCAGCTGCACCAATGGTCGCCTCAGCGACCTTCAGGCGGCGGCGGCGGTGGCCCAGGGGCGCCAGGTGGCCCCGGGGATCCGGGCCTTCGTGGTGCCTGGCAGTGAGCAGGTGGCCGCCGCCGCCGAGGCGGAGGGCCTGCATGAGGTGTTCCGCAGCGCGGGCTTCGAGTGGCGTCAGCCCGGCTGTTCGATGTGCCTGGCGATGAACCCCGACCGTCTGGAGGGTCGCCAGATCAGCGCCAGCTCCAGCAACCGCAACTTCAAGGGGCGCCAGGGGTCGGCGGCAGGCCGCACGCTGCTGATGAGCCCGGCGATGGTGGCGGCCGCGGCGGTTGCAGGCCACGTGGTGGACGTGCGCCGTCTGCTGGCCGAGCCCGGCGCCACTGATCCCTGCACCGATCCCTGCGCCGGTTCCGCTCCAGCGGCCGCCGCCGCCGGCGCCGGCCGCTGATTCACCCTCCGCTCTCGCTGTGACCCGTCACCCCCTCCCTGCCGGTCCGATCAGCGCCCACCGCGGCCGCGGGCTGCCCCTGCCTGGCGCCGACATCGACACCGACCGGATCATCCCGGCCCGCTTCCTCAAGTGCGTCACCTTCGAGCACCTGGCCACGGGGGTGTTCGCCGACGATCGCAGCGAGCGGGCCGGCGCGCACCCCTTCGACCGCCAGGAACACCAGGGGGCCTCGGTGCTGGTGGTGAACCGCAACTTCGGCTGCGGCTCCAGCCGCGAGCACGCCCCCCAGGCCCTGATGCGCTGGGGGATCCGTGCCCTGGTGGGCGAGAGCTTCGCCGAGATCTTCTTCGGCAACTGTCTGGCGCTCGGCCTCCCCTGCCTCACGGCCGATCCCGACCATGTCACCGAGCTCCAGGAGGCGATCGCCGTTGATCCCGGCGCCGAGCTGTTGGTGGATCTGGAGGCGATGGAGGTGGTGCTGGAGAGCGAGTTCGCCGGCGACAACCGCTGGCCTGTGACGCTTGATCCCGGCCCCCGCCGGATGCTGCTCTCAGGCCACTGGGACGGCACCTCCCAGCTCGTGGCCCGTGACGCCGAACTCACGGCGACCGCCGCGGCCCTGCCTTATCTGAACGGCTTCCGCTGACTCAACGGCTTCCGCTGAGTTGCTGGCCACCGGCGGACAGCGGCCGCGGCACGAAGGGCGTGCCGCTGCCCCCGAAGCTGAAGTCGTTGAGCTTCACGCGGATGCCGCCGGTGCCGTCGTAGGGGCTGTAGAAGACGCCCAGTTCATAGGAGCGCTGCTGCAGCTTCACCTCCACGTAGGAGTAGCTGATGTCGCCGTAGAAGCGGGAGCGGTCATCGATGTTTACCGTGGCCCCCGCCTCCACCACCAGGGGGCCGTAGAGCTGCTGGGCGGCGCGGAAGCTTAGGGTGCGCAGATCCACCGCCCGGTCGAAGCTGAACGGACTCAGGCCATCGCGCAGCGTGCCTCCAACCAACAGCTCCAGCTGGGTGTAATCGAACCAGGGTTCCCGGAACCGCCCCAGTGTCACCGCGGGGCCGCCGAAGAGGGTGAGCGTGTTCTGGTGATCGCCATCCTGATAGAAGGCGCTCGTGCCCACGACCCCGAAATCCAGAGCCAGGCCTGGCCGGATCGGCACCGCGGAGTAGCGCAGCGCCGGCAGGTCGCGGCGTTCCGGATCGAGTGGCGCCTGCCACAGCTGCAGAGAACTGCGCACGATGGCGCTGAGCCGCGTGCGCCACTGGGTGTCGAGGATGTCGCTCTCGAACAGCTCGGCCCGGTAGTCGCCGCCGATGGCGCTCCAGTCGATCCGCACCGGGGCAAGGGAGGGCGTCGGACCGCTGCGGTCGATCGGGTCGGCTTCGGCCGGACGGTTGAGCATCAGGCTCCCTTCCAGCTGACCTCCGTAGGAGTACACCACGGTCTGCCGGCCCAGGCTGCCGTTGAGGATCTGTTCCCGGTAACTGCCGAAGGCCCCCAGCTGGGCACTGTCGTGGCCCGGGAGGCCAACGGGGGTGCTGAGGACGGCGGTGGCGCGGCTCCCCGCCTCGAAGTTGTCAGGGTTGAGGGTGGAGAGATCGGCCTTGGCCCGCAGCCGGAAGCGGTCCACCGGCGTGTCCAGCACGCCCACCAGACCGAACAGGTCGCCCACGCCGAGGTCCTGGCTCACCCTGGGACCAGCCAGGCTGCCGCCGGGCTTGGTGTAGCTGTCGGTGCGGCCCTCGATGGCGCGCTGCAGCATGAACTGGGGCTGCAGATCCAGCGCCCCTTTCCTGCCCAGGGGCAGGGTGGGCAGGTTGTAGCCCAGGTAGAGGCCGTCGCGGTCGCGGCGGTCGGCGCCCACGTACACCTGCGTACCCTCCTCGCCGATCGTGGTGTTGTTGATCCCAGGCACCGAGAGCCGGTTGCTGAGCAGGATGCGAGTGCGCTGCGCCCGGATGCGGGTGACGCCGTTCTCGGCCAGGCGGGCCTCGACCCCGTAGCCGATCAGCCAGGAGCGTGCCGGAGTGAAAGGGTCATTGGTGAAGGCGATCTCGCGGGCGCTCCAGCGGTTGCCGCTGACGCGCACTGTGGAGGCCTGAAAGCGCAGCCGGTTCAGGCGGCCCTGCTCCGGCTTCTGCCGCCGCAGCACGCTGGGACCGGCGGGGTTGCCGCCGGTCGTCTCCGGGTCGCTCTCGACCACGGCCACCAGGTCGAAGCGCACCGAGGCATCCAGGCTCTGGCGCAGGCGCACGTCGCTGACGCGCTGCTGGATCCCCCTGCCGTCGGGACCGTCCTCGATCGGCGCCCCGTCGTCGCTGAGGGCGTCGTCCGCGCGCGGCTCGTCGGGGCCGCTGCCGGGCGTGCCCATGGCGACATCGGTGAGCAGCTCCCGCAGTGCCCTGGGCCTGGGGCTGCTCTCCGCTCCAGGGCAGCCAGCAGGGGCCCGCAGGGTGGGTAGTGCCACCAGCCTGGGGGGCACCAGTTCGGCCAGCGTGCGTCGCCGGGGATCACGGCTGAGCTCGGGACAGGCGAAGTCCGGGCCGCTTTCCCTGGCCATGGTGTCTGGAGCCGCGGCGTCCGCAGCCACGGCGTCCGCAGCCACGCTGTCCTCGTCGACACCCGGTTCAGCTCCGGTGTCGGTGGAGCCCTCGGCGGCTGCGGCTGCAGCGCTGCCGGCGCTGAGCTGGCGGTCCAGCACCTCCTGGTCGATGACGCCGTAGACGTCCTCGAGTTCACCGCTGCCCTCGAGTTCGCTGTAGCGCAGCCGGCCCGCCTGGAGTGTCTGGTCGCCGCGGATCAGGCGGATGCGACCGCTGGCATACACCGTGCGGGTGGCCTCAAGCACCTCCACCCGGTCGGCGTACAGCAGCCAGCCGTCGAACCTGGCCTGCACCCGGCCTTCGGCGATCAGCTTGCCGAGCTGGCCGTCCACGCTCTGTCGGTCGGCCGCCAGCAGCAGAAAGCGCTGGCTCTCAACTGCGGCCTGCTCTACGGCAGGTTGTCGCTCGGCCGCTGCGACCGCCTGTGATGCAGCCAGCGTCATGGCAACGGCGGCAACGCTGAGCACCAGCCTGCTGCCGGGGGATGGGCTCATCGGGGCAGGTCTGCTGAACCAGCGGGGACCCTATGGCACGGGAGCGTGGCTGAACAGACCGGCGGCCAGCTGCAGGTCCGGTCTGGCCATGGGTCGGGATCCGGCCTCAGGCCGGACGCCAGCGGGTCACCTCGCCGGTGTCACTCCTCGAGATCCTTGCGGCTGGGGGTGCGGCTGGGGTCGCTCGCCAGGAAGCCGAACACGAAGATCCCGATGAAGAAGAAGACGACCGAATAAACCGAGATCTTGAGAGCCAGCATGGTTCGGCCTAGCGCGCGGGATGGGTGACGGGGAGTGACGGGCCACACGGCGGGCCTGTTCGACCCTGCGGCAGCCGCATCATCCTATGGGACCTGGCTGGCCATCCAACGATGCCTGAGGCCTCTGCAACCGGGCCGTCTCACCAATTTGAAACGTTTGATCCGGCGGGCCCGACGGGCAGTCGCATCGACCTCCAGCCCCTGTGGTGCTGTGCCGACGCCCAGGGCGTGCAGGCCCCGGCCCTGGAGCATCCCTGGGGCGCCCGCCATCGCCCCGACTGGCATGCCCGTGGTCTGGTGATCTGGCCCCGCGGCGGCCAGTGGCGCTGCCTGACCCTCTCCCTCCCCTGCCCGCCGCCCTGGCAGGAGCTGCAGCGGCCCCGGCCGCGGGTGCAGGCCCGGCTGGCACTGCGCTGGTGGGCCGATCGCATGGAACTGGTCGTCGACGGCGAGCCGGTGCATGCCGGCGATCTCTTCGACACCAGCTGCCGCTGGCTGCTGCCGGAGCGCTGGTGGCAGGGCAGGACGCTGCAGCTGGAGCTGCGCCTGCGCAGCCCCCTGCACGATGACGGCGCGCTCATCCACAGCCGGCTGGACCTGGAGCCCCTGGCGGCGGACGATCCCCTGGGGGTGCTGGAGCCGCAGCGCCGCCAGCTGCGCGCCCTGCGCCGCCAGGCCGGTGTGCCCGAACAGCCCGAACCCGGCGCCCGCCACCACGTGCTCGGCCATGCCCATCTCGATCTGGCCTGGCTCTGGCCGGTGGCCGACACCTGGCAGGCCGCCGAGCGCACGTTCGCCTCGGCGCTCGATTTGATGGAGCGCTTCGAGGATCTGCACTTCGCCCACTCCACTCCCGCCCTCTACGCCTGGCTGGAGCAGCACCGGCCCAGCCTCTGGGCGCGTCTGCAGCGGGCCGTGGCCAACGGACGCTTCGAGCCCATCAACGGCCCCTGGGTGGAGAGCGACTGCGTGCTGATCAGCACCGCTTCGCTGCTGCGCCAGTTCCAGCTGGGCCAGCAGTTCAGCCGTGAGCGTTTCCCCGGCCTGGAGCACCGGCTGGCCTGGCTGCCCGACAGCTTCGGCTTCGGCGCCGGCCTGCCGGGGGTGGCCGCCGCCACGGGCGTGCGCTGGTTCTGCACCCACAAGCTGTTCTGGAACGCCACCAACCCCTTCCCTCACCGGCTGTTCCGCTGGCGCGCCCGCTGCGGCGCCGAGCAGCTGGCCCTGATGACGGCGCCGATCGGCACCGACGCCGACCCGGTGGCGATGGAGCGCCACCGGCTGGAGTGGCAGCGGGCCACGGGCCTGGCGGATGCCCTCTGGCTTCCGGGAGTGGGGGATCACGGCGGTGGTCCCACGGCGGAGATGCTCGAGCAGCTGGAGCTCTGGGGTCGCGAGCCGGTGGCTGCGCCCCAGCGCCATGGACGTCTGCGCACCTACCTGGCAGGCCTCGAGCCCAACGCGTCCCGGCTGCCGGTGTGGCGGGATGAGCTCTACCTGGAGCTGCATCGCGGCTGTGCCACCAGCCGTCCCGACCAGAAGCGCCACAACCGCAGCCTGGAACGGCTGCTGCGGGAGGCGGAGCTGGCGTCGGTGCTGGCGGCTGTGCTGGCCGCCCTGCCGGAAATCCGGCCCCAGGCTCCGCTGGACTGGCGGCCGCTGCTGTTCCAGCAGTTCCACGACATTCTGCCCGGGACGGCCATCCCGGAGGTGTTCGAGCAGGCCGAGCCCCAGTGGCGTGCGGCGCGGCGCCAGGCCCGCCGTCTCCGGGATCAGGCCCTGGACGCCTGGCTGACGGGGCTGTCGCCCGGGCGTGGGCACCGCGGCGCCGCCGGGCCGCAGCCCTGGTGGGTGGTCCAGCTGCAGCCCCTCCCCGGC
>JBATEO010000185.1:0-58420 GCA_049664045.1 Prochlorococcaceae cyanobacterium
GGCCGCGCGCGAGCTGCTGCGGCGCGGTGAACGGGGTGGCCAGCCGGGCGCCCTACGGCGCCGGCTGATGGCCAGCGATCCGCTGGTGCGGCACTGGCTCGAGGGTCATGGCGCGATGCCGGCGGACGAACGGCCAGCAGCCCCCCTGCAGGCGCTCCTGCCTTGACCACCCCCGAGGTCATCGCCCTGCTGGGCACCAGCGCCGATCCGCCCACCTGCGGCCACCAGGCCCTGCTGGAGGGCCTGGTGGACCGTTTCCCCCGGGTGGCCACCTGGGCCAGCGACAACCCGATGAAGCGCCACGGGGCCCCCCTCGAGCAACGGGCTGCGTTGCTGGGGGCGCTGGTGGCGGCGATCGGCGACCCGCGGCTGAAGCTCGCCCAGGAGCTGAGCAGCCCCTGGGCGATCACGACCCTGGAGCGGGCCGCAAAGCGCTGGCCTGTGGCTGAGCTGGTGTTCGTGGTGGGCAGCGATCTGGTCGGCCAGATTCCCCGCTGGAAACAGACCTCGGCGGTGCTGCAGCGTTGCCGCCTGGCGATCGTGCCCCGCAGCGGCTGGCCCATCGAGGAGGCTCAGCTGGAGGCTCTGCGCGCTCTGGGGGGCCGGGTGGAGGTGCTGCCGCTGGCGGTGCCGGCTACCGCCAGCACGGAGGCGCGGCGGCAACCGCTGCGCGAGCAGATTCCGGCGGCCGTGTGGCCGCTGCTGCTCCAGCACAATCTCTACGGCCTCACCTCCCCCGTCTGAGCCCATGCGTCTTGCCCTGGCCCAGCTCAACCCGGTGGTGGGGGATCTGGCCGGCAATGGTGCGCGCATTCTCGAGGCCTGCCGCCATGCCCACGCACTGGGGGCCCACGTGGTGCTCACCCCGGAGCTCTCGCTCTGGGGCTATCCCCCCCGCGACCTGCTGCTGCTGCCGGCGCGGCTGGAACAGCAAGAGCAGGCGCTGCAGCGGCTGGCCGGTCAGCTGGCTGAGCACAGCGGTGATCTCGCGCTGCTGGTGGGGATCGCCGCGGCCAGCGGCGACCGGCAGCTGCCCAACCTGCACAACGCCATGGCCCTGGTGCAGGGTGGACGGTGGCGGGTGGTGGCCCGCAAGCAGCTTCTGCCCAGCTACGACGTCTTCGACGAGCGCCGCTACTTCCGCCCAGCCTCCACCCCCGCCGTTCTCGACCTCAGCTGCGCCGGCCGGCATCTGCGGCTGGGCCTCACCATCTGCGAGGACCTGTGGGTGGAGGAGGAGCTGCTGGGGCAGCGCCTGGCCGGACCCGATCCGGTGGCCGCTCTTCATCCTCTGCGGGTGGACCTGCTGGTGAACCACTCCGCCTCCCCCTTCGGCCAGGGCAAGCTGGCGCTGCGCCAGGAGCTGGCCGGCCGGGCGGCGCGGCGCCTGAACTGCCCCGTGGTTTACGTGAACCAGGTGGGCGGAAACGATGAGCTGGTGTTCGACGGTGCCAGCTTCGTGGTGGACGCCAGCGGCAGGGTGGTGGCCCGGCTGCCCTGCTGCGCGGAAGCCGTTCAGGTGTGGGAAGCGGCCGGCGGGCGCGGGGCACCGGAGCCTCCGGCGGTGGCCACAGCAGCGCTCCAGCTGCCCGATCTGCCGGAGCAGCTCTTCCTGGCCCTGGTGCTGGGGGTGCGGGACTACGCCCGCAAATGCGGGTTCCGGCGGGCGCTGGTGGGCCTCAGCGGCGGCATCGACTCGGCCCTGGTGGCGGTGATCGCCGCGGCGGCCCTGGGTGCCGAACAGCTGCAGACCCTGCTGATGCCATCACCCTGGAGTTCATCCGGGTCCATCACCGACGCCGAAGGCCTGGCGAAACGCCTCGGCCTGGACGCCTGCACGGTGCCGATCGGTCACCTGATGCGCGATTTCGACAGCGCACTCGAGCCTGCCCTGCGACACCGTCCGGACGGCCTCACGGCCGAAAACCTGCAATCCCGCATCCGCGGCACCCTGCTGATGGCCGTGGCCAACCAGCAGGGGCGGCTGCTGCTCTCCACCGGCAACAAGTCGGAGCTGGCGGTGGGCTACTGCACCCTCTACGGCGACATGAACGGGGGCCTGGCGGTGATCGGCGATCTCTACAAGACCAGCGTCTTCAGGCTCTGCGCCTGGTTGGACAGCGCCGCCGCCCACGACTGCCGCGGGGCGCTGGGCCTGCCGCGGCAGGGGGAGCTGATCGGACACGCTATCCGCAGCAAACCCCCCAGCGCCGAGCTGCGTCCCGACCAGCGCGACAGCGACTCCCTTCCGGACTACGCCGTGCTGGATCCGGTGCTGAAGGCTCTGGTGGAGCGGCGCTGCAGCCCGGAGCAGCTGGTGAGCGAGGGCACCGATCCCGGACTGGTGGACCGGGTGATGGGCCTGCTGCGGCGGGCCGAATTCAAACGGCGGCAGGCCGCACCGGTGCTGAAGGTGAGCGGTCAGGCCTTCGGCACCGGCTGGCGCATGCCGATCGCCGCCGTCTGAGCCAGGCTTGGGAGCACCCGTTCCGGCGCGATGGCAGCCCCGCCCACCCTCACCGCACCGATGGCCACCATCGGCGTGCCCACGGAAATCAAACGTGATGAGCGGCGTGTGGCCCTCAGTCCGGATGGGGTGCAGGAGCTGGTGGGGCAGGGGATCGAGGTGCGGGTGCAGGCCGGCGCAGGCATCGGGGCCGGCATCGACGACGAGGCCTTCGCCACGGCCGGCGCCCGGCTGGTGAGCCGCGAGGAGGCCTGGGCCGCCCACCTGGTGGTGAAGGTGAAGGAGCCCCAGCCCGAGGAGTTCACCTACCTGCGCCCCGACCTGGTGCTGTTCACCTACCTGCATCTGGCGGCCTACCCGGACGTCGGCCGTGCCCTGCTGGACGCCGGCACCACCGCGGTCGCCTACGAAACCGTGCAGCTGGAGGACGGCAGCCTGCCTCTGCTGGCGCCGATGAGCGAGATCGCCGGCCGTCTGGCGGCCCAGGTGGGTGCGCACCTGCTGGAGCGGCCCCATGGCGGCCGGGGGGTGCTGATCGGGGGCTGCACCGGGGTGCGGCCGGCTCGGGTGGTGGTGCTCGGCGCCGGCACCGTGGGCTGGAACGCGGCCCGGATCGCCGCCGCCATGGACGCGGAGGTGTTTCTGCTGGACCGTTCGCCGCAGCGCCTGCGGGAGCGTGAGGCGGAACGCCACGGCCGGCTCGTGAGCCTGGTGAGCAGCCGCAGCCTGGTGGAGCGGCTGGTGCCGGCTGCCGACCTGGTGGTGGGTGCGGTGCTCACCCCCGGTGGACGCGCGCCCACCCTGGTGGATGAAGCCCTGGTGCAGCGGATGAAACCCGGCTCGGTGATCGTGGATGTGGCCATCGATCAGGGAGGCTGCATCGCCACCAGCCGCGAAACCACCCACACCGATCCGGTGCACACCCTGCACGGGGTGCAGCACTACGCCGTGGGCAACATGCCCGGCGCCGTGCCCTTCACTTCCACCGAAGCCCTGGTGAGCGTCACCCTCCCCTACATCATGGTGATGGCGGGTCGGGGACTGGCCGAGGCCGTCACCGACCGCCCCGAGCTGCTCTCCGGGCTCAACACCGCAGACGGAGCCGTCTGTCACCCCGGCGTCGCCCGCGCCCTGGGCGTGGCCACCCGCCATCCGATGGCCTGCCTGCGCTGAAGGCCGGAGCCCATGCTCAACCCCAGCCGCATCCGCATCCTGGCGGTGGGCAAGGTGCGCAAGGCCTGGGTGCGGGAGGGCATCGCGCTCTACCGCAAGCGCCTGCCCGGCCTGGCGGTCGTGGAACTCAGAGACAGCACGCCCGAGCGCGAGGCGGCGGGGATCCGCGCCGAACTGCGGCCCGACGAGCGGCTGGTGGTGCTCACCGAAGAGGGCCGCAGCCTGCACTCCCGTGCCCTGGCGACTCACCTGGCGGCCCTGCAGGCCAGCGGCGAGGCCAGCCGGCTGGCCTTCGCCATCGGTGGCGCGGATGGCCTCGAGCCCGCCCTGCGCGGCGAAGCCTTCATGCGCCTCAGCCTCTCACCGCTCACCTTTCCCCACGAACTGGCCCGCCTGCTGCTGCTCGAGCAGCTCTACCGGGCCCAGTCCATCCTCCAGGGTGGTCCCTACCACCGCGATTGAGCGAGCACCCATCGGGGACTGGTGCTGATCGGGATGGCCCTTAGGCTGCCGCCAGTGCAGGCGGACCGGCCGCCGGAAGGATTTCGGCCATGTTCGTTGTCTCCAGGGTGCTGGCTGCTGCCACCGAGACCGCCACCAGCCATCAGCTCGAAACCGCGGAAACACTGATCGCGGCGGCGCGATTCTTCGTGATCTTCCTCGCCGCCCGCGCCCTGGCCGAGATCATGGTGCGGCTCCGCCTGCCCACGATCCTGGGCGAACTGGTGGCCGGCATCCTGATCGGCCTGTCGGGCCTGCACCTGATCCTGCCCCCCGAGACCCAGGCCGAGGTGAGCGGCTGGTTCCTGGGAGTGCTGGGCTCCCTGGCCCACGTGGGCCCCGACGTCGTGCGGGACGTCTACATCGAGACCTTCCCCAACCTGCAGTCCGTCGGCACCATCGGGCTGTTTGCCCTGCTCTTCCTCACAGGCCTGGAATGCGAGCTGGATGAGCTGATGGCGGTGGGTCTGCAGGCCGGTGGGGTGGCGCTCACCGGCGTGCTGCTGCCGCTGACGCTGGGAACCTTCGGGCTGCTCTGGATCTTCCATGTGCCGCTGATCGCCGCCGTCTTCGCCGGGGCCACGATGACGGCCACCAGCATCGGCATCACCGCCAGCGTGTTCGGAGAGCTGAAGGTGCTGCGCAGCCGCGAGGGTCAGATCGTGATCGGCGCAGCCGTGCTCGACGACATTCTCGGCATCGTGCTGCTGGCGGTGGTGGTGTCCCTGGCTGGGAGCGGCAGTGTGGCCCTGCAGCCCATCCTGCGGCTGGTGCTGGCGGCGGTGGCATTCGTGGCGGTGTCGCTGCTGCTCAGCCGCCGCGCCGCCCCCCTGTTCGATGCGGTCCTGGACCGGCTGCAGGCACCGGGGGATGTGGTCGTGGCGTCCTTTCTGGTGCTCTGCCTCTCCTGCTTCACGGCTCAGGCCGTGGGTCTTGAGGCCGCCCTGGGGGCCTTCGCCGCGGGATTGATCCTCAGCGGCTCCAGGCACGCCCACGCCATGGAACAGGCCATCAAGCCCCTGGTGGCCCTGTTCGCCACGGTGTTCTTCGTGGTGATCGGCACCACGATGGACCTCTCGGTGCTCAACCCCCTGGTTCCGGAGAACCGCCAGGGTCTGGTGCTGGCGGTCTTTCTGCTCACCGTCGCCTCCATCACCAAGCTGGCTGCCGGCTGGACCTACCGCATGGCGGAACCCACCAACCGGCTGGTGGTGGGTCTGGGCATGCTGCCGCGCGGAGAGGTGGGGCTGATTTTCCTCGGTCTCGGTGCCCAGGCCGGCGTGCTGGATCCAGCCCTGGAAGCCGGGGTTCTGGTGATGGTGATCGGAACCACGTTCCTGGCTCCTGTGCTGCTGAGGCTTGTGCTCAGCAGTCAACCGCTGCTTTCCACTCCGGCGACGGCAGACTGATCGAGGCTCCGGGGGCCGCCCCCGCCTCAGCAGTCCAGCGGGGCCAGGGGCCGTCGTAATGCCGCCGGGGCGATGCCCTCCCGCAGGGCCAGCAACAGCCCGGCGGCCTCCTCGTAGCCCGCAGCAGGCAGCACCGAGGCGCCGGCCTCGGCGAGGGCCAGGGAGGCTGCGGTGACTTCCAGCATGCAGGGATTGTCGACGGCGATCAGCGGAACGCCCCGCTCCACGCAGGCCAGCACCGCCTCGCCGCCGAGGGCTCCAGCCGGCGCCACCACCGCGCCGATCCCCTCGCCGCGCAGCAGCGGCCCATCCACAGGGGCGCAGGTGGAGGTGGCGCTGATGGAGGTGGCGCTGGTCGACAGGGGGTTGATCAAGCCTGCCGACAGCCTGGCCACCAGATCAGGAGCCCGGCTCAGGCCCACCAGCACACAGGGAAGGAATGTGGTGCCCAGCTCCTCCCCGGCGACGCGGGGGTCGAGGCCGCGCTGCAGCGCCAGCGGTTGCAGGGCAGGGGCATGGGCACAGGGCAGCAGCAGATGGCGGCTGAGCAGGTGGCTGATCACCGCCTCGGCGCCCGCCAGGGCGTCGACACCAGAGCCCTGGCGATAGGCCGCCAGTGCGGTGCTGGCGGGATCGTCGGGGAAGCGGGCCACCACCGCGATCGCCGTGGCGCCGGCGGCCCGCAGCCGGTCACCGGCACGCAGCAGGGCATCGGGCCGGCCCAGGCTGCCCCAGCTGGCACCGCTGGGTCCCCGCTCCAGACTCACGGCGAGGGGCGCATCGGTCGTCACCACCGGGCCGATGTCCAGCCCCAGAGTGGCCCGGCAGCCATCGGCCACCTGCAGGTGGCGCAGGCGCAGGTCGTCCTCGATGCCGGCGTCGAGCAGCAACCCCAGCCGCTGGGAGCGAACCGGCCGGAGATCGAGGTCGCAGGCCGCGAACCTATCGAGGGCCCAGCCCTCCACGTATTGGATGCGGGGATCGCGCCAGTAGAGCGCCGCGCCGTTGACCACGTTGGGGTGGGTGATCAGACAGCCGCTCGCGGCTGCCAGCAGCCTGGCTGCCGGCAGGGCGTCGCCGGCGTAGCCGCCGGTGGCACAGCCCACACCGGTGGGCACCACCATCACGGTGGCCAGGGCGGCCGCCGACGCCGGCGCAGCCAAGGACGTCATGGCGCGGGGGTTGATGTCAGCACCACCGCCTCCAGACAGAGCTCATCCCCGCGCACCCCGGTGATGGCCCAGCGCAGGGGCTCGCCATGGGGGGCCAGAGCGTCCTGAATCTGAGGCCGCAGGGCCCCCGGAGCACGCTGGAAGCGCAGCACCACCGGCCGCAGGACCGGAGCGCCGGGCGACCGGCTCACTTCTGGAACTGACCGAACTGGGCTTCGTAGAGGGCATCCTCCATGCCGGCCTGGAACTTGAGATCACTGCGGGGGTAGGCCACGCACAGCAGGGCGTAGCCCTGTTGCTGCAGTTCCGCCTTCACGCCCATGGCATCGGGCTGGTGCACCGTGCCCTCGCTGAGCAAGGCGGCACAGGTGGTGCACACGCCCGAACAACAGGAACTGGGCAGCGGCACGCCGGCTTCCTCGGCTGCGGAAAGGACGGTCTGGTCGTCGCGGCAGGAGAAGGTATGGGTGGCGCCGTCGAGGGTGGCGACGACGGTGAAGCTGGCACTCATGGATGAATGGGGAAGGACTCGGAGCCGCCCCGGCCGCTTCAGGCCGGCTGCACCCCATCCTCTGTGATCGCCTGCCACTGGCCGGGATGGGGAGCGAGATATTCCGGCGGAGCCTGCCCAGCCCCGGCTAGTGGGGCCGTCAACACGAAGTCGATGCTCAGTGAGCAGCGCAGATCATCAGGATCGTCGTTGGGCAGAACGGCGTGGTCGATGCAGGAGGGGAACAGCAGCAGCAGCCCCGCCCGCGGCGCCACATCCAGCCAGGGCTCCGTCCAGGCCGAGGGCGTCAGGGGCCCGCCGTGACCCACCCCCAGACCCGGGACCAGTTCGTTGAGCTGGCGGGGCGGCCACAGTCGCAGGCAACCCGAGCGGCCGCTGCCATCGCCGTTGAAGTAATAAATGGCGCTGAGGTGAGCGTTGGGGTGGTGGTGGCGCCCCACCACCTGGCCCGGTTCGCTGAGCACCGGCCAACAGCGCTGGAGATGAAGCACCAGCCGGTGGCGGTCGAAGCCGAGCTCCTCGAGGTAGCTGATGGCGTGGCCGCTGAGGGTGGCGATCAGCGGGGCGAAGACGGGATGGCGATGGAGCTGCCAGACGCCGTTGAGGTCCCCGGTCCAGGCGCAGCCGGGATCGGGATTGCCCTCAGCCTCGCCACGCAGGACATGCAGGGCCTGCACCTGCTCAGCCAGCTCCAGCGGATCGGGACGCAGCTGCAACTGCCCCAGCGCCACCGGAAACAGCGGCTGGATCTGCAGTGGTCCCGGCACAGGCGGGGGCAGTGGCATGGGCTGGTTCCCGGCCGAGCAATGTGGTCCAGCATCCCAGCGCGACCACCCAACACTGCTGACGCCGCCGGCCGCCGGGCTCTGAGGGCAGGCGCGCCCGCTGCGTGGGCAACGTTGCCCTCAGAGCCCGGCGGCCGACAGAGCATCCAAGGGTTGAGGTTCAGAACGGACAGGTGCTGGAAACAGCGGTGCCGGGCTCAGGGTGGCTGAAGGGCATTGAGCTGTGCACTGCACCCAAATGTTCACGCCGGAGGAGCCAATTCGTGATTTCAGTTTCCTGTCGTGATGCCCGGTTCCTGAGCCCCGGAGGATCGAAGTCGACCAAGCCAGCAGAGCGAAGCATTAGAACCATCAGCACCGAACAGCTCACGTGGGTACCGCCAGTCCCACGGAGCACAAGCCACAAACCACAAGCCCCTGACAGCACGAATTCCCTGGCTTTTCGGAGGCGGTGTCGCACGCGCAGGGTGCGTTGACCGCAGAGAAAACCCCGGGGATTCTGTTCGCGCTGGGAGGGGGCTGAGCTGGAAGCTCAGGCCATCGCAGAGGCTCCTCCCACCACCTCCAGGATCTCCTGGGTGATGGCCGCCTGCCGGGCCTTGTTGTAGTCGAGGGTGAGGGTCTTGGCCAAAGCCTTGGCGTTGTCGCTGGCGTTGTTCATGGCCGTCATCCGGCTGGCCAGCTCCGATGCGGCCGCCTCCTGGAGGGAGCGCAGCAACTGGTTCTGGACATAGAGGGGCAACAGCGCATCAAGCAGTTGCTCGGGGGTCTGCTCAAAGACGATGTCCGAGGGGAGGTTGGGCTCCGGATTCGGCTGCGTTCCCGGCTCCACGACCAGACGGCCTTCGCGGGTGGTGAGCCGGAAGATCTCATCCTCTGGCGCCGCGATTCCCTGGGGGTCAAGGGGAAGGAGCGTCTGAATCACCGGCTGGGAGCTCACCAGGTTGATGAACTTGGTGTAGATGATCTCCACACGATCACAGGATCCGGAGAGAAATTCAGCCAGGATCTCATTGGCGATGCCGCGGGCTTCCTCGGCATTCGGCACTTGCTCGAGGCCCGTGAAGGTGGTCCGTACTGAGTAGGTATCAGACCGATTCTGGAAATAGCTGATCGCCTTTCGACCGATCAGCACCAGATCCACCTTGAAACCCTGGCCAGAGAGCTCGGCGTGACGCTGCTCGGTGCGCTTGATGATGTTGGCGTTGTATCCACCGCAGAGACCGCGGTCGCCGGTCACCGCCAGCAAGGTGATGCACTCGACGGGGCGATCGGTGAGCAGGGGCACGTCCAGGTCGGCGAAGCCGATGCGGGACTGAAGGTTTTCCAGCACCCGTGCCAGGCGGTCGGCGAAGGGCCGGCTGCGCAGCACCTGTTCCTGGGCACGGCGCACCTTGGCGGCCGCCACGAGGCGCATGGCCTCTGTGATCTTGCGTGTGTTCTTGACCGAACTGATGCGGTCGCGGATTTCCTTGAGGTTTGCCATCGGCTCAGGTCCCTCAGGCGGTGGCGAGCATGGTCGACTTCACTTCGCCGATGGCGTCCTTGAGCATGGCCTCAGTTTCATCGCTGAGCGCCTTCTCGGACATCACCTTGGCGATGTAGTCGGCCTTGTTGGTCTTGATGTAATCACGCAGCTCGCGGCAGAACTGGGTGACCGACTCGACAGGCACCTCGTCAATCAGACCCTTCACGCCGGCGTACACCACGGCCACCTGCTCAGCCAGGTTGAGCGGGCTGAACTGGGGCTGCTTGAGAATCTCACGCAGACGCTTGCCCCGGGCCAGCTGGGCCTGGGTGGAAGCGTCGAGATCGGAGGCGAACTGGGAGAAGGCGGCCAGCTCGTCGAACTGGGCCAGTTCCAGCTTGAGGGTGCCGGCGATCTTCTTGATGGCCTTGGTCTGGGCAGCACCACCCACCCGGCTCACGGAGATGCCAACGTTGATGGCAGGGCGAAGGCCGGAGTTGAACAGATCGGAACTGAGGAACACCTGACCATCGGTGATCGAGATCACGTTGGTGGGGATGTAAGCCGACACGTCACCTGCCTGGGTTTCAATGATCGGCAGGGCGGTCATCGAGCCCTTGCCCATGGCGTCGCTGAGCTTGGCTGCACGCTCGAGCAACCTGCTGTGGCAATAGAACACGTCGCCGGGATAGGCCTCCCGCCCGGGAGGACGGCGCAGCAGCAGCGACATCTGACGATAGGCCTGGGCCTGCTTGGTGAGGTCGTCGTAGATCACCAGAGTGGCCTTGCCCTTGTACATGAACGACTCGGCGAGGGCTGCGCCGGTGTAGGGGGCTAGGTACTGCAGGGCAGCGGCCTCGGAGGCGCTGGCGGCCACCACGATGGTGTAATCCAGCGCACCCTTTTCGCGCAACACATCCACCACATTGGCCACCGATGCCGCCTTCTGTCCGACGGCGACGTAGACGCAGACCACGTCTTCGCCCTTCTGGTTGATGATCGTGTCGATGGCGATGGCGGTCTTGCCGGTCTGGCGGTCACCGATGATCAGCTCGCGCTGGCCGCGGCCGATCGGAATCATCGCGTCGATGGCGGTGATCCCGGTCTGCATCGGCTCATGCACCGACTTGCGCTGGATGATGCCGGGCGCCATGGATTCGATCAGGCGCGTCTCGGTGGTGGCGATCTCCCCCTTGCCGTCAATCGGCTGCCCCAGGGAGTTCACAACCCGTCCGAGCATGGCCTCGCCCACGGGCACGGAAGCGATCTTGCCGGTGGCCTTGACAGTGCTGCCTTCCTGAATGCCGCGCCCCTCGCCCATCAGCACCACCCCGACATTGTCGTCTTCGAGGTTGAGCGCGATGCCTTCGGTGCCGTCCTCGAACTCCACCAGTTCGCCAGCCATCACCTGCTGGAGGCCATAGACGCGGGCAATGCCGTCACCGATCTGCAGCACGGTGCCGACGTTGCTGACAGAGACCGACTTGTCGTAGTCCTCGATCTGCTGCTTGAGGATGGCGCTGATCTCGTCGGGGCGGATGGAAACCATGGCGGAAAACCCCCGGTCGGGGCTGAGGAAGGAGAGCGGAGGAGAGGAAAGTAAGGAACGGGGCTGCGCGGCGCCCGCTCAGGGCTGAGTGCGGACTAGCTGGCCTTGGCCAGGGCGAGCCCCAGGCGACGAACCTGGCCGGAAAGGCTGGCGTCGATCACCTGGGACCCCATGCTCACGATGAAGCCCCCGATCAGCGAGGGATCAACCGTGAGGTCGAACTCCACGGCCTTGCTGCCGGCGATCGAGCGCACCCGGGCGTTGAGCTGGCTCTGCTGCTCCTCACTGAGGGGAGTGGCAGAGGTGACCCTGGCGAAAGTGATGTCGCGCAGCTGGCGGTAGAGCTCCAGAAAGCGCTTCAGAACTGAATCCAGCACCGGAGTGCGCTGACGGTCGGCCAGCAGCTTGAGCAGGTTCTGAAGTGAAGGGCTGATCTGCTCGGCGAACAGCGCCATCAGGGCCGCCTTCTTGGATTCCGGCTCCAGAACCGGCGATCTCATGGCCGCTCGCAGCTCAGGGGTTGCATCCCAGATGGCCAGGAGGTCTCTCACCTCCTGGGCCACGTTGTCCGTCTCCTGCCGCGCCTCGGTGATCTGCAGAAGGGCCTCGGCGTAGGGGGTGGCAATGGTGTTCAGCAGTGGCATCAGGCGTTCCCCAGGGTCTGGATGGACTGATCGATGAGTCGGGCCTGCGCTGTCTCATCAAGTTTGCCGGGCAGCCCGGCCAGGGCCTGCTCGATCGCCTGCCGGGCTGCCTCGCGCCGCAGCAGGGCCGTGACACGGGACGCCTCGGCCTTCAGATCGGAAGTGGCATCTTCCTTGAGTCGGGCCATCTCCTCGATGGTGCGCTGCTGGCTCTCGGCCCGCACCGCATGGGCACGGGTCTGTCCCTCCTTGCGGATCTGCTCGGCCTTCTGACGAGCAGCGGCCAGATCCTGCTGGGCCTGGGTGAGGGCCGCAGTGGCCGACTGAAGGCGTCGCTCGGCGTCGGAGAGGTCGGCCAGGATCGCTTGCCTACGGCGTTCCAGGATTCCGCCCAGAAAACCCCGGAGGAACCAGACCAGAACCCCGATCACGATGACCAGGTTGATCAGGTTGGTCTCCAGAGGATTGAGGTTGAGACCAAAGCCGCCGTGGTGGGCGAACAGGGCGGTGAAAGAGGTGGAGAAGCGCATCAGGCGGCGAGCAGACGATCGACGATGAGGGCGCCGAGACGATCGGCGTCAGCCTTGAGGGAGGCGAGGGCCTGTTCCTTCTCTGACTCGATCTGGCGACGGGCCTGCTCGCGGACCGTGATGGCCTCGGCCTGGGCAGCGGCAAGGGCTTCGCGGTAGAGCTTGTCCGCCTCCTGCTCGGCTTCCACGATCAGCTTCTGAGCGTCCTGACGGGCCCCGCGCAGCTGTTCGGAAAGGTCAGCCGCAAGTCGCTCTGTCTGGGCAAGCTTCTGCTTGGCCTCAGCTCGGCTGGTGGTGATGTAGCCCTCACGCTCCTCCACAGCTCGACCGACCGGCCGGAAGAACAGGGCGTTGAGAATGAAGGTGAGGAGCACCACCTGCACCGCCATCAGCGGCAGGGTGGCATCAAGGTCGAAGAGACCTCCCTCCTGGGAGCCGGACGCAGCGCCGGTGACGGCGTCGGCTGTGGCGAGCAGGAGCCAGCTGGTCATGGGGAAGGGATCGCCGGTAGGGACGGTTGAGCAGTCACGAAGGGGGCGAAGTCAGCCGCCCCCAATGTGAGCGATCAGCCGACGAAGGGGTTGGCGAACAACAGCACCAGAGCCACCACCAGGCCGTAGATGGTGAGAGCTTCCATGAAGGCCAGCGACAGCAGCAGGGTGCCGCGGATCTTGCCCTCAGCCTCGGGCTGACGGGCGATGCCTTCCACAGCCTGACCGGCTGCGGTGCCCTGGCCGATGCCAGGGCCGATGGCGGCGAGACCCACGGCCAGGGCGGCGGCCAGAACGGAAGCGGCGGAGGTCAGATCACTCATTGGTGGAAAGGAGATGAGGAGAGCGCAGGAAAAGCGCGGAATGGGATGGAGCGCGGCCGGGACACTCCCCTCAGGGAGCGGGCCCGGTTCCAACCGGACCTGCGCGCGTTGAGTTTGCCAGACGGACCGGCAGGGACTCGGATCGACTCAGGTGTGGAAGTCCTGAGCGGGGTGGTCAGTGATGTTCCTCGTGCACCGCTTCGCCGATGTAGTTGGCTGCAAGCGTGGCAAAGATCAGAGCCTGGATGGCACTGGTGAAAAGGCCCAGAAACATGGCAGGGAGGGGGACGATCACCGGCACCAGGAAAGCCAGCACAGCCACCACCAATTCATCAGCAAGGATGTTGCCGAAGAGACGGAAGGAGAGTGATAGGGGCTTGGTGAAATCTTCGATGATCTTGAACGGGAGCATGATCGGGGTGGGCTCCACGTAGTACTCGAAGTAGCGCAGCCCCTTGCGGCTGAGGCCCGCATAGAAATAGGACAGAGACACCAGCAGCGCCATTGCCACCGTGGTGTTGATGTCGGCTGTGGGGGCGCCGAGCTCCCCGTTGGGGAGCTCAATGATCTTCCAGGGAATCAGGGCTCCGCCCCAGTTGCAGACGAAAATGAACAGAAAGAGGGTGCCGATGAACGGCAGCCAGTCGCGATAGGCCTTCTCCCCGATCTGCTCGCGGGCCAGATCACGGATGTAGGTCCAGAGAAACTCCAGCAGGTTCTGCACGCCGCGGGGGTCGCGCTCCATCTTTCGGCTGCCGAGCACCACCAGGGTCAGCAGAGCTCCGATCACCACCCATGAACTGAGAAATACCTGGCCGTGCAGGTGAAGGCGACCGAGTTGCCAATAGAGCTGCTGACCCACCTCCAGTTCGGCGAACGGAAGGGCGAGGGGCAAGGGAACCATGGGATGCGGTTTGGTTCAGGGGGCAAGGATGGCCTGCAGAAGCAGGGCCGGTTTGTAGAGAACAAAACCGGCAAGAGCCGGCAACAGTTCGATGGCGGGGATGCGCGCGGCAGCCACCACCAGCAGGGCCGGAACGACGATCTGGAAGCGTCCCAGGGAGCGCGACTCGGGACCGATCCGAGCCACGCTTCTGGCCAGAAGGCGCAGATAGAGCAAGCCGCAGCATCCACCCAGGAGCAGGCTGCTGGCAGCAGTTCCGCCGAAGGCGGGCCAGCAGATGGCCGTGGCCAGCACCGTGACGAGGAGGGTGGCCAGGAGCAGTCGGACCTGAAGGCGTCCGTACTCGGCATCGGCCATCGACGCGCACGGGATGGATGAATCACCCGCAGGCACTGCGTGTCCGTGCCGGTCACTGACGTCGCCGGTGTCGGCTGGGGCGGCAGTGACGGCGGTGGTGGCCTGCAAGCACTGGAGTCGTAAAGCCCGCGCAACTTATCACGGAGCGTTAAGCCACCAGCTGCAGCACCCCCAGCCCCATCAGTCGGCGGATCCGCCGGCAGCGCTCCGCCGGGTTCTGGTTCAGCTCCAGGCTCCCCAGAGGACACGCCGGGGCCCCCTCGACGGCCTGCACCAGGGCCAGATCCTGCTCCTCGATGGTCAGGGGCATGAGGTCGGGGCCGAGCAGGTCCGTGGACGGCCAGCCCCAGAGGCAGCGGTTGCGCTGAGCGCGGGCGGCCAGCAGGACGGCATCGTCGCTCCAGTCAGACCGCGGCAATGGTGCTCTGGCGAGAAAGAACTCGAAGTGGCTGATGTCGGGATCGAGATCCTCCACCAGGGCCCATCGCTGAGGCTCCGGCAGCGCCAGGGCGCGTTCCAGCAATTCACCGCTGAGGAGCCGGGCCGGATCCCACACCTGGGGATTGGAGAATCCGGCGAACTCCAGATCGGTGCTCGCCACGAAGGCCATCAGGCCAGGGATGTCGTAGCTGATCTCCTGGGGGTGCAGGTACATGTCAGCGAAGTTGGCGTCGGCCGCCGTGTCCAGGGCCCAGCGCTGCTCGTGGTGACGCCGCAGCCGGTTTTGCTCCGGCAGGTCGGTGAAGAGCTGCCGTCCCAGCCGCAGTCCGTCCCCATCGCTGCCAACCCCGAGACGGCTGAGGCTGCGCTGACCGCGATGGATCTCCCAGCGGCCGCCGTCGGCATACAGGAACAGGTGAAGGAGCCCACCGGGCCGCAGGAGGTCGGCGAGCGCCCGCAGCCCCGCCTGCGGCTCGCGCAGATGGTGGAGCACCCCGACGGAATTGATGTAGTCGAATGGCCCTTCCCCCGCCAGATCCAGCAGGCTGCGCCGTTCGATCCGCAGATCGTCCACAACGGCGGCGGCCCCGGAGCGGCGGGTCCGTTCGCGCGCCACCTCCAGGGCTCCGGCACTGATGTCCACCGCCAGCACGGACGATCCGGGATTGAGGTGGCACAGGTAATCGGTGCTGACACCGGTGCCGCAGCCCGCGTCGAGGATCCGCCAGCGGCGCCCCCCCCCCGGAGGTGGCGGCGGCAGGACGCCGACGCTGAAGGCCCGGGCGCTGTCCACGCACCAGCGCCAGTTGTATCCGGGCGGCGGGCCGTCCTGAAGTGGATCGGCCGGGTAGGGAAAGCGGTCGTAGAAGGCACTCACCACCGGGGTGGCGGCATCGCTGGCTGGCACGGCTGCTGGATCGCTGGATGGAGCATTTCACGGCGGCAGCGCCGGCGCTGCAAACATTTGTTCATGCCCTCTCGGGGCCCTGAGGGGCCAGCCGTAGGTTGGCCCAGCCCGGTTCGCTCTCGTCAATGACCGTGACCGCCAGCAGCGGCAGCACCAGGGTTGCTCCCCAGCGCTACGACACCCTGCCGCTGTCCAGCGTCCGTCAGGCGGAACAGGAGGATCGCTTCCCCGACGGGGGGGAACTGGACAACCTGATCACCTTCTTCCAGAGCGGCCAGCGCCGCGTTGAAGCCGCCCGACGGATCAGTGCCAACGCGGAATTCATCGTGGCCAAGGCTGCCAACCGCATTTTCTCGGGCGGCACCCCCCTCTCCTACCTGGACTCCCCCCTCACTCCCGCCGGAGCAGCTGAGAGCGCACCTCTGGCGGCGGATCAGGCGGCCTTCCAGCGGTCGGTGCAGACCTTCGTCGGCACGGCGGCCGGCAGCGCTCGCGGCAACCTGATCGGCCGCCTGCTGGAGGGTGCCGGCGGCGATGCCGACGTGCGCGTCGTCCTGCCTTCGGGTTTCAGCCCGATCGCCGTCGGGCGCTACGGCACGGCGCGGATGAAGAAGTCGATCCGCGACCTGGCCTGGTTCCTGCGCTACGTGGGCTATGCCCTGGTGGCGGGCGACCCCAGCATCCTCGCGGTGAACACCCGCGGCCTGCGCGACGTGCTCGAGAAGGCCTGCTCCCTTGCAGCCACCAACGTGGCCCTGCAGGAGATGAGAGCCGCCGCCGCCGGGCTGTTCAAGGACGAGCCGGAGGCCCGCGCCCTGGTGATCCAGTACTTCAACGTGCTGATCGCGGAGCTGGCGATCCCAACCCCATCAGCCCGCCAGCGTCTCGGCAGTCCCGTGAACCAGGGCCTCCAGCTGCCCGCCACCTACGCCCTTGGCGCCCAGGGCAAGGCCCAGCGCTTCATCTTGAAGCCCAACATGACCGGGGCCCAGAAGGCCGAGGTGATCCGAGCCGCCTACCGGCAGGTGTTCGAGCGGGACATCGTCAAGGGCTACAGCCTGGAGGTGTGTCCAGTAGAGGCCACCCAGGCGCGCCAGGGCCAACTCTCCATGCGCGAATTCATCCGCGCCCTCGGCCGCAGCAAGGACTATCAAAAGCAGTTCTACGGTCGCTTCTCCAACAGCCGCGCGGTGGAGCTGGCGTTCCGGCACTTCCTGGGGCGCGGCATCAGCTCCCGGGAGGAGTTCACCCGCTACTTCGACATCGTCAGCGAGCAGGGGCTGCCGGGGCTGGTGGATTCCCTGGTGAACTCCATGGAGTACGCCAGGGTGTTCGGCGAGGAGACGGTTCCCTTCCTGCGCGACCTCGGTGAGGAGGCTCAGGAGAGTGCAGGCTGGGGAAGCCACCGCAAGCTGTTCCGCTTCAGCGCTCCCTTCGAGGGCGCTCCCCAGTACGTCACGCTCTACGCGTCCTACCGCCAGCCTCTGGCCGACCAGCATCCCTACGGAGGTGGCAACGACCCCCTGGCGCTCACCTACGGGGCCATCTTCCCCTCCGGTACGGCGAAGGTGGCCACCAGACCGGCTCCCTTCAGCTACGACACCCGCAGGATCCTGATCGGCAACGGCATGGCCCAGCCGGGCCAGATGGACAGCCCCGGATTCCGCCGAGCCACGCCGCGTCGGGTGGGCCCCAAGGTGGTACGACTGCAGCAGATCGCCACCGGCGGTAACTCCGTGCCGCGCCGGGGCGGTCAGCCCAGCGTGCGGGGCACCGAGAGCAGCACCCAGGCCGTGATCAACGCCGTGTATGTGCAGGTGCTCGGCAACACCGGCTATGCCGGCGAGCGCAACCAGGTGGAAGAGATCAAGCTCGAGAACGGCGACATCAGCCTGCGTGAATTCGTCCGCCAGGTGGCTCGCAGCAGTGCCTTCCGACGCCGCTACTGGAGCGGCCTCTACATCACCAAGGCCATTGAGGTGATGCACCGGCGCCTGCTCGGGCGCCCCACCTTCGGGCGCTGGGAGATCGACGCCTACTTCGACACCGCTGCCCGCTCCGGTTTCTACGGCGTGGTCGACCGGATGCTCAACAGCCGGGAATACAACGACTGTTTCGGCGAAGACACCGTTCCCTACGAGCGCTACATCACAGCTGGCGACCGCAACGCCCGCAAGGTGCCCGGCCTCAACCCGGGCTTCGATGCGAGTCGCTACGTCGACCCGGTTGGCCGTCAGCGCCCCGAGACACGCGCCGACCAGACGCTGCGCACCACCGCCGACATCACCCAGCGCAACCTGCCGGACCGGCGCACCGTGATCCGCGGCGTCTGGACCGCCAAGATCGCCGGAGGCGTCGCAGCCGCTCCCCCATCCCCAGCCAGGAGCGCCGGCCCAGGCAGCCTCCGCACCAGCCCACCTCCTAGCCGCCGCTGGCGGGCGGATGAAGCCAAGGCCTTCTGGACCACCCCAGGCGGCGCTGGGATCCGACCCGCGGCTGCTCCTGCGCCCGTGGTGGGCATCTGGAGCAAGACCGTCAGCACCAACCTGGCAGCCGTTCCAGCAAAGCAACCCGGCGCCGCCATGGCCCAGGCCCTGCGTCCCGGTCAGCCCCAGGGCTTCAGGCGTCGTCAGAGTCTCACGCGCCCGGTCAAGGTCGGTCGCACCACCTCTGAGGTGGACATCCAGACCGCCATCGAATCGGTCTACCGCCAGTTGCTGAACCGTGTTCCCCTCGCCGCCGAGCGCCTGGGTGACAGCGAGTCCCAGTTCCGCAACAACCAGCTCACGGTCGCCGAATTCGTAGCCGTTGTTGCCGGCAGCGATCTCTTCCAGCAAAGGCTGAACCGCATGGCACCCCTGCGCGCCGCCGCCGCCGCCCACCTGGCTCTGCTGGGCAGGGCCGCACAGCCGGCGGAATCGAGCCGCTTTCTGGCTCTACGTACCAGTCGCGGACTGGTGGCGGCGATCGAAGACCTGCTCAACAGCCCCGCCTACGCAGCTGCCTTCGGCCAGGACACGGTTCCCTATGTGCGCGGGCTCACCACCAGCGACGGTGTGCCCCTGGCGACGGTCAACCGCACGGCTTCCCTGTATGGCGGCAACGCGGGCCTGACTCCTTCTCCAAAGGGGGCCATCTGACCCTGCTCAACCTACCGGCGTCCAGCAGGGCTCTGAAACAGTTCGCCCCCTCGTACCAGATGCCTGAACAGATCCACTGATCAGATCCACCTGTCCGGTCCACCGATGCACGATCACCCCCGCGAGCTGGCGGGGGTGATCGTGCTTATTTTGTTGTTCGAAGCAGTGAATCACTCAACGCAGCCGAGCAATCGAGTACCTCGATTGGTCAACAATTGTGATCGGCGGGAACTATCAGTTATACTCGCGAAAGCCCTTGCGCCGCAGGGGATCTGACTTCCCAGCATGCCGTGAAGAACTGTTACCGTGCTCCGGGGAGACCAGGGGCGTTGCCACAGAATGATTCGGCGATCGGCGCGAGTCGATCACTCCCTTACCCACCGGATACCGGTCACCGTCAAGGCGACCGCTTGTTTCGAGGCAGAACTGCATGAGCATCGTCTCCAACTCGATCATCAACGCGGACGCCGAAGCCCGCTATCTCAGCCCTGGCGAACTCGACCAGATCAAATCCTTCGTGGCTGCTGGCCAGCGCCGGGTGCGTGTCGCCCAGGTGCTGAGCGAAAGCCGCGAGCGGATCGTCAAGACCGCTGGTGCCGCGCTCTTCCAGCGCCGCCCCGACGTCATCTCCCCTGGCGGCAGTGCCTACGGCGAGGAGATGACCGCGTCATGCCTTCGCGACATGGACTATTACCTGCGCCTGGTGACCTACGGGGTCGTGGCCGGTGATGTGACCCCCATCGAAGAAATCGGCATCATCGGTGCCAAGGAGATGTACCGCTCCCTGGGCGTGCCCCTCGATGCCATGGCCGAGTCCGTGCGGGAGATGAAGAACGCCGCCATGAGTCTGCTCACCGGCGGTGACGCCGAAGAGGCCGGCTTCTACTTCGACTACGTCGTCGGCGCCCTCTCCTGAGGCTGCCCCTCTCCCCATCCCCGCCACCACAGACGGATTCATGCAAGACGCGATCACCAACGTCATCAACCAGGCCGACGTTCAGGGCCTCTACCTCGACGGTTCCGCCATGGGCCGCCTGGAGCAGTACTTCGCCAGCGGTGAGCTTCGGGTCCGCGCTGCTGCCACCATCAGCGCCAATGCCTCGGCGATCATCAAGGAGGCCGTGGCCAAATCCCTGCTCTACTCGGACATCACCCGTCCGGGCGGCAACATGTACACCTGCCGCCGCTACGCCGCCTGCATCCGCGACCTCGACTATTACCTGCGCTACGCCACCTATGCCATGCTGGCCGGTGACACCTCGATCCTCGATGAACGGGTTCTGAACGGACTGAAGGAGACCTACAACTCTCTGGGTGTGCCGATCGGCGCCACGGTGCAGTCGATCCAGGCCATGAAGGAAGTCACGGCTTCCCTGGTTGGGCCCGATGCAGGCCGTGAGATGGCTGTCTACTTCGACTACATCTGCTCTGGTCTGGGCAACTGAATCCTGCCTTCAGACCCCTCTCGCGGAGCTCAGCCATGCGCCTGTTCAAGATCACTGCCTGCATTCCCTCTCCTGAGAAAGCCCGCACCCAGAGGGAACTCCAGAACACCTTCTTCACCAAGTGGGTTCCCTTCGAAAGCTGGTTCGCCGAGCAACAGCGGATCATGAAACAGGGCGGCAAGATCCTGAAGGTTGAGCTGGCCACCGGGCGCCCGCAGGTGAACGTGGGCAACTGAACCCTTCGGCATCTCAAGCCATCGTCCGAACGCTCCGCAAGCCCTGTCCTTCAGCGTCTTCACTGCGGTGCGCATCACCCCTTGAAGTCCCTAACCCGGCCTGATGGCCGGGTTTTTTCATGACCGTGGCCGTCGGGACACCATCCACACCTCCCCATCTTTGGGTTCACTTCAGGGATCAGGTCTCGACAATCCCACCCCAGCCACGGCTCAATGGACCCATTCTCAGACCCTGAGCCACCAGCATCTTGAGCACCACCGTCGCCCGGCTGCCCGACTCGCGCCCAGCTCCGAGGATCCGTAGGAACACTGCCCTGCAGCGTCTGCTTCCCTGGCCGTGGGAAGCCTGGCCGGCGGAATCCCGTCTGCTGATCGGCCTGGTGGGCCTGTGGAGCGTCGTCGGCCTGCTGGTGCTGGCCTCGGCCAGCTGGTGGGTGGCTGAACGGGAGATGGGCGACGGGGCCTACTACCTCAAACGGCAGCTGATCTGGATGGTGCCGAGCTGGGGTCTGCTGTGGCTGGGGGTGCGCACCAACCTTCGCCGCTGGCTGCACCTGGCTCCCCTGGCGCTGCTTGTGGGCTGCGTGCTGGTGGCCTCCACCCTTGTGGTGGGCAGCACGGTGAACGGCGCCAGCCGCTGGCTCGTGCTGGGCCCGATCCAGCTGCAGCCCTCGGAACTGGTGAAGCCTTTCGTGATCCTCCAGGGAGCGGCCCTGTTCGCCCACTGGCGGCGCATCGGACTGGATCAGAAGTTGCTCTGGCTGGGGGTGTTCGGCCTGCTGATCCTGATGATCCTCAAGCAGCCCAACCTCAGCACCGCCGCGCTCACCGGACTGCTGCTCTGGATGATGGCACTGGCGGGCGGCGTGGGACTGCCGCTGCTGTGCGGCGCTGCCACCGCCGGTGGGCTGCTCGGTGGCGCCAGCATCGCCATGAACACCTACCAGCGCCTGCGGGTGGTGTCGTTCCTGGATCCCTGGCGGGACGCGCAGGGCGATGGCTATCAGCTGGTGCAGAGCCTGCTGGCCATCGGATCGGGCGGACTGTTCGGGGAGGGATTCGGCCTCTCCACCCAGAAACTGCAGTACCTGCCGATCCAGAGCACCGACTTCATCTTTGCGGTGTTCGCCGAGGAGTTTGGTTATGTGGGATCGGTAGTGCTGCTGCTGTTCCTGCTCCTGTTCGGCTTCGTGGGCCTGCGGGTGGCCCTGAGCTGCCGCAGCAACCAGCATCGGCTGGTGGCGATGGGCTGCACCACCCTGCTGGTGGGGCAGTCGATCCTCAACATCGCCGTGGCCACCGGCTCGATGCCCACCACCGGATTGCCGCTGCCGATGATCAGCTACGGAGGCAACTCACTGATGGCCTCCCTGCTGATCTGCGGCCTGCTGATCCGCTGCTCCCTGGAGTCCGATGGCCTGATGCCCGTTTCCCACGTCAGCCGTCGACGCCGGCCAGAGCCAGCCCGATAGGCTGATCCGCATGACCATCGTTGGGCTGCCACTGGCCGACTGGGCCCTTTCGATCAGCGATCTCGCCCATGAGAGCGAGTCCCTGCTGAGGCAGTCCCTCATCTCCCCAGGGCCGGCCACCTTGGCAGTGGTCTTCGCCGGAGGGCTGCTGACGAGCCTTGGACCCTGCTCCCTCTCGCTCCTGCCGGTCACCATGGCTTACCTGGCCGGCTTCGGCGGGGATCTGGATCCGGTCGCCGGAAACCCGGTGAGACGTCAAAGTCGGCCGCCCTGGTCGCGCAGCTTCAGCTTCGCCGGCGGCATCGTCGGTTCCCTTGTGCTGCTGGGTCTGGTGAGCGGCCTGCTGGGCCGGGTCTATGGCCAGATCCCCGGTCTGATCCCCACCCTGGTGGCCCTGGTGGCCCTGCTGATGGGCCTGAACCTGCTGGGCCTGCTGCCCATGCCCCTGCCGGCCGGTCCTGATCCCGAGCGCTGGCGCCGCCTGGTTCCCGCCCCGCTCGAGCCACTGGCGGCCGGGCTTGCCTTCGGCCTGGCGGCCACACCCTGCACAACGCCGGTGCTGGCCGTGCTGCTGGGCTGGATGGCCCAGGCGGGCCGTCCGCTGGCGGGGATGCTGCTGCTCACCTGCTTCGGAGCCGGACAGGTGGTGCCCCTGCTGGTGGCCGGCACCGCCGCCGCCAGCCTGCCAGGCCTGCTCAGGCTCCGGCAGGCCGGACAGTGGGTGCCGCCGCTCAGCGGTGCGGTGCTGGTGACCACCGGCCTGCTCACGCTCGTGGCCAACTGGTCGTGATGGGACGACCCTCAACTTCCAGGCTTCTGAACCGGCTTGCAGGCTGGATCTCAGACCTGCGCCTGGCCATCGCTCTGCTGGTGGTGATCGCCGTCGCCAGCGGCATCGGCACCCTGATTCCCCAGCGAGAACCCGAGGGCCTTTACCACCAGCTCTACGACGGCCAGCCCTGGCTCGGGCTGCTGAACGGGGAGCGGGTGCTGGCCCTGCAACTGGATCACGTCTACTCCAGCAGCTGGTTCCTGGGCCTGATGGCCTGGCTCGGCCTCGCGCTGCTGCTCTGCAGCTGGCGCCGCCAATGGCCGGCCCTGCAGGCGGCGCTGCGATGGATCGATTACCGCTCGCCGCGGCAGCTCAGCAAACTGAGCGTGGCCCAGACCTTGCCGGCCGACGACGTGGGCACAAGCCTGGTCCAGCTGGAACAGCTCCTGCGCGAGCGGGGCTGGCAGGTGCAGAGCCACCCCGACCGGCTGGCGGCCCGCCGGGGAGTGCTGGGGCGTGTGGGGCCCCTGCTCGTGCATGCGGGGCTCGTGGTGCTGCTGGTGGGTGCGGCCTGGGGAGCCCTCGGCGGCCAGCGGGCGGAGCAGTTCCTCGCCCCTGGACGCTCCCTGGAGCTGATCGACAGCCGCGGCCACAGCCAGTTCACCCTGGCGCTGGATGCCTTCGCGGTGGACCGGGATCCCACGGGTCGTCCTGAGCAGTTCCGCTCCCGGCTGCGGATTCTCGAGGGCTCCGGGCTTGAGGGCCCTGAGCTGGAAGGCTCTGGAAGCGAGGCTTCCGTCCCCCCGTTGCGCGAAGCCGAGATCAGCGTCAACCACCCGCTGCGCTTCCGCGGCGTCACCTTCTACCAGGCTGACTGGGGGCTGGCGGCCATCAGCGTTCAGCTGGGCCGCAGTCCCGTGCTGCAGCTCCCCCTGCAGAGCCTGCCGCAACTCGGAGAACAGGTGTGGGGGCTGGTGCTGCCGACCAGACCCGACGGCAGTGATCCCGTGCTGCTCAGCCTCGCCAGTGAGCAGGGTCCCGTGGACGTCTACGGCTCCGACGGCATGCTGATCGGCTCCCTGGGCGTGGCTGGCGAGGCGCTGGAGGTGAACGGCCTGCCCCTGCGGGTGAGGGGGGTGTTGCCCGCGAGCGGCATCCTGCTGAAGCGCGATCCCGGCGTGCCGCTGGTTTACGCAGGATTCGCCATCGCTCTGCTGGGTGGCGGCCTGAGCCTGCTGGCGACCCGCCAGCTCTGGGCGATCGCTGAGGAGAGTGAAACGGCCGGCCGACTTCACGTGGCGGGACTCTGCAACCGCAACCTCACCGCCTTTGCCAGCGAACTGCCCCTGCTGCTCAGCCAACTCAGCAGTCCTGACGGATGCCATGGCTGACCCGGACCACGGTGTGAACGTTGCCGCGGGGATTGAAGTCAGCTTCCAGCTGCATCCAGCGGGGTTCGCAGGCGGTCACGAAGTCGTCGAGGATGCGGTTGGCGGCCTCTTCATGGGAGATGGCCCAGTTGCGGTAGCTGTTCACGTAGAGCTTGATCGCCTTGAGCTCCATCACCCGCGGCCCGGGCTGGTAGAGCAGCCGCAGGGTGGCGAAGTCGGGATAGCCCGAGAAGGGGCACAGACAGGTGAACTCCGGCAGCGTGATGGCGATCTCGTAGGGGCGGGCGGGCCTGGGGTTGTCGAAGCAGATCAGGTCGGCCTCGGCGATCGCCCGCTCGCCATAGCGGGGTGTGCGGGTCTGATCGGAGGAGGACATGACACCGGGCCAGCTCGGGAGCGATCCTATGGAGGGCCGTGAACGGGCGTAGCAACGGCTACGACAACCCCCGATCAGCTCAGGTCTGATGGGCCCGTCCCGCCCCTGGCAGGGACTCCCTGAGAGACTCTTCGTCCCGCTCTTCCACCCAGCTCAGCTGCTTCCATGAAAAAAGTCGAGGCCATCATTCGTCCCTTCAAACTTGAGGACGTCAAGATCGCGCTGGTGAATGCGGGCATCGTGGGCATGACCGTGAGCGAAGTGCGCGGTTTCGGACGCCAGAAGGGCCAGGTGGAGCGCTACCGCGGCTCCGAGTTCACCGTGGAGTTCCTGCAGAAGCTCAAGCTGGAGATCGTCGTCGACGACGACAAGGTGGACACCGTGGTGGAGGCCGTCCAGGGCGCCGCCCGCACCGGCGAGATCGGTGACGGCAAGATCTTCGTGAGCACGATCGACTCGGTGATCCGCATCCGTACCGGCGACCGCGATAGCGGCGCCATCTGATCCCCGGATCACCGCCTGGCCTCAACCGGCCGCCAGGGTCGCCTGGACCAGCTCACGGATCGTCCTTCCGTCCACGACGGAGGCGCCGGGGGCTGATCCAGGCAGGTGGCTCTCCACCGGGGCACCATCGCGCGCGCCCGAGCCACTGGAGCGCAGCCACAGAAGGTATTCGTGGTTGCCCGCTGGACCCGTGATCGGTGAAGCGATCAGACCGGCAGGCTGCAGGCCGAGCCCAGCAGCAGCGGCAACCACCGCTTCGATGGCGTCGGCATGGGCTGCGGGGTCGCGCACCACGCCTCCCTTGCCGACACGCCCGCGGCCCACCTCGAACTGGGGTTTGACGAGCACCACCAGATCCACGCCGGCGCCGGGGCCGGCAGGCTTCATCAGACCCAGCAACGCGGGCAGCACCAGTGCCAGCGAGATGAACGACACGTCCGCCACGGCCAGGTCCGGCCGCGGATCACCCGTGGCATAGAGGTCGGTGGAGGTGAGGTGCCGCAGGTTGGTGCGCTCGCGCAGCACGACCCGTGGGTCGCTGCGCAGACTCCAGGCCGTCTGGCCATAGCCCACATCGATGGCGTAGACGCGAGCGGCGCCGTGCTGCAGGAGGCAGTCGGTAAAACCACCCGTGGACACGCCGCCATCGACGCAGACACGACCATGAACCGGCAGCGCAAATGCCTCCAGCGCCGCATCGAGCTTCTCGCCTCCACGGGACACGAAACGCGGAGGCTGACGCACGTCGAGGGCCAGATCCCGGGATACATCCGTACCGGGTTTGTCGAGAACGCGATCAGCCGAGCGCACGCGGCCGGCACGGATCAGCTGCTGGGCCTGCTGACGGCTGGACGCCAGGCCGCGCGCGACCAACTCGAGGTCGAGGCGCTGCTTGCGGGATGTACTGGCCATGGCGCCGGGGGGCAGGCCGAAGGGGATGGTGTGATGAAACCACAACCGAAACGAAACAGATTGCTCGCAGGTGAGGGGGGTGCGGCGGGTGCACGGGAGGATGACCCCAGCCGAGCACACCGCCATGGCTCCCCGCCCCGCCAGCCCTCCAGCCCAGGCCGCCAGCGGTGCATCCACCCGGTGTTCATCCCTGCAGCAGCACTCCACCAACGTGGTGCAGCTCCTGCTGCCCGGGAGCTTCGTGAAACTGCGCAACCAGCCCGACGACCTGCCGCCCTTTGAACTGATCTGCTGCCGCGGCGGCCGCTGCTGGGTGCGCCAGCAGGCCTGGGGCTCCCAGGTGCAATGGGAGGTGGAGCACCGGCGTCTGAAGGCGGTCGCCTGAGCCGAGCGCCAGCCCTCCGGCGGCCACGCCCGCTGCGCGGGCAACGCCTCCTCCGGGTCTGACGCGCGGCTCAGGCGGGCTACCTGGGCTCGAAGGGGCTGCAACCGGAACGGGGAATCGCAGTCCAGCAGCCCCCCTACGGGATGCCGGGCCCCGGTCGCTCCCCCACGGACTGCAGCCGTGCGCCCCCGCCGCCAACCGTCCCAGCCATCCCCGGGAGCGCTGAGCAGGTCGTGCGCAGGGGTGTTCGCCAGGTGAACCCCCAGCCCCGTGCCGAAGCGCCGGAGCCGCTCCTGCCACGCTGTCGCGCGCGCAGCGCGGGTGAGCGCGGCAGGAGGGACTCCGGCGCCCCATACATTGGTCGGGACGTGAGCCCGCGGGGCCTTGATCGAGCGCTACACCTTGCCCGAGATGGGCGCAATCTGGAGCGAGGAAGCAAAGTTCCAGAGCTGGCTGGATGTGGAGATCGCCGCCACCGAAGCCAACTGCGAGCTGGGCCGGGTACCCACCGAAGCCGTGGCCACAATCAAGGAAAAGGCCTGCTTCTCAGTGGAGCGGATCCTCGCGATCGAGGCCGAGGTGCGGCACGACGTGATCGCCTTCCTCACCAACGTGAACGAGCACGTGGGCGATGCCGGTCGCTACATCCACGTGGGCATGACCAGCTCGGATGTGCTTGACACCGGCCTGGCCCTGCAGCTGAAGGCCTCGGTGCGGCTGCTGCGCAGCGAACTCGACAAGCTGGCCGATGCCATCCGCACCCTGGCTCGCCAGCACAAGGGCACGGTGATGATCGGCCGCTCCCATGCCATCCACGGCGAACCGATCACCTTCGGCTTCAAGCTGGCCGGCTGGCTGGCCGAGGTGGAACGCAACCGCGAGCGGCTGGAGCGCCTGGAGCAGGTGGTGAGTGTGGGCCAGATCTCGGGCGCCATGGGCACCTACGCCAACACCGACCCGCGGGTTGAGGAGATCACCTGCACCCGGCTGGGCCTGGTGCCCGACACCGCCAGCACCCAGGTGATCGGAAGGGATCGCCACGCCGAATACGTGCAGACCCTGGCGCTGGTGGGGGCGGCCCTGGAGCGCTTCTCCACCGAGATTCGCAACCTGCAGCGCACCGACGTGCTCGAGGTGGAGGAGAACTTCGCCAAGGGCCAGAAGGGCAGCTCGGCCATGCCCCACAAGCGCAACCCGATCCGCAGCGAGCGCATCAGCGGTCTGGCGCGGGTGCTGCGCAGCTACGTGGTGGCGGCCCTGGAGAACTGTGCCCTCTGGCACGAGCGCGACATCAGCCACAGTTCGGTGGAGCGGATGATGCTGCCCGACTGCTCGGTGACCCTGCACTTCATGCTGCGAGAGATGACCGCGGTGGTGCAGGGGCTGGGCGTGTATCCCGAGAACATGGCCCGCAACATGAACGTGTATGGCGGCGTGGTGTTCAGCCAGCGGGTGCTGCTGGCCCTGGTGGAGAGGGGCATCAGCCGCGAGGAGGCCTACCGCATCGTGCAGCGCAACGCCCACACCGCCTGGAACACCGTCGGCGGCGACTTCCGCGCCAACCTGGAGGCCGATGCCGACGTGACCGCCAGGCTCAGCCCGGAGCAGCTGGCGGAGTGCTTCTCCACTGAGCTGCACCAGGCCAACCTGGGCGAGATCTGGCAGCGGCTGGGAATCTGAGCCGCGGCCCCTCAGGCCATCAGTCCGCGAAGATCCGGTAAATCGAGGCGGCGTTCAGCACCGGACCCAGCGGCGTCACCGCCTGCACCAGGAAGTCGTTGAAACGGGTCCAACCGTTGCGGGACACCACCACCATGTCGCCGTTGTGGAGCGAGGGGTTGGCGGGAGAATCCAGGGGGGCCGAGGGATCCAGAGCAACCATGCGCACGTCCACCTTGCCATCAGGCTGCAAACGGATGAGGCGGATCTCCTTCGGGTTGCCCCGCAGGGGATTTATATCACCGGCGGCGATCACCGCCTCCACAAGGGGGCTGTTGGAGCGCACCTGCTTGAGGCCGGGGGCCACCACCTCACCCACCACGGTCACGCCGATCGTGACGGGGGCGAAGTTGGAGGCGGCGGTGCGCACGAGCACATCTCTCGGCTTGGGCACCTCTGCGCGCGCAACCCGGATCATGTCCCCGTCATAGAGCAGGGGGTTGACGGTGCTGCGGTTCTCCATCAACAGTTGCTGGTAATCGAAGCGGTACTCCACCGGCTGCCCACCCGGCACCGGGCTTGGGCGGGTGAGCACCACCTCGGAGAGGTCGGCGATCGCCGTGACGCCGCCGGCCCGCTGCACTGCATCCACGAGCGTGGGCCAGCCGGCCGAGGCGATCGTGGTCGCCGCGGCCCCCGGCCCAGCTGCCACCAGCTGGGCCGACTGGCCTTCCTGGGTGAGTGAGTAGAAGCCCGGCTTCTGCACCTCGCCCAGCATGGTCACCCGCACCGGCCTGGGTGCAACCAGATCGAGGTAGACCAAGGGGTTGCGGAGATAGCGGTCGTAGCCCTTGGTGATGCGCTGCCTCGCTTCGTCGAGATTGAGGCCCCAGACGGGCACCGCCCCCAGACGAGGAAGGTTGATGGTGCCGTCGGCCAGAACCTGGACATCGGCCTCATAGCCCTCAACGCCGAAAACGGACATGCGAAGACTGTCACCAGGGCCGAGGCGGTAGCGGAAGCCCGTGCTGCCCGGATCGGCCATGACGGCATAGGTCCGAGGGCTGGATTGCGGTGCCTGGCGAGCAGGAGTTGGGGCCGCATCGTCGCCGAAGACCCGGCGGCTGGGTTGCACGACCGGACGAGCAGGAGCCGGGGGAAGATCCTGGCCGGCGGACTCCGGGAGCGGGAAGGCTTCCGGCTGGACGGTCGCCTGCGCCAGAGCGCGGGATGGCGCGGCGAGAGCGGCCAGAGGGCTTGCCAGCGGCGCTGACGCCAGTGCGGCCAGAAGGAGGGTTGCACCTCCGCGCCGAGCGCCATGGCCGGGAACGCGGTCTGCAGAACGAAGGGGAGCAGAAGACACGGGGCCTGACAGCGGGAGGGACCGGGGGCCGGCACGGCGCCATCGTGGTGCGCCGGAACGAGCGGGCTAATCTTCACGCACTCCGATGCCCATCGTGAAGGCGGTCGACGGAAATCCCTTGAATCTCTCCGCCGCGATCGCACTTCCTGCCCGGCGGGTCGAACAGGATCTGGCTCCGTTTCTGCTGTTCGCATCCCAGGAGCTCAGCCTCTACCTCCTGCCTGGTCAGGAGTTCAGCCCCTTCGCCGAACCGGTGGGGGAGCTGCGTGAGCTCACCTACCGGCAGCACCTGTCCGGTTCCGGGAAAAGCAGAGACCTGGACAGCCGCGACGCGCACTACGACCACTTTCTGCTGGTGGAGACCAGCACCGGCGAACTGGCTGGCTCGGCCCGGCTGCAGTTCGTGCCCGCCCGCAGCCCCGCATCAGGGGCAGAGCAGGCTTCAGGCCGGGACGAGCAACCCCTGCCGGGTGGGGGGGAGTCGTACCTGGAACACGTCTACCCCGGCATCAAGGCCGCTCTGGCCAGCGGCGGGCACCATCTGGAGATCGGCAGGGTGGCGCTGGCACCCCGCTTCCAGCGCCTGCCCCACAGCCTCATGTTCCTGTTTCGCGGCGGGCTTCAGGTGGCCGTGGGTTCCGGCTACAGATCGATCCATGGACTGGTGTCGTACAACCACTTCGCCTACTCAGACGCGGTGAACCGGGAGTTCCTCAGCACGATGCTGCGGCCTCCCTTCCTCGATCCCGCCCCGCCCTACCCCCAGCCCCGGCATCCGGTGGCAGGGCTCGAACCCGATCCCAACCCAGCTCCTGTGGACAGCATCCAGGCGTTGGAACGTCACATCCAGACCAGCCTCGATCCGGGCTTCCGGCTGCCAGTGCTGCTGCGCCAGTACATCAACCTGATGGAGGCCCGGGTGCGCAACCTCTCCCTGGCCAGGGACTTCAACCAGATCACCGAGATCCTGATGGCAGCCGATCTCAGCCGGATCCCGGCCCGCCGGCTGCAACACTTCATCGACTTCCCGCACCAGCCGATCTACCGGAGCTTCAGCTGGTACCGAGGGGGGACCGGTGGACGACCGTGAGCTGGTACGTTGCCAATCCATTGAGGTCTGCCAGAGGGAGTTGATGCACGCGGGCCCCGACAATGACACCCCCGCAGCCGCATCGACGAACCCCGGCGGCGCCTGCAAGCGACACTCCGGCGGGCAGGCCAACGGGACCGGCGACGACAACGATCTCCAGGCGCGGCTGATCGAGATCCTGCAGCGGATCTCAGGCGCCGATGCCGAGCAGATCACGGCGGAGGCGCGGCTGATCGAAGACATCGGCATCGATTCCCTGGGCTTCTACGAAATCCTGATCGAGGCCGACGAGTGTCTCGGCATCCGGATCGCGGAGGAAGACCTGCTCCGCTTCCGCACGGTGGGGGATGTCCAGCAACATCTGGAGTCCCTGAAACGGGTGCATGACCAGCACGACTGAGCGGATCGCGGTGACCGGCTGGGGGGCCATCACACCTCTGGGCACGGATGTCGCCGGCACCTGGAACGCCACCGTGGCGGGACGTTCGGGCATCTCGGCCATCCACGACGCCTGGGCCAGTGACCTGCCGGCCCGCATCGGAGGCTGCATCACCGCAGACATCGGCGCCGGCCTGGACCCGCTGCAGCGACGACGGCTGGATCGCTGTTCCCAGCTTGGTCTGCTGGCGGCTCGCCAGGCCTGGGAACAGGCGCGGCCTCACCTGGCAGGCGTTGAGTCGGCGCGGGTGGCAGTGGTGCTCGGCACCGGCATCGGCGGGCTGGCGACGCTGGAGCGGCAGCACTGCAATCTCCTCGAGGCCGGGCCGGCGCGGGTCAATCCACTCACCGTGCCGATGCTCATTCCCAATGCTGCCGCCGGACAGATCGCCATTGATCTGGGGCTGCACGGAGGGGCACACACCCCCGTTTCGGCGTGCGCGTCCGGAGCCGAAGCCCTGCTGCTGGCCCAGCTGCTGCTGAACGACGACCGCGCCGACGTGGTGCTGGCCGGCGGTGCCGAAGCCCCGGTGAATCGCCTCGGTCTGGTGGGGTTTGCGGCGATGCGGGCGCTGTCCTGCCGCAACGAGGAACCGGATCAGGCGTCCCGCCCCTACGGACTGGACCGGGATGGCTTCGTGCTCTCGGAGGGAGCAGGTGTGCTCGTGCTGCAGCGCAGCCGCGACCTGCGATCCGACGGTCCTGCCCCCCTCGGCTGGCTGCTGGCCTGCGGCAGCAGCAGCGACGGCCACCACATCGTGGCCCCGGAACCGGAGGGGATGCAGGCGAGTGCGGCGATGGCCGACGCCCTCAGGCGCGCCGACATCGCCGTTGACGCCCTCAGCTTCGTGCAGGCCCATGCCACCGGCACCCCGCTGGGAGACCTGGCGGAAGCGAAGGCTCTGGGACGCACCCTGGGAGCGCGGCGCATGGATCTGCCGGTCACCGCCCCCAAGGGGCAACTGGGCCATCTGCTGGGCGCCGCCGGGGCCGTGGAGACGATCCTGGTACTGCAGGCCCTGCGCCTCGGCCTGGTGCCCCGCAGCGTCAACGCCGAGCCGCTGGACCCAGGCATCGATCTGGCCGTGGTGCAGGAGGGCAATCTGGCGCTGACAGGGGGGCCGGCCGCAGGCGAGCGCTACGCCCTCAAGAACGCCTTCGGCTTCGGAGGGCACAACATCAGCCTTGTGCTGGCTGCCTGACCTCGGTGCGGGCGTAGTAGGCCTGAACAGCCTGCACGAAGGCCTGGCGGTCGGCCTGCTGCGGGGACAGGGCCAGATCCCTGGCGCGGCCTCGGCGGCAGTGGATCGTGGCCAGGGGGGCCGACAGCCGGGAGATGAGCAGGCCGAGCGGCCGGTAGAGATCCTCAGGCGACACACTGAGGCCTTCATAGCTGAAGGTCCAGGGCACGATCAGGGCGCCGTGCTTGCGGGCGATCAGGAGAGCGCTGGCCGACACCCGTTCGCTGATGGGCGTGACCAGGGAGCCGTTCGGGGCCAGCATCACCTGGCCTCGCTCGGCCAGGGTGCGGGATGCCCGGTAGAGAGCCGAGGTGCGGGAGCGGCCATCGCGATGATCCATCAGGCCATGGCCGGCATTCGCCGCCGAGGCTGAGAACCAGGGCATGATCCGGCTCAGATGCAGGTTTGCCGTGGTGATGCTGGGCAACCGCAACACCCCCTGCACCACCAGCACATCAACCGGATTCCGGTGGTTCCAGAGGTGCACAAGCGGAACCCCCTCCGGCTCGCTGGGGTGACTGTCGTCAACCACCACGGCAATGCCCAGCGCGCGGAGCCCCACCAGCGCTGTGCAGACGAGCAGACGCGCAGCAAGCCGGCGCCGGCCCAGGGCCAGGGCTGCCAATTGAACGGCGTAGACCACGAAGTAGGAGACACCCCAGAACAGGCGAGCCATCACCCGGGCCGCCAGCGCCAGAGGGTTGGCGGCCCGGGCCGTCTGCCCTGGGAGGGGCAGGCTGGGCCGGGGCGGAAGCCGGCGGGCGTCGGGGCCGATGGGGAAGGTGGTGCGGAAGGGAAAGTCGGCGTCGAAATTGCCGTTGACCTGGGTGTTGGTCACCAGGTGGTCGTAGAAGCGGTAGAAGAGTGGCCGGTCACTGGTGTGGGGATCGCGCCAGAACTGATCCAGGGGCTGCTGGTCAGTGAGCCCCTGCAGGTTGTAGAAGGTCTGGCCCATCACCTTCGTGGGCACCGCGTGGTACAGGGCCTGGAGGCCCACGGTGCTGTTCACGGTCACCACACCGCGGCAGGTGCGCAGAAAGCGGCTCAGGGCTCCGTCGTGGAAGTAGTGCACCCGGCCAGCGACGCCGTACCGCTGGGCAAGCAGCTGGATCAGACGGCCGTAGTGGTTGTAGCCCCTGTCCCGGGGGTGATGCTTGAACGCCAGGTGATCAGAGGCATGGGCATGGCCGGCGAACGAGGCGATCACAGCCTCGATGAAATCGTGCATGCCCCGGTAGGGCGAGCCCAGCTGCACCTGGGAGTCGCTCGACACCTGCAACACCACCAGGAAGTAGGAGAGATGCTCCAGCAACCGGCGCTTCAGGGAGCGCTCCTGCCCGCGGTAGAGCCAGTAGCGCCAGCTGCCGCGCAGCTGGCACCAGAGAAACCGGGGTGACGGCTGCAACTTGTGCTCGCCCTCGATGATCGGGTACTGGGTGAAGGCGTGCTGGATGAAGGTGGGGGCCTTCCAGAGCTTGCGCCAGCGCAAGCCAGGGTCGAGCTTCCCCTTCGGCAGAGCGTCCACCGGCGGCAGGCTGCGGTAGTACTCCACCGGCTGGTTGAGATTGGAGCGGGCATTCACACGATCCCGCTCGAGCGTGACGTAGTTAGGGCGGATGTAGCCCAGCTCGAACACCCAGGCTTCGACACCGGCCCGGTGAGCCTCCTCGATGGCGATGCGGTGGGGAATGATGAAGTCGCCATACATGAAGATGTGGCGGATGCGGCGCTCGCTCAGCAGCTGGCGCAGGAACGGACGCCAGGCCTCCATCGAGCCGCTGAAGGGCACCTGCACCTCCCGCGGGAAGCCGAACTCGTGCAGCGGGAACATCACCTTGGTGACGGGGATTCCGCAGCCGCGCAGATAGCGGCAGAGGCGCGCGAAGAACACCCCGATCGGCCCCATCAGCAACAGCACCGGACCATCGATCTGCACCTGAACCAGCTGCACCGGTGCCGGCGCCGGTGCCCGTTCCGTGGTCAACGCGGTGTCCTGAAGGCCAGAGGTGATGCCAACTTTGCCACGCCCCCCCGGGCGATCAACGCTGCCGCAGGCGGCCCCAGTGGCGGAAGATCCGTTGCCGCAGGCTCAGGGCACGGGGGGGTGCCGACCGCCAGGTGAGCAGCTCGTCCACCGCCTGCTCCGGCTCGATGAACAGGCCGCTGTGGCGGCTGACGTAGCGCGGGTAGTCGATCAGGGCCGCATGCACCAGGGCGTCGAGCGGCAGTGGGCGGCCGCGGCGCTCACACGCGAGACGGTCGTGCGTCAGCCCCCAGCCGGCGTAGAAGGGCAGACCCCAGGAGTGCACCTCCAGGCCACGCAGCAGCGCCTCGAAGCCGGCGATGGAGGTGAGCACGTGCAAGGCGTCGATCTGGGTGAAGAGCTGCTGGATCGCGGCATCCACCAGCACCTCGTCGCACCAGTCACTGGCCACAGCCTCACCGCTGCCCTGCCGGCACAGACCCGCCACCACGTCGGGGTGGGGCTTGTAGATCAGGTACGCGTCAGGCTCGGCGGCCCGCACCGCCTGGAGCAGGCCCAGGTTGGTGCACACCCCCGGCGCTCCCAGCCGGATCGAGGCATCCGATTCCACCTGGCCCACCACCAGCACCACCCGCCGGGCCCGCTGCGGACGCTGCCAGGGCGATGCCCGCAGGTTGTATTTGGTGATCGCCTCCTCCACCAGCCGGCAGCGCAGCCGCCCGGCCCGAACCAGCTGGCCGTCGCTCCAGGATCCTGTACTCAGCAGGTGCTCGAGATCGCTCGGGGCAGCGGCGTCGTAGTAGATGCCGCGCCGGTCGACCACCCAGGAGATCGGATCGATCAGGTCGGCCCCGAGGCCCACCGAGCGCAGAAAGCCGTCCTCCGCGTGCACCAGGGGCAGACCACGGCGCTCAACCGCCCGCAACAGCGACGGGCGGGCCCGGCGGCCCCAGATCGCCACGGCCTCGGCGCACGGACCGGGCCGCTGCCAGTGGAAGCGGAAGCGCAGCCGGCTGCCCGCCAGGAAGCGGCGCAGCACCCGCTGCTTCCAGGGCGTGAAGCCGAAGGCCTCGATCCGCTCGGGCATCTCCGCGCGCAGCCGCCGCTGCAGACCGATGGCCCTGATCAGGTCCTCCACAGCACAGGGCCGGTGCCGATGGGGATCGATGTAGACGGCGTACTCCACCAGGGCGGCATGGATCAGATCCCCCAGCAGCCGCGGGCCGCGGCGCTGCGGCCGGGGCAGGTGGTCCCGGGTGAGGCCCCAGCCGGCATAGAAGGGCATGCCGAAGGTGTGCACCTGGCGCCCCCAGAGCAGGGCTTCGAAGCCCAGCTGGGAGGTGACCACGTACACCGCCTCGGCGCGCTCGAGCAGCTCAGTGGGGTGGCCCCCGCTGGCCTCGAGCCGGATGCGGGGATCCCGCAGCAGGCTCGGCGGGAAGTGCCCCCGCTTGCGCCCACGCACCACATCCGGATGGGTCTTCACCACCACGGTGCGGCCCGGATGGTCGGCCAGGGCGGCCGCAAGCATGGCCGGGAAACTGGCAGGACCGGCCCCGCCCAGGGCGATGGAGAGGTCACCGGCGGTCTGATCGACCACCAGGACGAAGGGCTCCAGTGGCGCGGACGCCTCGCGGGCGCCGTTGTACTTGCTGACCCGCTGCTCACACCACAGGCGCCGGATGGCCTCGGCCCTGTCCAGCTCCGCCGTGGTGTGGGCGCCGGCGATCAGGCGCTCCAGCCTGCTGGGTGCCGCGGCGTCGTAGTAGATGCCGCCGTCATCAAGCACCAGGCCCAGGGGAGCACTGTCGGCACCCAGGGCCAGGGAACGCAGAAAGGCGTCTTCACAGCGCCAGACAGGCAGCCCGCGACGCCGGGCCAGCCGTTCAGCGCTGCGGGCACTGGGTTTGCGTCCCCAGGCCAGCACGGCATCGAGAGACTCGCAGCTGCAGCGGGCCGCTCCCGTCACCAGCTGGACGTCGACCAGAAGGGCCGGCAGCGTGGAGTGGCGCAGCATGCCGGCAGCCGGCAGTCCCAGGCGGACCGCGGGTTGGGGGAAGGCCAAGGTCGTGGAGAGGCCGGGGGGGAAAGGCGCCTGCAACCCTGGAGCCTGGCTGTTGCGAAGGTTCAGGTTACCGGCAACAGCATGGCTGCTACCTTCGGCCCACCCGCAGCAGAGGAGACAGCCGGGGTGCTGATCAACGGGGTTACGGACAGGTCGATCGACAGCCTCTGCTCCGCGGTGTCCGCCGAGATCGGCATGCCCGCGGGCCGGGTTCGCAAGGTGGTGATGGCCATCCTGCGCCGGCAGCAGGGCATCCTGCTGCCGGCGGCGGGAGCTCCGGACGGCGAGGCCGCCGAACCGGGCCCCACAGATGAGCACGAACGGTTGCGCTGGTATCCGCTGGGGGCCAATGGCCGCCTCAGTCCCCCCGTGCATGAGGAGGCACCGGGGCAGCCATGAGCGCAACGCCATTCGAGCCAGCCATCAACCCCTCCCTTCCGCCGCTGGCGCTGATCCCTGCCCGGGGTGGCTCCAAGGGGGTTCCCGGCAAGAACCTGCGCACCGTGGGAGATGTGCCTCTGCTGGCCCGCAGCGTGCGGGCTGCCCGCCAGGCGCACAGCATCGGCGCCGTCTGGGTGAGCAGCGACGATGCCGCCATCGGCGCCATGGGCGAGCGGGAAGGGGCGGGCTGGCTGAAACGGCCTGCCGAACTGGCCGGCGACACGGCCTCGTCGGAGCAGGCCCTTCTGAACTCCCTGCAGACCCTGGCCGGACGGGGACCGCTGCCGGCCGTCTTCGTGTTCCTGCAGTGCACCTCCCCGTTCACTCGCGCTGAGCAGATCGACGCGGTCGTGCAGGCCTTGCAGGCCAGCAATGCCGCCATGGCCTTCAGCGTGACGCCCTGGCATGGCTTTCTCTGGGGACGGGACGGAGAGGGGCATGGCGTCGGGGTGAACCACGACCCCAGCCGCCCCCGCCCGCGCCGGCAGGATCTGCCTCCCACCTACCTGGAGACCGGCGCGATCTACGCGATCCGGACCCAACCCTTTCTCGAGCAAGGCACGCGCTTCGTGGCCCCCACCCTGCCGGTGCCGATCGAGGCGCCGGCACCGGAAATCGACACCGCCGCGGATCTGGCCCTGTGCAGGCAGCTGGCCCCTCTGCTCGATCCAAGGGAGCCTGCCGGCGCCGTGGAGTCGACGCTGTGAGCCTGCTGCAGGACAAACGCATCGCCGCTCTGGCCTGTTTCGACTCCTTCGGCAAGACGGCCATGAACCTGCTGGAGGTGGCCCGGCGCGATGGGGCCCACACCACCCTCCACCTGCTGGAGCTGCCGGGCCGCAAGCTCTCGCGCCGCCAGGAGCTGGAGATCCGCCGCATCGCTCCCCGCAACCCCATCCAGCAGCACCTCTGGGGGCAGCTCAACACCCTGCTGGGCGAACTGGCGACCCTGGATGCACTGGTGCTGGGGCTGGATGGACGCCGCACCCGCGAGACCCAGCTGCTGCTGCAGGCGGCGTGGGCCGATGAACCCCGCCGGCCGCTGCTGGTGAGCGCTTACCCCGGCATTCTCTTCCGCCACCAGCTGGAGGGAATGCTGGATCGCTCCGGTGTGGACCTGCTCTGCCTGAATGCCGAGGTGGACGCCCGTCTGTTCGAGCGGGGCTGCCAGGCCCTGGGGCTGGATCCTGCCAATGCCCTGGTCACGGGCCTTCCAATCCTATGGCCGCTGCGGCCCCGCCAGCAGGTGCCGGATCAGGGTGCGATCGTGTTCTTCGAGCAGCCCTCCGTACCGGATAATCCGCTGCAGCGCAGATACCTCTGCCGCCGGCTGGCCGATCTCGCCCGCGCCTGGCCGGAGCATCCGGTGATTTTCAAGCCCCGCACCTCCAGCGTCGAGGCGACGCTCCACCGACACCACGGGGAGATGGCCCGTCGCGTAGACAAGATCAGCCGCAGGGTGCCCAATCTGCGCATCAGCCACAAGCCCAGCCTGGCCCTTCTGCAGCGCTGCGCCTGTGCCATCACCGTGTCGTCCACCGCCGCCATGGAGGCGATGGCCCTGGGCGTGAGCACCCGCATCGTCACCGACCTGGGAGTGAACGAAACCCTCGGCAATCACTATTTTCTCGATTCCGGCGCCCTGCGCGATTTCGACGCGATCCTGCGCGATCCCTTCACCCCCTGCCACGACGAGAGCTGGCTGCACAGCCACGGCCACTGCCCCGGGGGGGGCGAGCGGTTCGTGGCCGTCCTGGCCGCCCGACTGGAATCGCCGCCGGTTCCTGGCGCCACCGGCCGCCAGGGGCCTCCCGGCTGGGGCAGCTCGGCCTGGCAGAAGTACGCCCTGGCCCGCGGCGGGCGTCGCATGCTCAGTTCGGCCGGAGCCCACTCACGCCAGAAGCCCAGCCATCGCGGGCTGGATCTGCTTCGGCGCATCCGCAGGGCCCTGGTGGGCCTGTGGGGGATGGAGCGGCTGCTGAAGGGACGATGAGGCTCGCCCTGATCAGCGACACCACGGCAGCGCTGGAGGCCTGCCGGCTGCTGGGCCGGCAGCTGCAGGCTGCGGGCGCGGAGATCACCCTGATCGTGGCGCCGGCCCTGGTGAACGAGCCCGGAGCCTCCAGGCCGGACGTCCCGACGCTGGTGCTCGAGCCGTTCGCCGCCGCCGCCAGCGAGCTCCTGGACCACGTGGATGCGGCGGGCGTGTTCGTTGAACCCGAAACCCTGCAGCCATTCCTGTCGATCCGGCGCCAGGCGGCACGGCTGCGCGGCAGGCCTGCCGCACCCCTGTTCACCGGACCGCTGCTGCCGCTGGTGGGCGATGCCCTCAGCGCCGACCTGCTGCCGCGGCTGGGTTACGACCTGATCTGCCTGCAGGGCCCGGTGCAGGTGGAGGAGCTGGGCTGGCTGATCCGGGGCACCCCCCACGCCTCCCAGGCCCATGAGCCCATCGGCCTGTGGGGGATGCCCACCGCCCCGATCGGCCTCGGGGTGAGCCGGGAGCCACTGCTGGTGGTGCTGGAGCAGGAGGGGGTGCCGGGCGGGGCGAAGGACAAGGCACTGCTCTACCGACGTCTGAGAAGCCTGGCCCTGGGGGCTCCGGACTGGACCGTGCGCCTCCAGCCCGACTACCAGCTGTCCACTGACCCGGAGGGGTGGGGCGAGGCCACCCTGGCCTGGCATCACGGCCTCGATGCCAACCGTCCGGCCAACCTGAAGATCGGACGTCGCGACGACCTGCCCCTGAACCTGATGCTGGCCTGGGCCTGCCTCGGCATCAGCTCGCCCTGGCTGCTGAGCGCCATGGTGTGGGGGAAACCCACCGCGGTGCTGGCGGACTACGGCATCCGCACCGACTTCAACGGTCCCCTCTTCTTCGGCTCCGGCCTGATGCGGCGGCTGGCCGACTGCCTGCCGCTGGAGGAACTGCTCACAGCACAGCGGCCCAATCCCGGCTGGCTGGCGGGGCTGGGCTGGACGATCGCCGACGGCCCGCAGCGGTTGCTGCAGAGCCTGGGAGTAGTGACCCGATGAGCCTGTGCCTGCTGCTCGTGGCCGACAGCGACAGCCAGCTGCTGGCCTGCCAGGCCCTGGCCCGCTTTGCCGGGGAGCACCACCTGCGGGTCACCGTGAATGCGGTGCCACGGGAGGGCACTCCCGCCACTGTGATCGAAGGGGTTAACCGGATCGGCCCTCTCTGGCAGCTGTCCCTGCGGCAGCTGCTGGCCGACCCCCGCCTCGACGGGTTCGACGCCATCGGCGTGTACCTCACCGGCAGCAAGCTGGCGGAGTTCCGCAGCGTGTACCGCGACAGCCGCCGCCAGCTGGGCCGTCCCCTACGGCCCCTGTTCTGCGGATTCAACGGCGTGGTGCTGGAGCGCTTCGAGGAGGCGATCGCCTGGCGCCTCGGCTACGACCTGATCTGTCTCAATGGCCCCCGCGACCAGGCCCGCCTGGAGCTGATGCTGCGCCACACCCCGTTCGCGGGCCAGCGCTGCGTGCTCACCGGCCTGGGACGCCAGCGGGCGGCCGAGCCAGTGGCCGAACGCGCCGACCGCCTGGTGTTCGCCGAACAGGTGGTGATCCCGGCGGCCGATCATGAACGGCGGCGGCTGGTGCTGATCCTGGCGGCCCTGGCACGGAGGTCACCCGATTGGGAGGTGCTGATCAGACCGCGGGTGGCACCGCACGAGCGCACCTTCCATGCCGTGACCACCCACATCACCGAGACGGTGGAGGAGACCCTGGGCGGCCTCCCGCCCAACCTGCGGATCAGCGACGCCCCCCTGACGGATCTGCTGGCAGGCGGCAGGCTGCTGGCCACCGTGTCCTCCACCGCGTTCTTCGATGCCCTCGACCTGGGATGCAAACCGCTGGTGATGGCCGATTTCGGCCTGCGCCACGACCTCGGCACCCCGTTCTTCGCCGGCTCGGGCCTGCTCCGCCACTTCGACCGGGCCGCCGACATCGACAGCCTGGCCGAGGGCCCCGGTCCCGATCCCGACTGGCTGCACTGGGTCGGGTACGCCCCTCGCTGCTCCCCCCAGAACCTGCTGGAGGCCCTGCAGGAACTCAAGGCACAGCCTCAGGAGCCGGCGCAGCTGGCCCATCCGGGCTACCTGATCAACGCCGCCGACCTCTCCAGCAACCAGCTGCGCCGGGGCGCCGAAGCCGCCATCCGGCGGCGCGACTACGACGAGGCCGCCCGACTGCTGGAGATCGCCCAGCTCCAACGCCCCGAGAACCGGAACATCGGCCGGCGCCTGGCGGCCGTGCGCATCGGCAATCGGATCGGCCGCCGGCTGGCGCTGCTGGTGACCCCTGGCTTCCGGGCCTAGATTCAGTGTTCGAACAGCGGCAGGCGGAGCGTCGGTGCAGGCGGTACAGATCGAGCGCAACTTCACCCAGTTCGTCGTCTTCGCCGAGGACTCGATCCTCACCGCCCTGAACAAGATCACGGCCAACAAGTGCCGTCTCATCTTCGTGGTGTCGGAGGGGGGGATCCTCCAGGGCGTGCTCAGCGACGGCGACTTCCGCCGCTGGATCGGCAGCAGCGATGTGATCGACCTCGGCCGGCCGGTGACCGCCGCCATGAACCCGAGCTGCGTCTCCGCGCCGGAGGGCACCCCCACCGGCGACCTGGCGGAGCTCTTCTCCCAGACGATCCAGGTGATCCCCCTGCTGGATCACCACGGGCGGGTGGTGGCCGTGGCCCGGGGCGGCAAGCGGCAACTGCACCTCGCCGGACGGGCCATCGGCGAGGGCGCTCCGGCATTCGTGATCGCTGAGATCGGCAACAACCACAACGGCAGCTTGGATGTGGCACTGCGCCTGATCGATGCCGCGGCCGAGGCGGGCGCGGACTGCGCCAAGTTCCAGATGCGCGACATGGGCCGCCTCTATGGGAACGCCGGCGACAGCAACGACATGGCGTCGGACCTGGGCACCCAGTACACCCTTGATCTGCTCGAGCGGTTCCAGCTCAGCGACGAGGAGCTCTACCGCTGCTTCGACCACACCCGCGAACGGGGCCTGATCCCCCTCTGCACCCCTTGGGACGAGGTGAGCCTGGGCAAGCTGGAGCACTGGGGCATGGCGGGCTTCAAGGTGGCCTCGGCTGACTTCACCAACCACGACCTGCTCGCCGCCATCGCCGCCACGGGCAAACCGCTGATCGCCTCCACCGGCATGGCCACCGAGCAGGAGATCGTGGCCGGCATCCGCCATCTGCGCCGTCTGGGCGCCGCCTTCGTGCTGCTGCACTGCAACTCCACCTATCCCACGCCCTTCAAGGACGTGAACCTCCGCTATTTGCCACGGCTAGCAGAGCTGGCCGAAGGTCCTGTGGGCTACTCAGGGCATGAGCGGGGCACGGCGGTGCCGGTTGCCGCGGTGGCACTCGGTGCCGCTGTGGTGGAGAAGCACATCACCCTGGACCGGACCATGGAGGGCAACGACCACAAGGTGAGCCTGTTGCCCGGGGAATTCGCCGCCATGGTCGCCGGCATCCGGGCCGTGGAGGAATCGATGGGATCCGAAGCCGCCCGCAGCCTCAGCCAGGGGGAGCTGATGAATCGGGAGGTGCTGGCCAAGAGCCTCGTGGCCGCCTGCCCGATTCCCGCCGGCACAGCGGTGACGCGCGAGATGGTGCGCATCCAGAGCCCCGGGCAGGGCCTGCAGCCCTACCGGCTCAACGACCTGCTGGGTCGCAGCCTCTCCTGCGCCAAGGCCGAGGGGGAGTGCTTCTTCGAGTCGGATTTGCATCAACCGGCAGCCCAACCGCGTTCCTACCGCTTCACCAATCCCTTCGGGGTGCCGGTGCGTTACCACGACTTCGAGGCGTTCCGCACCGCCAGCAATCTCGATCTGGTGGAGATCCACCTCAGCTACAAAGACCTGGAGGTGGACATCGACGCGGTGCTCCCGCCCAGGGTGCCCATCGGTCTGGTGGTCCACGCCCCGGAGCTGTTCGCCGGCGATCACACCCTCGACCTGTGCAGCCTCGAGGAGGACTACCGCCGCCACTCCGTGGCCGAACTGCAGCGGGTGATCAACCTCTCCGCCAGCCTGCGCCAGCGCTTCGACTGCCCCGGCCCTGTGCTGCTGGTCACGAACGTGGGCGGCTTCTCCGCTCAGCGCCACCTCGGGCCGGCGGAGCGGGACCCCTTGCTGGGGCGGTTGCTGCAGAGCCTGGCAGAGCTGCACACGGACGACGTGGAGGTGATCCCGCAGACCATGCCGCCGTTTCCATGGCACTTCGGCGGCCAGCGCTTCCACAACCTGTTCGTCGATGCGGACTCGATCGAGGACTTCTGCCGCAGCCAGGGGATGCGGGTGTGCCTGGATGTGTCCCACTCCAAGCTGGCCTGCAACCACCTGCGCCAGCCGTTCTCCGTATTCCTGGAGCGAATCCTGCCCTTCACGGCCCACCTGCACCTGGCCGACGCCGCCGGGGTAGACGGCGAGGGGCTGCAGATCGACGAGGGGGAAGTGGACTGGGCAAGCGTGTTCAACCTGCTGGGCCGCCTGGCGCCGGAGGCCTCCTTCATCCCCGAGATCTGGCAGGGCCACAAGAACAACGGCGAGGGCGCCTGGCTGGCACTGGAGCGCCTGGAGCACCACCACCTGGCCCAGCGACGCACACCCGTCGCTGCATGATGGTCCTCAGGACTTCGGCATCCGGTTTGGGCGAGCACTTCATCCAGTTCCAGCGCATCCCTCTCATCTACGGGCGGGTACCGAAGGTGGCGAACTCCTCGGTGAAGGCCGCGCTCACCCGGCTCCTCGAGGAGCCCCCGGAGGAGGGGCTACGGTCCACCGCCGACGCTTTCTGGCGCCGCGGCACCCATGGAGAGACCACCATGATCGATGCCGAGACAGCCCTGCTGCGCCGCGCCTCTCACCTGATCTTCAGCTTCGTGCGCAATCCGTTCGACCGGCTGGTGTCGGCCTACAACAACAAGCTGATCGAGATCGCCAGCGTGCCGGGAGCCATGGAGCGCATGGGGCTGGAGAAGAACATGCCGTTCGAGGGCTTCCTGGAGGTGGTGGCCGACACGGACGATGCCGATCTGGATGTGCACCTGCTACCCCAGAGCTCCATCCTCAGCCTGGACGGCACGATCGTGCCGTCGTTCATCGGCAAGCTGGAGGCCATGCCGGAGCACTGGCAGGTCTTGCGTCGACGAATGCGCCAGTGGGGCCTGCCGGCCCTGGGCCGGCTGCCCAGCAAGAACGTGCGCCGTGGCGGGGACACCGACCTGAGCACCTATTTTGACAGCCCCCGCATCATCGAGCTGGCTCTTGGGCGGTACCTGCAAGACGTGGAGATCTTTTATCCGGACCAGCCCATCGAGGAGCTGGCGCGGGGCAACCTGCCGAACCCGCCGGCAATCTGGGAGCGACTTCCCGAGCCGGTGGGATCACTGGCGTAGCGTCCGCAGCCAGGCCGAGCTCAGGACACCAACCGGTGCTGAACACCCGGCCAAAGCCGTCGCCGACGCAGTGACCGCTCAGATTTGGTCAGTCCATCCTCGGTGGTCTTCCCCGACCGGCCCCTGACTAAGCTGCAGCTGCGAGGCATCCATTCCGCTGTTGGCAACGCTTCTGGCACAAGGCCTGCCCCGCTCCTGCCCATTGGCATTGACCCCAGCCGATCATCCCTGCCTCTGGGGAGAAATTGCCCTACTGCCCCCGCCGCCCCTGCTGGTCGAGCACGATTCATACCTGCTCCCCACCCGCCGTACCGGTGAGGGATACCCATGGTGGACCAGCCGCAAGCAGGGCGGTGTTGACAGCCAGGGCCGGCCGATTGCAGCCCTCACCGACATGCGGGGACCTCGGAGCATTTATCCCCTGCCACCGGATGCAAGCGCGGCCATCAAGAGCGACGACGGTGAACACCGATCCCTCGTGCTTTACGGAGGCACCCTGTTCGAGCACTTCGGTCACCTGCTGGTCGATCTCAGCCGGCTCTACCGGTTGCTCACTTTTTTTCGGCGCAGCCGAGAACCGATCTGGTTCCACTACCCAGCCATGTTGGGCCATGGCAACCGGATTGAAAATCCGCTGATCACGAGCTGGCTCGACTGTCTGGGCATCCGAAAGCGGGCCAGGGTGGTGACCTGCACCCTGCACTGCGAGGAGCTGGTGTCGTCGCCGGTCCTCTACCGCGACCGCTGCTTCGTGACTGCGGATTTTCCCCGGGTCGCCCGGCGTGCCCTGGGGCGGAAGCTGCGGCGCAGGTTGCTGGCTCTTCAGCGCGAAGACAACCCGATCGCCTACCTCTCCCGTCACAAGCTCAGCAGCGGAACCAACAGTTTTGAGGGAGAACAGGAGGTGGTGGAGGCCCTTGGCAAGCTCGGGAATGTGGATGTGATCTGTCCGGAAGAGCTCTCGATCGAGGCCAAGCTCAGCATCTACCGCCGCTACCGCCTGGTGACCGGCTTCGTGCAGGCGGCGATGCTGCTGAAGTATTTCGCACCCACCCGCCAGCCAGGCGACCTGGCCGAGCAGCTGATGCTGGTGGCAGGTCCCCAAAGCCTCAACAGCAACTGGGTGAATCTGGAACGGGCCTATCGCTTTGGCGACCAACTGCTGGATTGCAGCCTGCCGGCTGATGCTCACGAGCTCCCCGATCTCATCGAGCTCGGCGGTCCGAACCAGAAGAGCGGCTTTCAGCGTCGGCACCCCTTTGACGTGGGGCTGGTGATCGACCAGCTGCGGTGCTTGGCGGAACGCTGACCATGGGCGACACCGCAGCAATCAAGAGGCTGGACACGATTCCCGCCGACCACCCCTGTCTGTGGGGCGAGTTGGCTGTGCGTGACGGCGATGGACTGCAGACCTGGCAGGATGCCACGTTGCTGCCGCCGAGGCTGAGGTCGATCCGGACACGGAGACCTGGCCAGAAGGTTTGGTGGCGGCGCCACAGCTATGGCGTATTTGATGCTTCCGGCCAGCATGTGCGCACGCTGAGCGACATGCGGGGTCAACGCCACATTTGCCATCCCAACACCCGTCTGGAAGACAACCGCTTCAAACCGGAGCGCTTGCAGGAGCACGAGCTGGTGCTGTATGGAGGCACCCTCTATGACGCATTCGGCCACCTGATCCTGGACAGTGGCCGCACCTACCAGTTGATGCGTGAGTATCGCGACAGTGATCTACCCGTCTGGTTTCATGATGCCAAGCCTGATTGTCACCCCGGGTCGATCCTGAAACTGGGTCTCGTGAAAGCCTGGTTGAAGCAGCTGGGCCTCAGTCGGCGCGTCAGGCTGATCCGCAGGCCGCTTCGGGCCAGACAACTGATCTCCTGCAGTGCTCTCTACAACGATCGTGACTTCGCCAGCACGGATCTGCGGCCAGCCTGTCTGGCAGCTCTCAAACCCCGCTTGAGGAAGCGGCTGGAAGCCATTCGCCAACCACGCCGACGCCTGGCCTATCTCTCCAGGCACAAATTGAGCTTCGGCAGTACCAGCTACCCACAGGAGGTCGAACTGGTGGAGCGGCTCGCCCGGCTCAGCCATGTGGATGTGATCTGCCCGGAGGAGCTGACCTTCGAGGAGAAACTCGGGCTCTACCATCGTTACGAAGTGATCGCCGGGTTTCCCCAGGCCTGTATGGGCCTGAAACTTTTTGTGCCCGGCGATCAACCAGCCCAGCAGGTGATGGTCATTGCAGGCCCACGCAGCCTCAGCACCACCTGGGTGAACATCGACCGGGCCGCCGGCTGGGGTGATTTCTACGTGGATTGTGATCTCGGCATTCCTCAGACCGGGGCAGATGACCCATCAAAACCCTTCCAACGCACCAATTCCTTTGACACAGAAACGGTGCTGCAGGCCATTCAGGATCTGACCCGCTGAGTCCGGCTCCACCATGCCCATTCACCTACACATCGGCACCCACAAGACCGGAACGACTGCATTCCAACGGCAACTTCAGCGAAGCCGGGAAGCCCTCAAACAGCGTGGCATCTGGTATCCCAATGAGGCTGAGCTGCTACCGGGCCGTGGTGCCCGCATTCCCCACCGAAATATTGCCCGCTCGTTGCATAGCGGCTCCGCTCCCAAGCCCTACTCAGCCGACGAGCTTCTGACTATTGCCAAGGCGCTCCTGCGCGGCTCGCGTGACTACGAGCACACAATCATCAGCTCCGAAGCCTTCTGGCGCATCGGCTTCCCTGGCACTCCCGATCACCATACCAGCGAGGAACTGTGGTTGCGTAAGCAAGCAAATGTGAACAAGATCCGCACATTCTTCGGCGATGCGGACGTGCGCATCGCGGCCGTACTGCGCGAGCGAAGCGCCTACATCCAAAGTGGCTACAGCGAATTCATCCTGGCCACTCTTTACCAGAAAGGTATCAAGTCCTTTATTCGCACCTACAGCTATTCATGGGACTACCTGAGGCAGCTACAGACCTGGGGCTCGCTTTTTCCTGTAAGCGCACATTCCTACGAAAAGCTCTGCCAGCACAACCGCCTTCCCCTCGACTTACTTAGGAGCATCTGTGGGGCTGACCTGCCCGACGACACCCTGGTGCCGGACCCCAAGCCCTGGGTGAACATATCCCAGCCATTGGCCTGCGTGGCCTTCAAACGGTTCCTCAACCAGTTACCACTCACCCACGACAAGCGCAGCAAACTGCATTGTAAATACAGGAAAATTTTTAAGAAGGCTGCCCACAAACCAGTCGTCCAACAGTTTCTGGAGATCAACAGCTGGCTGAATGCCGAGGAGCTGACGGATCTCAGGTGTGCCCTGGCCTCCGGCGATGAACAGATCCGCTGCCAGCTCTGTCCCAGCCTCGTCTCCCAACCCACAGGCTGGTGGGCACGCCTTCAGCCCGGCCAGGCCGAGCCGCGTGCAATGACCGACGCCGATCGGATGCAGGTGATCGACTGGATGCTCAAGAGAAAACCTGTCAAGCAAGGCTGGTTTCATCCCGTAGATCCACAAGGTTGATTGGGGGAGCCTGAACCTGACCGTTCTGGAAGGTATGCCATGACCAGCACGATCTGGATCCTCGATGACGACGCCGACCTGGGGGCTCTGCTGAGCGATCAGTTCGGCCGCCGAGGCTGGCAGGTGCGGCATCTCAGCCATCCCCGGGATCTGAAGAAGGCCCTGGAGGAGACAGCTCCGGATCTGCTGGTGCTTGATGAGCTGCTGCCCAGCCAGCGCGGCACCGACGTACTCGTTCATCTGCGCCGAACCCATCCCCGTCTGCCGGTGCTGATGCTGTCGGCGCTGGAGGCGCCCCGGCACCGGGTGGCCGGCCTGGAGGCAGGCGCCAACGACTATCTCGGCAAGCCGTTCCTGTTTCGGGAGCTGCAGCTGCGGGTGGAGCAGCTGCTTCGTGGCGGGGCGGCAGACGCAGGGTTCCCAGCGTCCCCGGCGGGCCTGGAGACCTGGCAGCTGTCCGGGCTGCAGCTCGATCCCCAGCGTCTGTGGCTGGGACAGCCAGGAGGGCCGGGGGTGGAGCTGTCGCGGGGTGATCTGGCCCTGCTGCAGTTGCTCTGCAGCAGGGCAGGTGAGGTGGTGAGTCGCCAGGAACTCAGCCAGGCCAGCGGCAGCCTGGTGGATGTGCAGACCAGCCGCAGCATCGATGTGCGACTCTCCCGGCTGCGAAGGTTTCTGGAGGAGCTGCAGCCTGGAGTGCCGATGATCGAAACGGTGCGCGGCAGGGGGTACCGGCTGGTGGCGGCGGTCGCACGCCTCCCCCAGCCCGCACCGGATCGCGGAGCCTGATGCATGGGCTCAACGCGCCCAGGGCTGGCAAGGTGGGACTGGCTGCTGCTGATCACCAGCCTGGTGAGCGGCGGTGGAGCTGGCTATCTGGCCCTGCTGCTGGGGACACGCCTGCTGCTGGAACCCCAGATCGTGGAGGAGACGGCCCTGCGGCTCAGCAAGCAGGTGCAGCTGGTGGAGCAGGTGCTGCAGCAGGCAGAGCCTGAGACCCTTCCGGAGGGCGTGCTCGTGCGCAGCCAGAAACAGCTGGAGGCCCAGCAGCCGCAGCTTCGCACCCAGCCCCTGGCCCGTTTCGATCGACTGGTGCAGGACGCGATGTCCCGGGAGTTCGGGCTGGCGCGACAGCTCCGTCGCGATCAGCCCCCCCTGCAGGACGTGTGGGGCGGCCACTGGGTGCGTCTCAGCACCCCCAGAGCCGCAGAGAGCGGTGCCTCGCTCTGGCTGTATCAGTCAGAGCGGCTGAGCAACAGCATCTGGTATCTCCCCCTGTTGCGGATCCTGGCGATCGTGATCGGCATGCTTGCCGGACTGGTGCTGTTTCTGCGCCTGGCCGTGGAGCGCCCTCTCTCCCGGCTGCTCAAGCAGCTGGCTGAGCAGGGTGCTTCAGTCCCACTGCCCCTGCTGGCGGAGGCAGGCATCACCCCGTTGCGTCAGCTGAGCGTGCGCATCAACCGTCTGCTGGAGCGCATCAACAACACCGCCCGAGCGAGGCGCGAGCTGCTGCAGGGCCTCACCCACGACCTGGGTGGGCCCCATGGACGCCTGATGCTGCGCACCGAACTGCTCTGCGAACAGCTGAAGGGTGATCAGCGTCAGCTGGCCCTCGCCATGGCCCGGGATCTCGAGCAGCTGCGAGGCCTGACCGAGCAACTGGCCCTGCTGGGAGAGCATGAGCTGCCCGCGGCCGAGCGCCAAACCTGTTCCCTGGATGATCTGTGCGGGCGAATCGCGGCCAGCCAGCCAGCCGGACTGGTGCAACTGCGTGTTCCCCGGATGCTGGTGCACCTGAATCCGGAGGGGCTGGAGCGGGCTCTCAACAACCTCATCGACAACGCCCTCGAACACGGCGCCCCACCGGTGAAGCTGAGTGCCCGCCGCCGAGGCCGTGAGCTCGTGCTGCGGGTGGACGACCAGGGCGGCGGCATTCCCACGGACACCCTGCTGGCCATGCCGGGACCGAGCCGCAGTGATGACCGCCAGCGCCAGCGCCACCGTGGGCTGGGCCTGGCGATCGTGGAGCGATTCTGCCTGGACCACCAGGGACGCCTGCTGCTCCTGAAGGCGCCGGGCGGGGGCCTGCGGGCCGAACTGCGGCTGCCGGTGGCGCACTGGCCCGGGACGTAAATCTGTTTACATTCAGGGCCTAAGATCCGCGGTCAGGTTCGCAGGTGCCCCGGCCAGTCCGTGGCGGCGACCTGCCGGCACGTCACCATTCCCCGATGCAGTTCGAACCCCTCGCCATCGCGGGAGCCTTCCTCGTCACCAGCGAACCGATCGCTGACGAGCGCGGCTGGTTCGCGCGTGCCTTCTGCCAGCGGGAACTGGACCAGCACGGCGTGGACTTTCAGGTGCGGCAGATCAACCGCTCCTACAACCAGCGGGCCGGAACCCTGCGGGGGTTTCATTTCCAGTTCCCCCCCCACGCCGAGAACAAATTTCTGCGCTGCGTGCAGGGAGCACTGGTGGATGTGCTGATTGATCTGCGACCCGAATCCCCCACCTTTCTGCACCAGCAGATCGTGGAGCTCCGGGCCGAAGACCATCAGGCCGTGCTTATCCCCGAACGCTGCTGTCACGCCCTCCAGACCCTCAGCGACGCCACCGAGATCCTCTACCAGGTGAGCGCCTTCTATGCACCGGAAGCTGAATTCGGCCTGCGTTGGGATGATCCAGAGCTGGGGATCAGCTGGCCCCTGGCAGTGACTGAGATCTCCGCCAAGGATGCCTCCTGGCCGCTGCTGAGCGAAAGCCTCGGCACCATTCGCACCCGCATGACACTGGCTGCCGGGGGAGTCCTGTGATCCTGGTGGACCGAGCCCTGGCCGAGCGCGCCGCAGCAGGCCAGCCGGTGCGGGTGGGGGTGATCGGAGCCGGGGCCATGGCCCGCGGCGTGGTGGCTCTGATCAGCAACCAGGTGCCCGGCATGACGGTGGCAGCGATCGCCAACCGCACCCTGCAGCGGGCCGCCGATGCCTACGCCTTCGCCGGCCGTTCCGCCGCGGTGGCCGTGAACCACCCCACCGAGCTGGAGCAGGCGATCGCTGCCGGGCAACCGGCGATCACCGACGACCCCACACTGCTGGCCCGATCCGACGGCATCGATGGCCTGATCGACATCACCGGTTCGGTGAATCACGGTGCCGTGGTGGCCCTCACCGCCATCGAGGAGGGCAAACCCCTGGTGCTGATGAACGCCGAGGTGGATGCCACGATCGGCCCGATCCTGCATGAGCGGGCCCGAGCGGCCGGGGTGCTGCTGAGCTGTTGTGATGGCGACCAGCCGGGCGTGCAGCTGAATCTCTGGCGGGCCGTTTGCGGCATGGGCCTGGTGCCCCGGGTGCTCGGCAACATCAAGGGACTGCAGGACGAATACCGCAACCCCACGACCCAGCAGGGCTTCGCGGAGCGCTGGAACCAGGATGTGACCATGGTGACCTCGTTCGCCGACGGCTCCAAGGTGAACTTCGAGCAGTGCATCGTGGCCAACGCCACCGGCTTCACGGTGGAGCGGCGCGGCATGCGGCGGATGGAATACCGAGGACCGGTAGAGGACCTCTGCGGCCTTTACGACCTCGACCAGCTGCGGGAGCTCGGCGGCGTGGTGGATTTCGTGGTGGGAACCGAACCGGCGCCCGGCGTGTTCTGCCTGGCCGAACTCGCCGACCGCCGCCATGCCCCCCTGCTGGCCGCCAAGGGTCTCGGCGATGGCCCCCTGTACTGCTTCTATCAGCCGTACCACCTGTGCCATCTGGAGGCGCCGATGAGCGTGGCCCGGGCGGTGCTGTTCGGCGACGCAGTGGGGCAGCCGGACGGCGGGCCGGTGGTGGAGGTGGTGGCGCTCGCCAAACGTGACCTCCATGCGGGTGAAATCCTCGATTCCTTCGGCCGCTACATGACCTACGGCCAGGCCGAAAAGGCCAGCGTGGTGCGGCAGGAGGACCTGCTGCCCGAAGGTCTGGCCGAGGGCTGCCGGCTGCTCCGGGACATCGCCAGGGACGAGCCGATCCACTGGAGCGACGTGGACGCCCCCAGCCACGAACCGGCCCACCGTCTCTATGCCGAACAGCAGGCCCGCTGGGGTAGCGTCTCGCCAGCGGCCGGCTGCCTGTGATTCTTGTCGACACCGCCCTGCGCCGGCGCGAGAGCGAGGGGCGCCCGGTGCGTGTTGGCATGGTGGGGGCCGGCGCGATGGCGCGCGGCTTCGTCGCCCACGTCACGGCGCATGTGCCCGGGATGGAGGTGGTGGCGATCGCCAACCGCACGCTGCGACGGGCCGCCGAGGCTTACAGCTTCGCGGGCCGGGATGGCGCCGTGGCGGTGGACTCGCTGGGGTCGCTCGACGCCGCCATCGCCGGCGGCAGACCCGCCATCACCGACGACCCCCAGCTGCTGGCGAGGTCTGGCGGCATCGACTGCCTGATCGACCTCACCGGCGCTGTGGACTACGGCGCGGCTGTGGCCCTGGCCGCCATCGAGCAAGGCAAACCCCTGGTGCTGATGAACGCCGAGGTGGATGCCACGATCGGCCCGATCCTGCAGGCCCGCGCCAGGGCCGCCGGAAGTCTGCTCACCTGCTGCGACGGGGATCAACCCGGTGTGCAGATGAATCTCAAGCGCTTCGTGGAAGGGCTGGGGCTGGTGCCACGGGTGCTGGGCAACATCAAGGGCCTCCAGGATGAATACCGCACACCTGCCACCCAGCAGGGGTTCGCGGAGCAGTGGAACCAGGACGTGACGATGGTGACCTCGTTCGCCGACGGCTCCAAGGTGAACTTCGAGCAGTGCATCGTGGCCAACGCCACCGGCTTCACGGTGCGGGAGCGGGGCATGAGCAGGCGTGTGCACCAGGGCCATATCGATACGCTCACCGGCGCCTACGAGCTGGAGGAGCTGCGGGAGCTGGGCGGGGTGGTGGACTTCGTGATCGGTGCCAGGCCGTCCCCGGGGGTGTTCTGCCTGGCGGAGATGCCAGACGACCGGCATGTGCCCTACCTGGAGCTCTACAAGCTCGGCACCGGGCCCCTGTACAGCTTCTACCAGCCCTATCACCTGTGCTACCTGGAAGCGCCGATGAGCGTGGCCCGGGCCGTTCTGTTCAGCGACGCGGTGGGACAGCCCCTCGGCGGTCCGGTGGTGGAGGTGGTGGCCCTGGCCAAGCGCGATCTGCAGGCGGGTGAAACCCTCGATTCCTTCGGGCGGTTCATGACCTACGGCCAGGCCGAAAAGGCCAGCGTGGTGCGGCAGGAAGGCCTGCTGCCCCAAGGCCTCACGGAGGGCTGCCGGCTGAAGCGAGCGATCACGAAGGATCAGCCCATCCGCTGGGCCGACGTGGAGGCGCCCCGTGAACAGCTGGCCCACCAGCTGTACGCAGAGCAGCAGCAGCTGTTCACGCCCCAGCTTCAGGCCTGACCGTCTGCAGCCGTTCCTGGGCCAGCTGGGCCGTGAACGGACCAGGCAGTTTTCTGAGGAATCGCTCACTCCAGACATTCACGATCACCGGGATGCTGGGCAACCCGAGGATCTCGGCGGCCACGAGACGATGCTTCCCTTCCAGAAACAACAGATTGCCCTTGCCGGTCACGCACGCCTCCACCTCATTGAACAAACCGTGACGCCCACTTGGACGCCCCTTGGCCTGAAGTTCTGCCTGTGAGAGGTAGCCGATGCGCTGGATCCATTGAACAGCCCCCGTTGAAACCTGAACACGCCGTTCCCCATCCCCGCGCCCGCGCTCAGTTGAGCGTGGAACTGACATAGCAGTCCAGGTCGGCCAGACAGCACTCCAGGGGTGACGCCCCTTCAGCCACCTGCCGGTACCAGCGGGCAGTGCGGGCCACGGCGGTGGCGAAATCCCAGCGGGGTTGCCAGCCGAGTTGCAGGCAGGCCTTGTCGATCACCAGGTGCAGCAGGCCGGCTTCATGGGGAGCGAGGGGATCGCTGAGGTCACGCCATTCGCCAGGCCACACCCGATGCAGCGCCCCCACCAGTTCGGCCACCGGCCGGTTGGACTCCAGATGGGGGCCGAAGTTCCAGGGCCCGGCGTGGCCCGCCGGATCACGCCACAGGGCTTCGGCAAGGCGAAGGTAACCGGAGAGGGGTTCGAGCACGTGCTGCCAGGGGCGGGTGGCCCTGGGGTTGCGCAGGGTGAGGGGCCTGCGCTGCGCGCAGGCCCGCATGGCATCGGGCACGATCCGGTCGGCGGCCCAGTCCCCACCGCCGATCACATTGCCGGCCCTGGCAGTGGCAATAGCCAGGTGCGAAGTCTGATGGGGAGCTTCACCGCAGAAGCTCCGCCGCCAGGACGCGATCGCCAGCTCGGCGGCAGCCTTGCTGGCGCTGTAGGGATCGTGGCCTCCGAGGCGATCGGCCTCCCGGTAGCCGTAACACCACTCCCGGTTCTCATACACCTTGTCGGTGGTGACCATCACCACGGCACAGGGGTGGCGCAGGGGCCGGAGGGCCTCAAGCAGGTGGAGGCTGCCCTGCACATTGGTGGCCCAGGTACCCAGGGGATCGGCGTAGCTGCGCCTCACCAGGGGCTGGGCGGCCAGATGCAGCACCACCTCGGGATCGGCGGCGGCCACCCGCTCCGCCAGAAGCAGCGGATCACGGATGTCGGCGCGGTGATCCACAAGCGCACCGCGCAGAGCGGCCTCGGAGAGCGGCAGGGCCTCGAACAGGCTGGGCCGGGTGTCCGGGGCCAGGGCAACGCCCGTGACCTGGGCACCCAGGCGCAGCAGCCAGAGCGTCAGCCAGCTGCCCTTGAAGCCAGTGTGGCCCGTGACCAGTACCCGCCGTCCGGACCAGAACGCGGGGTCGGGGGTCATGGCCAGAGCTTCCAGGGAGCCTCGCCACTGTTCCAGAGGGCCTCCAGGTAATTGCGCTCCCGCAGGGTATCCATTGACTGCCAGAAGCCTCGATGGCGGTAGGCGCCCAACTGGCCGCGGCGGGCAAGCTCGGCCAGCACATCGGCTTCGAACAGACAGGCATCGGAATGGATCAGGTCGCACACCGAGGGCTCCAGCACCAGGAAACCGCCGTTGATCCAGGCCTGCTCGCCATCGGCCTTCTCCTGGAAGTTGCCCACCAGCTCATCCTCCAGATGCAGGGCGCCATAGCGGCCGGGGGGCTGCACGGCGGTAAGGGTGGCCTGCAGGCCCTGTTGGCGGTGGTAGTCGATGAGAGCGCCCATGTCCACATCGCAAACGCCGTCGCCGTAGGTGAAGCAGAACGGCTCATCCCCGAGATAACTGCGCACCCGGCCCAGGCGTCCACCGGTCTCAGTCTTGTCGCCGGTGTCGATCAAGGTCACCTTCCAGGGTTCCGTGGTTCGCTGGTGAACCTCCATGTAGTTGCCAACGTCCATATGAAATGTGACGTCACTGGTATGCAGGAAATAGTTAGCAAAATATTCCTTAATCATGTAGCCCTTATAGCCACAGCACACAATGAAGTCGTTGACACCAAAAGCGCTGTAGATCTTGAAGATATGCCAGAGAATCGGCATGCCGCCAACCTCTACCAAAGGCTTGGGCCGCACCACGGTTTCCTCAGCGAGGCGGGTGCCACGGCCGCCGGCGAGAATGACAGCCTTCAAGCGCAGTCAGCGTCTGCGCGCGATCCTATCTGCCGCATCCGTCGTCGCCACTCCGGCCCGCGCCCACCGGGGGAGTCCCACGGAGCCAGCCCTGCTGAAGGCAGGTGTGCATCCAGCCGTCCCTCCCCGGTCTCGACAATCCCTAGGAGGCCTCACCACGGAAGAGGGATGGGCAGGCGGCAGGCACAGATCCGGGCCGACCCTGAGATCCCCATCGATCCACTCCAGGCTGCCCGCGCTGCAAGGATGCCTGAGGCCTGGTGCTCCGGGGGGCCCCCTCCGCCTCGACCTTGTGTGGCACGCGGCGACATCTGGATGGAACCCCAGAGCCAGGCAACGGCTGGCTTGTTGATCCGATCCGAGTCCCCGGCCTTCCTGTGCCCTCCCTTGAGGTCCCCCTCCGTCCCCGCGGTCACATTTGCCTGTGGGGCCAGATCAAGACCGAGCCGGAAACAAGCTGAGTGAACCTCGAACGCGTCTGCGGCTTCGGGCGTCAGATGCTCGACTGTTCGCTCTACGGCCCCTGCGGAACCCAACCTTTCGATGTGGAGCGCGTGCGTGGTTCAGGCTCGCCTTCAGCTGGCCGGCTGAGCCCGCCTACCTGAAGTGCTGAGCGTCGGCACCGCCGGCGCGCGCCGATCAGGCCCTGAGCGCCTGGGCCAGGGCGTCCTGCACCCATCGGGTCGACGCCGCTCCGGCGGCCACGAGCTCCTGGAGCAGGGCATCGCGGCGGCTGAGCTGGCCCAGGTCCTCTTGGGCCAGCTGCAGGCTGAGGTCCAGGTCGGAGCAACGGGCTTCCAGCTCACGGATGTGGTGTTCCTGTTCCCAGAGGCGGTGTTCCTGTTCATGGATGCGGGCCTCCAGCCCGCTCCGTTCCCGCTCCATCGCCAGTTCCAGGTTGAGCACCCGCTCGCGCAGCTCCTGGTTGTCGCACTGCACCTGGTGCAGCTCACGCAGCTGCTCATCGGCCCGGGCCAGGTCGGCCTGCAGAGCCCGCCAGCGGCGGTGGGCTGCGGCCAGGGCGTCCGGGCCAGCGGCCGCCTCCAGCCGCTGGGGGAAGAGCCCATCGGCCGGGCGCTGGTCCTGGGCCGCGGCGCGGGGATGGTGCTCCAGGCACAGGTAGGCCTCCAGCACCCCCGGGTCGGCATCCAGCCAGTGGCGGGTGAGCAGGGCATCGAGGGGCTCTGGAGCCTGAAACTGGCCTCGCACCTCCGGGAGCCGCGCGCCCCCCCGGGGCTCGATGCACCAGCCCACCAGCTGGGCGGGGCAGAAGCAGCCCAGATTGACCAGCCGCCACGGCTGGGGGGTGGTCTCCAGGGCGGGCAGCGCCGCCAGCAGGGAGTGGTAGGGGTTCTCGGGCCAGGCGCCGCTGCTGAAGGAGTCTGCGCAGGCCCCGGAAGCAACCACCTCCACCGGCTCGCCATAGGCCAGCAGAAGAGGCGCCTCACCATGGCGCCGCTCGAAACCGTCCAGGGGCTCGGGCGCCAGATGGGCCGCACGCAGCGCCTCGCAGAGCGGCTCCACCAGGAATCCGGGTCCCCAGATCTGGACGGGAACAGTCACCACCACGCGCGGGCTGCAGGGCCTGGCGCCCCACTGTCGCAGAAGAGTGCGGTGGGCACCGTCTCGCCGCTGCGCTCGCGCAGGTAGGCGAGGCAGCGCTCCAGAACCAGGTCGTTGCCGCCGCGCTTGTTCACCGTCAGGAACAGGGAGCGCAGCGGCTCAGGTTCGGCCCCCTTGAGCACGGGCTGGCCGTCGGCCCGGAGCTCGGGGAATTCCTGAGCGAGGCTGTGGTGCAGCAGCACCGCCGGAGTACCGGTGAGCAGGCAGTGGGCCTTGAACCACAGGTCGTCGGCGTGACCGGCGATCCCCAGTGCCGTCTGCAGGTCTCTCACGCGGTGGTCGAGCTGGCTGAGCCGGTAGCAGATCCCGTCCTTTCCGGTGGGCACGGTGAGCAGGCTGGGCTCCAACAGGCTCCTGTCATCCTTGATCCAGGCCCGGTACGGGGCGGGCAGGCCGGCTTCGAGCACCAGACGGCGCCCCCGGAAGCCCACCACGCAGCCGAAGCGCTCCTGGGCCTCCACCAGCCGGCAGAGCCAGTCCGGCGGGTAGAGGGTGTCGTCGTCTGCGGTGATCAGGATCGGATCAAGCGCCTGCTGCTCGGGGCTGAGCCGGTCCAGCAGCGGCAGCAGTTTGCGGTAGGGACCACTGTTCGCCACCCAGTGCAGCTGCAGCGGCAGCGGCGCCGAGCAGGAGCGGTGCTGCAGGCGCCGGATCTCCTCCGGAAGGTCCGGGAATCCCGGATCCAGAAGGTAGGGCTCGCGGGAGAGGAACAGATGCAGCTCCACCGGCTGCCCCCCCTGAGGCAGGCGCTGGGCCAGCAGGGAGTCCAGGCAGCGGACCAGGGCTCCTTCCCGGCCACGGATGGAGGTGAGGCCGATCAGCACCGGCGCCAGGGCCCTCATACGAGCACCTCCCGCCCCATCAGCGCGCGCCAACTCGGCAACGAGAGGCTGCAGCCGTACTCGAACCGGGAGGAGATGGTGGTGGCCGCCCCGCGCATCAGGTAAAGCGGCTGCTCCAGCCGCGGCACTGCGGCCGCTCCGTAACGCCCCTCGAGCCGCCCCCGGAACTCCACGTCACCGCGGGAGCGCACCGGATAGAAGCCCCCCAGAGCCCGAACCGTCGCGCGTGCCGTCATCAGGGTGGCGATGCCATCCCCGAAGAAGGCCCCGCCGTCGCCGTCGGGCTGGAGCGCGCCGCTGGACTCGTCGAGGCGCAGGTGGCCGGCGTACACCGCCGCCCGCCCCTGTTGCAGGGCCTGCCACTGCAGCTCCAGGCGCAGGGGATGGGAAAGGTCGTCGTCGTCCTGGATCGCCAGCACCTCGGGCCCCATCAGCTCCACGGCCAGGTTGCGGCCCACGTACTGGCCCCGGTTCTCCTCGCACCGCACCAGCCGCAGCGGCAGCTCCAGCTCATTCCGGCACTCCTGCACCAGCTCCGCCAGGGCGGCGGCCGCCGCAGGAGGCGACCCGTCATCCACCAGCCACACCTCGCTGGGCCGCAGGGTCTGGAGCGCCAGAGACTCCAGCGCCAGCCCCAGCAACCCGAGGCGCGGGCGGTGCGTGGTGATCACCACGGCGATGGAGGCCTGCTCCCGGCCCGCCTCGGCGCCGAAACAGCTCCGCCAGTGGCCGAGGATCGCGCCGAAGGCCGTCTCCACCCCCTCAGGCGGCAGCCGGGGGGGCAGCAGCTCCGGCACCCCGCGGCGCTCGGCCGCCAGCCGGGCCAGCACCAGGC
>JBATEO010000186.1:0-2962 GCA_049664045.1 Prochlorococcaceae cyanobacterium
GCCGCCCACCGTGCCCGAGGGCACCGCCCGGCTGCGGCTGGTGCTGCGGGCCGACCTGCCGCCGGGCACATTGGAGCGGCTGCTGAGCGCCCTCGGCACGCCCTGACCCTCCACCTCCCCTGCGACCACCATGACAACCCAGCTGCTCGCCATGCACGGCTGGGCCGGCGACAGCCGCGGCTGGGAGCCGTTCGCGGTGGCTGCCCGGGAGCGGGGCTGGCAGTGGCAGGCCCCCGACCGCGGCTACGGCCCCTGCCCGCCCCAGCCGGCCCAGTGGCAGCCCCAGGCCAGCCGCCGGGTGCTGCTGGCCCATTCCCTCGGGCCCCATCTGCTGCCGCCTGAGGTGCTGGCAGCGGCAGAGGCGGTGGTGCTGCTGGCCAGCTTCGGGCGGTTCGTGCCCCCGGGATCCGGCGGGCGCCGGCTCAGCGCCGCCCTGGCCGGGATGGCCGAAGCGCTGGCGGGTCCGGCGCCGGAAACCATGCTCCGGGCCTTTCTCGCCGAGGCGGCGGCGCCCGTGCCCGGAAGCCAGCTGCCGCTGACGATCCTCGACGCCCCCCTGTCGCCCGAGGGGCGGCAAAGGCTGCGCGACGATCTGGAGCTGCTGGAGCACGGCTCGGGCCTGCCGGCGGCCCTGCCCGCCGCCGTCCCCTGCCTGATCGTGGAGGCCGGGGCCGACCGCATCGTCGTTCCCGAGGCCCGGGAGCTGCTGCGCCGGGAGCGCCCGGAGGCGGCCGTGATCCACTACCCCGAAGCGGGCCACTGCCTGCTGGGCACCCCCGTCGTGCGCGACCTCCTGGCGTGGATCGACAGCCTCTGAGCGTCGGGGTTCTGAGCGCCCGGGTGCGGGCCGGCTTCGCGGCACAGGCCCACGCCTACGAGCGCCATGCATGCCTGCAGCGCGCCATCGCCTGGCGCCTGGCCCGCCACTGCCGCGATCTGCCCCTGCCGCCGGGCCCGGTCGCCGATCTGGGGGCCGGGAGCGGCCTGCTGGCCCAGGCCCTGAGCCAGCAGACCCAGAGCGGGCAGGGCTGCGGCTGGCTGGCCCAGCGGGGCCTGCTGCAGCTTGACCTCTGCCCCGAGCTCCTGGCCCGCAACCCCGCTGCGCAGAGCTGGGGCGCCCGGCTCTGGGATCTGGAGCAGGGGCTGCCGGCGGAGCTCTGCGGTGCCGCCCTGCTCTGCTCGAGCTTCGCGCTGCAGTGGCTCAGCCGGCCGGCGGCCCAGCTGGAGCACTGGTGCGGGCGGCTGGCCCCCGGCGGCTGGCTGGTGCTGGCGGTGCCCACCGCAGCCAGCTTTCCCCAGTGGCGCCGGGCCACCGCCCGGGCCGGGGTGCCGTTCACCGGCCTGGAGTTGCCAGTGGCGGCGGAGCTGGAGGCGGTCGCCCGCTGCGAGCTGGTGGTGCGTCGGCTGCAGCGGCTGCGCTTCAGCCGCCATCACGGCGGCGGCCGCCGCTTCCTGGATCAGCTGCGCGCCCTGGGGGCGGGCACCAGCCCCCACCCGCCCCTGAGCACCCCACAGCTGCGCCGGCTGCTGCAGCATTGGCCCCCAGACGAGCCGGTCACATGGGAACTGCTGCTGCTGATCGGCCAGAAACCCAGATGAGTGCGGCTGCCCCGCCTCAGGCTGGCCTGCCCCGGCGGCTGGTGGTGTGCGGCACCGACACCGACGTGGGCAAGACCCTGGTGAGCGCCTGGCTGGTGCAGGGCCTGCAGGCCCGCTACTGGAAGCCGGTGCAGAGCGGTCTGGAGGATGGCGGCGACAGCGCCACCGTGAGGCACCTGCTCGAACTGGCCCCCGATCGACTGCTGCCGGAGGCCTACCGGCTGCAGAAGCCCGTCTCGCCCCACTGGGCCGCCGAACTCGACGGCGTGACGATCGAGCCCCAGCGGCTGGCGCTGCCGGCCGGCGATGGTCCCCTGGTGGTGGAGACCGCCGGCGGACTGCTGGTGCCCCTGAGCCGCCAGTGGCTGCAGATCGAGCAGCTGCGAAGCTGGGGCCTGCCGGTGCTGCTGGTCGCCCGCAGCGGCCTGGGCACCCTCAACCACACCCTGCTGTCGCTGGAGGCCCTGCGCCTGCGCGCCATCCCGGTACTGGGGATGGTGCTCAACGGTCCGCCGCACCCCGACAACCCCCGCACCCTCGAGCAGCTGGGGGGCGTGCCTGTGCTGGCGCAGCTGCCACCCCTCGACACGCCCAGCGCCGGGGCCCTGAGGGAGCAATGGCGGCTCCTGAAGATGGATCGCCACTGGCCGCAGCCGCCGCGACCGGCTTCGATGCACGGTCAGGCCGCGCCGGAGCCAACGCCATGACCCGCCGCGACAGCCTGGTGACCGGTGCCGTGCTGCTGATCTGCGCCGCCATCCTGGTGCTGTTCACCAACGTGGAGGCCCCCCTGGTGCGCTGGTTCAGCTGCGGCCCGCTCGCTACCCCTGCTGAGCGCGACGGCGATCGCTGCCGGTGAACCCTCCTCCCCGCGCTCCTCAGGGGCCGGCCAGGATCGCCGCCTCGGTGTCCGCCCGGGAGAGTCCGTAGGGGAAGTGGCGCACGCACGCCTGGCCATCGGCATGCCAGCTCACCTTGAGTTCCTCCACCTCCAGCTCGATGCGGGCGCTCCACTCGGGCCGGTGCAGGTCCCACAGGCAGGGCTCCCCGCGCTGCTGCACAGCGCCCAGCTGCCGCAGCCAGTCCTCCAGGGCCGGCAGCGGGTGGTTGTAGAGGGGCGTCTCGGGGCTGGGCAGCTGGCTCATGGGGATCAGGGTCTCACGTGGGTGGCCACCAGCTCGGCCACTGCACCAGGGCCGCCCCCCGCGCCCAGGCCAGGCCCACGCCGAGCACAAGGCTGAACAGCAGCGCCAGCCCCAGCAACAGCAGCGCCAGCCACTCTCCGCCGGAAAGGGCCCGGCGCACCGAATCCGGCGCCTCCATCGGCGAGGCAGCCGGCGGCGTGAGGGCGGCGGCCCGGCTG
>JBATEO010000187.1:0-4622 GCA_049664045.1 Prochlorococcaceae cyanobacterium
GGCGCCCGCCAGCCCAGCAGCAGCGCCATCGCCAGGCCCCCGGCGATCAGCAGCACGCCACCGAACACCGCGTCCATGCGCTCGAGCACGCCCACGTTCAGGGCCGAGGGCAGGCCCAGCACGGCGATGGCGGCCACGCACAGCCACACCGCCCGGCGGCGGCTCCAGCCCAAGCGGTCCATCAGGGAACTGGCTGGCACCTCCAGCAGCGACACCGCCGAGGTGATCGCCGCCAGGTAGGCCAGCAGGAAGAACACCACCGCCACCACCCGGCCCGCCGCCCCCAGCGACGCCAGGCCCGTGGGCAGGGCGATGAACAGGGCCCCCACCGTGCTGGCGCTCACCACATCCCCCAGCCCGAAGCTGGCCACCACCGGAAAGGTGACGCAGCCGGCCATCAGGCCCACCGCCGTGTCCATGCCCACCACCGCAGCCGCCTCGCCGGGGATGCCGCTGTGGCGGTCGAGATAGGCGGCGTAGGCCAGGATCGCGCCGATGCCGGTGCCGATCGAGAAGAAGGCCTGGGTGAAGGCGTTGCGGATCGTGGCCGGGTCGACGAGCTTGGCCGCATCCCAGCGCAGCAGAAAGGTGCCGTAGCCCTCCCGGGCCGCCGGCAGGAAGGCTGCCCACACCAGCAGCCCCAGCAGCATCACGAACAGCATCGGCATCGCCCAGCGGTTGAGCCGCTCGATGCCGGCTCGCACACCGGCTGCCACCACCACGCCCGTCAGGGCGAGGCTGAGCAGGTGGCCGAGCACGGCGTCGCCGCCGCTGCTGATGCCGTTGAAGTAGGCCTCGGCACCGGCGATGTCGGCCGGCAGCGGATCCATCAGGGCGTGCAGCAGGCTGCGGCCCGTCCAGCCCATCAGCACCGCGTAATACGAGAGGATCGCCACCGCTGAGGCCACGAACAGCCAGCCCAGGGGCGCCCAGCGCCGCCCTCCGGCGGTGATCGGGGCGGTGATCGGGGCATGGCCGGTGCTGCGCCCCAGCACCATCTCCGCCACCAGCACCGGCAGGCACACCACCAGCACGATCACCAGATAGAGCAGCACGAAGGCGCCGCCGCCGCCCTGGGAGGCCCGGTAGGCGAAGCCCCAGAGGTTGCCCAGGCCCACGGCGCTGCCCGCCACCGCCAGCACGAACCCCAGCGAGGAAGCCCAGTGCTCGGCCGGCCGGCCGCGGGTGAACAGACGTGTGGCGTCCGGGGAGGGAGGCATCGCAGCGCGACCGCAATCGCACCAGTTTCCGTGGCCTGGCAAGGGCCGTCGCCGCCGGGCAGGGTCAGCCGCCCATCTCGGCCACGCCGACGCGGTGCTGCAGCCACTCCAGGCCCACCACCAGGGCCACGCCGACGGCGCCCAGCAGCAGCGCCACCGCCAGGGAGCCGCCGTCGGGGGGCGCCGCCAGGGCATCGCGCAGCACGATCAGCTTGCCCTTGGCGTTGTGGGTGCTCTCCAGCACGGTGCGGAACGGCCAGATCTTCCACAGCGAACCGGCCATGAAGCCCACCAGCAGGGCCACGGTCTGGCCGTGCCAGCGCTCCAGCAGCCAGCGCAGCAGCCGCACGAAGACGATCAGGAACACCGGGTGGGCTTCGTACAGCCAGGTGATCGGCCGCACCAGGATCAGCACCGCTGAGAACAGGCCGGCCAGCAGCGGCACCAGAAAGCCAAGGTGCACCCGCGCCGCCGCCGCGCTCCAGCGCCCATCCCGCAGCAGCGCCAGCAGCTGCAGATCGAAGCCGGCGATCGCCTCCAGCAGCTGGGCGTAGATGCCGAGGATGAAGGCCATCGAGCCGCCGCTCACCCCCGGCACCACATCGGCCGAGCCCATCGCCAGCCCGCAGCCCAGCACGTACGGCCAGCGGGGGCTGGGCTTCGCGGGAACCTCAGGCATCGACCGAGCGTTGCAGGGGAGCTGGGTGGGTCGTCATGGTCGGGGATGGCCAAGGGAGATCCATTCAATCCAACCCAACCCAACGCGCCAGCCACGGCACCGGCCGGCCTGCATCGAGCAGCGGGCCCGGCGCAGGCCCCCTCAGGGATCAAGCGGGGAGGTGTCGCCTGCAGAACCGTCTGAGGACACGCCCCGAGGCCAGGCCTCGCAACGCCCCTATCGCCCTTGATATCGCGCTATCAGGGCTGGTTGGTGCCCAGAAGGTGTACGACCTGCACCCTGCACCCCGGCACACCACCGGCGGAGTCGATCAGCGGAGTCGATCACGGGATCCCCACCGGGCGGCGAGCTGGGGCGAGCTGGGATGGTGCGCCCAATCACCCACCACCGACGGGACAATCCGGTGGGACACTGGAGCCTTCCGCTGGAGCCCCGCCGTGAAAGCCCTCGCCGTGCTCGGCTCCACCGGTTCGATCGGCACCCAGACCCTGGAGCTGGCCGAGGAGTTCCCCGACCGCTTCCGGGTGGTGGCCCTCACCGCCGGCAACAACCTCGACCTGCTGATCGAGCAGATCCGCCGCCACGCCCCCGAGGTCGTGGCCCTCGCCGACGCTGACAAGCTCGCCGAGCTGCGCGAACGCCTGGCCGCCCTCGATGCAGCCACCAGGCCCGCCCGCCTGCCGGAGCTGCTGGGCGGCAATGACGGGATCTGCGCCGCCGCCGCCTGGCCCACGGCCGACCTGGTGGTCACCGGCATCGTGGGCTGCGCCGGCCTGCTGCCCACCCTGGCCGCCATCCGCGCCGGCAAGGACCTGGCCCTGGCCAACAAGGAAACCCTGATCGCCGCCGGCCCGGTGGTGCTGCCGGAGCTGGAGAAATCGGGCTCGCGCCTGCTGCCGGCCGATTCCGAGCACTCCGCCATCTTCCAGTGCCTGCAGGGCACCCCCTGGGCCGACACCGCCCGCCTCTCAACCGGGGTGCCCACGCCCGGCCTGCGCCGCATCCAGCTCACGGCCAGCGGCGGCGCCTTCCGCGACTGGGACCCCGCTGATCTGCACAAGGCCACCGTGGCCGACGCCACCAGCCACCCCAACTGGACCATGGGCCGCAAGATCACGGTGGATTCGGCCTCGCTGATGAACAAGGGCCTGGAGGTGATCGAGGCCCACTATCTGTTCGGCCTCGATTACGACCACATCGAGATCGTCATCCACCCGCAGTCGATCATCCACTCGATGGTGGAGCTGGCCGACTCCTCGGTGCTGGCCCAGCTGGGCTGGCCCGACATGAAGCTGCCGATCCTCTACTGCCTCAGCTGGCCCGAGCGGCTCGAGACCCCCTGGCGCCGCCTCGATCTCACCGAGGTGGGCTCGCTCACCTTCCGCAGGCCCGACCCGGCCCGCTATCCCTGCATGGACCTGGCCTACGCGGCCGGCCGCGCCGGCGGCACGATGCCCGCGGTGATGAACGCCGCCAACGAGCAGGCCGTGGCCCTCTTCCTCGAGGAGCAGGTGCACTTCCTCGATATCCCGCAGCTGATCGAGCGGGTGTGCGACCGCCACAAGGCCGACCTCACGGCCAACCCCACTCTGGACGACGTGCTGGCCGTGGACGCCTGGGCCCGCGAGGCGGTGCGTGAGGCTGCAGCCCGGCTCAGCGCCAAAACCCCGGCGGCGCTGCCGGCGTGAACAGCGCGTCGATGCCCGAGCCCACACACCAGCGCATCGCGCATCACCTGCTGCTGTGCGCCACCCCCAGCAAGGCCCTCTGCTGCCCCGATCCGGCCGTGGGCGCCGCCAGCTGGGACGCCCTCAAGCGCCTGGTGCGCGAGCTGGGCCTGGAGAATCCGGGCCGGCCGGGGGGCATCGTGCTGCGCACCAAGGCCGACTGCCTGCGCATCTGCGCCGAGGGGCCGATTCTGCTGATCTGGCCCGACGGACTCGTCTACGGCGGCGTCACCGCCGAGCGGCTGGAGCGGATCCTGCGCGAGCACGTGGTGGGCGGCGTGCCGATCGACGACTGGATCCTGCGGCGCTACAGCCTCAGCCCGGCACCAGCCATCCCCACCTGAAGCCGGCAGAGCCAGTCCACCGTGCGCCGGTCGGCCCAGCTGCCGGCTGCATCCCCAACGCCATGAAAGCCGTTGTGGCCGCCGTGGGGGCTGAGCAGCACCTCCAGCCCCGCCGCCGCCCCGTACCGTTCTCCGGCGGCCAGCTGCTCGGCGGCGGCGGCCGGAACCCAGGGGTCGTCGAGGGCGTGCAGCAGCAGGGCCGGTGGCCGCAGCGCACCCGCCCGCAGCCGCTTCAGCACCGAACCTCGGCGGTAGTAGGCGTCCACATCGCTGTAATGCCAGCGCGGGGCCGTGATCGCCGCGTCGAAGGCGCGGATACTGCGGGGCCGCTCCTGGCCGGTGAGGGCCTCTCGCGTCGCCGCGGACACGCCGAAGGGATCGGCCAGGGTCTGGCGGACCAGGCCGCGCAGCAGCCAGCGCTGGTAAAGGCGGTTGCGGCGGTGGTCGATGCGCGCCGCGCAGGCGGCCAGATCCAGGGGACTGCTCACCGCCACCAACCCGTCGAGGGCGGCGGGATCGGCCAGGGCGGCGTTGAGCAGCACCGCGCCCCCCAGCGACAGGCCCACCCCCAGCAGCGGCAGTCCGCCGGCAAGCCGCCGCGCCGCGGCCAGAACCGGCAGCAGGTCTGGGTTGCAGGCCGCCGCGTAGGTGC
>JBATEO010000188.1:0-35919 GCA_049664045.1 Prochlorococcaceae cyanobacterium
GGCGGGCTCAGCGGCCGCGACGCCGCCCGGGAGCTGGCCGGGCGCAGCGGCCACAGCCGCCGGGCCCTCTACGCCCTGCTGCACGGGGACGGGGACGGGGACGGGGAGCGGGGTGGCGAGGAGCGGGGTGGCGAGGAGCGGGGTGACGAGGAGCGGGGTGACGAATGAAACGTCAGACTCCGCCTGTCAACCATCCGACGGATCACCGAGCGCCATGCTGCTGCGTCTTCGACTGCTGCTGGCCAGCCTCGGCGGCGGGCTGCTGCTGCTGCTGATCCTCTGCCTCGGCGCCCAGAACCTGGAGGAGCGGCCCCGCCTCTGGCTGGGGACCGGCAGCACCGCGCCGCTGCCGTCGGGATTCCTGGTGGGGCTGGCCCTGGTGGTGGGGGTGGTGAGCGGCGGCTGCAGCGTGGCCCTGCTGGCGGGCAGCCCAGATCAGCTTCCGGGCAGGGAGTAGACCCCGCCCTCGATCACCACCCGGCTGATGCCCTGGGCCAGCAGGTAGGGAGCGGTGCGCTCCAGCAGGCTCACATCGGGCAGCATGATCACCCGCTGGCTGCGGCCGCAGTGGCGCTTGGCCTGGCGCGGATTCACGAACAGCATCAGCGCCCGGCGCTCGGCCTCCTGCTGCGGCAGCGGGCCCAGTTCCGGGCACTCGCTCAGCGCCAGGGGCTGCAGTTCCACGGTGCGGTCCACCAGCAGGTAGGCCGTGGCCGGCAGGCGGGCGTCGCTGAGGGCGCGGCACTGCACCAGCTCCTCCACCGCCGCGCCCAGATGCACCGGCACGGTGACGAACGCCTCGACCCCATCCCCGTCGTCGCCGTCGTCGCTGTCGTCGTCGCCGTCGAGAACCTGATCGGCCTCGTCACCGTCCTCGCCGAAGTCGTCGGCGTCATCGATCGCCAGCACACAGGGGCCGTCTTCGTCCTCGTCTGCGTCGTCGAGGTCGTCCAGTTCGTCGAGGTCGTCCGTGGCCACCTCCAGGCCCGCCGCCGAATCGCCCAGGCCCAGTGCACCAAGCCCATGGGGCTGATCGGACCCATGGGCTTGATCGGCTTCGTCGGGAGTGACGGCGTCGAGGGCATCGGCAACGGCCGCCGCGGGCTCCTCGGACGCGGGCGCCGGCCGCAGGCCCCGGCTGCGCTGCCGCTTGAGCTGTTCGTATTCGACCGGATCCAGGGCCGCCTTCACCAGCCGGGTCACCGTGTTGGCGCTGCAGTCGTAGACCGCCGCCAGCTCGGTGCTGCTCAGGCCCTGGCGGTACCGCGCCACAACCTCCTGTTTCTGGGCTTCGCTGAGCCGGGTGACCGCCATCGGCGTTGCGTTCGCGCAGCCTGCCACTCTAGGGGTGTCGGGCCGTTAGCCCGGTGGTCGGAGAGCGTGCCCTTGCCAGAATGGCGCGCTGGAGCTCCCTTAGCTCAGCTGGATAGAGCAGCCGCCTTCTAAGCGGCCGGTCGTTGGTTCAAGTCCAACAGGGGGCGTTACCCGAAAAGCCAGGCCCTGACAGGAATCAGACCAGTCAGGACGGGCATTATCAGAGGCCCTTGACGGGGCTGGGGGTGCTCTCAATGCGCCCGAATGACCCAGAAAATGCCAGGATTTCACGCAGATTTCACGCGGGTTTCACGCGATGGCCTCGCCCCCCTGGCTCCGCAACCTGAGCGCCGGGTTCAAGGCGCACCGGCTCGGGCGACCCGGTTGGTTCCTGGAGCTGAATCGGGATCGCCTGCGCGTCGTGAGCGCCGAACTGCCACCTCGCCCTGGTGAGCCGCCCGGTGGGACTCCAAAACGAAGGGCCTTCAGCCTGGGCTCACCCCCCGGCCCTGGCACGGCTGCGGCCGCCCTGAGCGAAGCCTGCAGCGTGTTCGACGCGGTGATGGCCGGCACCTGGCGGTGGCCCGACCCAGCGGACGCACCTGCAGCCGATGACCCTGGGCGCCTCGCGCCACAGCAACTTGAGCGGCTGATCCAGCGCCTGCAACAGCGGGTGGTGGGGGAGCAGGTGAGCCTCTCAACCTGGGAGCGCCACTACCTGCCGCCACTCCGCCGCCTGATGCAGGTAGCGGCGCAGCAGCACTGGCCCTCGGATCTGGAGGTGCTGGAGGCCACCCTGAGGCAGTGGCAGCCCAACAGCCGCAGCCGGCAGCTGGCGCACGATCGAATCCGGCGGCTGTGGGCTGAGGCCGGGTGGGAGTGGCCAGAGCAGGTGGCAGCACTGCGGGGTAATGGCAGGGCCGCGGCGGCACCCGATGGCGTTCGCGCCTTCACCGACGCAGAGCTGGCCGAGCTGCGGGCCAGGCTCCAGCGCAGCCACCGGCTCACCCCCGCCGACGCGGTGGCCTGGGACTGCCTGATGGTGTTCGGGCTGCGGCCGGCTGAACTGCAGGGCCTGCAGCTGGAGCTGGAGCAGGGCCAGCCCGTGGCACGGGTGACCCGCTCGAAGCGCAGCAGCAAGGGCTCCAGCGGCCCCCGTGTGGTGCCGGCCGTGCCGCCTGCGGGCTGGCCTGCGGACTGCTGGAGGCTGGTGGAGCGCTGGCTGGAGCACGGCCTGCCCGCCGGGATGGTGGCGGCCCGGAGTCCGGGGGAAGTGCTGGGGCAGCAGCTGGGCCGGCTGCAGCGCCAGAAGCCGGCGCAGATCAACCTCCCCGCAGAGCTGACCCCCTACAGCTGCCGGCACGCTTTCGCTCTACGGCTGGCGCAGCAAGTGGGCCTGCACGTTCGGGAAGCGGCCGAACTGATGGGGCACAGCCCAGCAGTCCACCTCTCCACCTACGGCCGGCGGCTAGATCTGCCGAACCTGCGGGAGAAGGTGCGTCGGGCCGCATCGAAGGCTGCATCTTCGATTTGAGAGAAATTGGAATGGCGCGAGAAAAGCGTTCCATTTTCTGACGCTTCCGGACCGATTGTGACCGGTAGGTTTTAACCGTGACGCACCGAGGCGCCACACCTTACCGACACATCCGATGGCTTTTTCTTCCACCACGACTGACGTGATGGCTTCTTTGCAGGTGAGCAGAAGCACGCTCACTCGGCTTCGTGCAGCTGATGTTCTCCGGCCGGGAGTTCACTTCACGGCCGCAGGGCTGGGCATGCAGAAGCCAGCCCTGCGCTGGGATCTTTCTGCAGTTGAACAGTGCCTCGCTCGCCGCGGGAAGCAGCTGCCCCGAACCAGGGCTGTTTGACATCCAAAAAGAGACCCGAGGTGGCGGCCTCGGGGTCCCTCTTGTTGCACGCCGGGGATCGCCCCCCCTTGGTCCTTCTGTACTTCCGGCCCGCTCACCACCGCTGGGAGCCGGACCCACGCAGCCACCTGAGGCTGCATTCGTAATGTCCCAGAGCAAGCCCAGAACACACGCTGATTCTAGTCCAGATACTGCGACTCGCGGTTGCGACGTTGCCACCCGGATTTTCGGTGCCGATGCCGCGCCCTTGCCCAGCCCGGCTCAGCAGGCCATCGAGTTCCTCGCGCTGCTGGACAAGCGCCCCAGCACCACTTACTTCCGCACATTTCCCGCTGTTCGCGGCAGCCGTGGTCAGGACAAAACACCCCGCGGCGGCGCTGACATGCTCGGCTTCGATGCAGGGCAGCTCACCCGCGAAAACAAATCAGGGCGGGGCGTCTATTTCGTGGTTGGTAACGCCACTGGTGCTACCGCAGTAAACAGCAAAACGGGAAAGCCGAGCGGATGTGTCTGTGCGGCAGATATTGCATCTATGTCTGTGCTGTTCATCGAGTGGGATGACCGGCCAATCCATTGGCAGGTAATGGCATGGCAGGAGCTAAATCTGCCAGAGCCTTCGGTGATGGTGGCAACTGGCGGGAAATCAATCCACTATTACTACAGGCTTAGACAGCCAGTGGATCCGGAAATCTGGCAGATCGAAAACAAACGATTGAGCATCCATGCCGGTGCCGACTCCACGATCTACAACCGTTCCCGTGTGATGCGGCTCCCCGGGTTTCGGCATGTCGATAAGAAATCTGGCGAGCTTGGTGCGCTGACCGAGATTATTCATGTCAGCGGCAATGTTTATGACATCGCCGAGATCATGGCGTGCGTGCCCAAATCGGAACGGTGCTCTGCTCCCAGGCCAACTACCGCCTGCTCCCTCATCACACGCGACGGCCCGTTTCCACCGCGTCCACTCAGCGCGATCGAGGCCGCTATAAGCCGCATCCCCAAGCGGGTGGTGGGGCAGAACACCTACCCGACATACCGCAATGCTCTATGCGGCTGCGCTGCTGCGCTGGCCGAGATCGGCCTACCCGAGGCAATGGCCGCAGAGCTGTTCGCCGAGCACTGGGAGGGCGGGCAGAAGCAGGCAGAGCAGATCCTGCGCAGTACGACCACACGGAAGGCAGGCTCGCTCTGGGCCATCGCCGCTCTGCACGGGTTTGATCTCCGCAGGCATGACCTGCGGCCGACCACATCGCGAGTGGGAGGTGTTTTCTGATGGCGCCGCAGCAAAACGGGGCGAGTCAGCAGAAGGCATACACCCCCGACGCAGTGCGCCAAGAGCTGGAGCAGGCCATGGCCGCCGGCACTGCCGGAGCTGATCTGGAGCTGCTGCACCAGCGCCTCGCCAGCGAGTCCGGGATGCACCCGCTGGCTGTGTCCAAAATCGCCAGCGCTCTGGAGCGGGCTGCGGCTGCTGCGGCTGCCATCGAGGCCGAAGCGAAGGCCATCGCCATCGAGGCCGACCGTCAGCAGCTTGGCGAGGCGCTGACTCTCGATCAGCTACTGCCTGAACCCATCGCCGCTGCCATCGAGGCACGCACCAGGTACATGCCGGTGGCGGGTCCTTCGGCGGCGCTGATGTTCCTGACAGCCATTGCCGCCGCCGCCAAGCTCGGCACCCAGGTGGTCGGGTCCGCCGCGAGTGGGTTCGTGGTGCCGGCCAACCTGTACGCCTGCGTGGTGGCCCGCTCCGGGGCTATGAAATCACCATCGGGCAAGGCGCTGATCCGCGAGCCGCTCCAGCCGCTCGTGGCTTCGCTCAGGGAGGCCTATGAGCGGCAGCTGCAGAGCTGGCGGGAGCAGTGCCAGGCAACCAAGCGCGGCAAGGACAAGCCGCCGATGCCGCAGCCATCGTTCCTGGTCGCCAGCGACCCCACCGGCGAGGCACTGGTCGCGACGCTCCAGCAGAACGAGGCCGACGGCCTGGGGCTGCTTCTCTTCCGTGATGAGCTGGCCGGGCTGTTCGGTGGCCTCAACCAATATCGAGGCGGCCGGGGCAGCGACCAGGAGCTGCTGCTGGAGTTGTTTGACGGCGGCGGCCTTGCCCAGCTTCGGGTCGTCGGCGGTGGGCGGCACTTCAGCCGCAGCCAGTTTTCCATCTACGGAACCACCCAGCCGGATGTGCTGCAGGGGTTGGTTGCCGAAGGCGATCCCAGCGGGCTGTGGGCACGGTTCCTGTTCGTCCCCGTGCCGGCGGTCGCGGTGCGGCTGCCCGACGACGACGACGACGACGAGGCCCGTGCAGCAACCGACACCCTGAGGCGCGCCGCCCACGCCGTTCACCAGCTCACGCCCCGCCCCTACTGGCTGGACGCCGGCGGGGCCGCCCGGTTCCGCGAGTACCACTACGACCGGCAGCAGGCAGCCCTCAATGCCACCCTGCCGGCCCACTCCGCGCTCTACGGCAAGGCCGCCGGCAAGGTGCTGAGGGTGGCGGGGCTGATGCACCTGGCCGCCATCGGCGCTGGCACCGCTCCTGACACCGGGCCGATTCCAGATGCGACGGTCGCGCGAGCGGTGCTGCTCGTGGACCACCTGGACGGCTACGCGTTGGGCATACACACCGACGCATCCGGAGGAGGGCCGTCGGGAGTGATGCGGACCGTTCACCGGATCGCTGAGGGTGTGGGTGGGGTGGTCCGCCCCAATCAGGTGAGGAAGCGGCTCAGCACGCGGCAGCGGCAGGAGTGGGACCCCGCCACCGTCACCGCCGCCATGGAGGCCCTCGCCGCTGCCGGTTATGGCGAGCGGGTGGTGGGCGATCAAGGCACCACCCTCTACCGGGCCACCCGGAGGCTGCCATGAGGAGGGGTGGCGGGGTGGCTCAAGGGTGGCTGGGCAGCCACCCCAGAAGAACCCAGTGGTGGTGGGCGGTTTCCCCTGAGGGGTGGTGGGGTGGTTCTTTTTTTGTTCTTTCTCCAATGCGCCTGATTCGCCACCGTTTTTCGTACAAGCCGAAAACAGCCACCCCAGCCACCCCTCAGGGCACTTCCCCTCCAGCGCAGCGGGTCTGGGGGGTGGCTGGGCAGCCACCTCGCAGCCACCCCTTCAGCCCCCAGCCACCCCCCGCCTAACCCCCCGCGGCCGCCGGAGCGCCGCACCCAAGCCCGGCACCCCACTCACATCGGAGAAACACCATGACCAGCCCCCGTTACGACACCGCAGACGGACCCGCCATCGAGGCATCAGAGATCGCCCATCGCGTCACCCACGCCGCAGAGCAACTGGCGAGCGCCCTCGAAACGGCGATGAAGTGGGACGCCACCATGACCCCAGCGACCGGCGTTGACCCTGATGCGGTGCTGCAGGGCATCCAGGGCCGCGTCGCAGCTGAGCGGGGCTTCTGGGACGGCATCCCCACCAGCGAGCCGTTCTGATGCCCCGCGTCATCCCCATCCAGGGCCACCCCGAGGTGACCCCCGCCGCGCTGGGCCCCGCCGAGGCCGATCTGGACTGGTTCCAAGCCCAGCCGCTTACGTGCGTCCGCATCCGCATGGCCGAGCCCGGCGAACTCGACGCTCAACGCGCCATGCACGCCGCTGGTGGCGGTGAGCTACCAGACGCCACCGGCGGCCTCCAGGGCGGGCTACTGGGCATCGTGGCAACCCAGCGGGTACTCGCCCCCGGCGTGCCGCTCACAGCGGGTTTCTGGTTCGCCGTGGAGCTACCCGCGGTGCTGGCAAGCCACCCTGACCAGCGTGCCCTCGCCGAAGCCGTGCTGGCGATGGTTGAGCACGACGTCGGCGTGCCTGGGCACCTATGCCGGGCGGCGCTGGGGCGGCAGTTTCCGCAACAGCGGGCTCAGCGGCAGCGGCAAGGGTTTGGTTGAACATCCCGTTGCATAGCGGGCAGGCCCCAATCAACATCAAAGAGCCCAGTCCACCCCCTGTGGCCGCCGCCGCCCCCCACCCAGAGATGTTCCGCTTCTTAGAAGCGATGACGGGTCGCAGCGATGGCCAGCGGATATTTGACGCCCTGGTGTTGCGGGGGCTTCTCAAGCCCTGGAGTGGGATTGCTGGCTTCTGGTGGATTGAGACGATGGATGAGGAGGCGTGGCAGCTGCTGGGTGATTCGATATCGCCGGTAGCGCCACCGTTGCCCCGTCCCGGAGACCCACAAACCAGCTAGGAGAGAAGGCGGTCCACAAGCACACGTGCGATGTGGATTAGGTCGGCTGCGATTGACAGCAAATCGCGCATGGCCACCGGGTCGGAAACCATACGACGCAGGTAGCGGTAAAGATCGGGCAGCATGGCCATTGATGCTTGGGCCATAGCTTTCCGTGTCTCGGCGAACCAGTGCGGAGCGCTGGAATGTTGGCCTACCTCGCAAACACCACCCCAACCCCTGGCAGCTCATCCGGCGGCGGTGGCGCTGGAGGTGGCTCCGGGCTGGGCCTGGGGGCCGGGTCTACGCCCTCCAGCCGGCCGATGACGTGCTGGAGCTGGGCCGAGCGTCACTCGCCGGTGTCCACGTCGAAGCAGGAGATCCACACCGGATTGCAGGTCCAGTGGATGCGGTCAATCCACCCAATGAACTGCGGGCAGTAGCTGGTGGCCTGCACGGCAACCACATCACCGGGGCGTAGCTCGCGGACGGTCAACGCCCCTCCACAGGCAACCGCTGCACCCACCCCCGCACCAGCTCGGAGACCTTGACCACCACAGCCGCCGGAGCGCCGCACCCCAAGCTCGGCAACCCAGTCACATCAGAGACCACCACGACACCCCCACGCTCACCCAGTACGACCGGGACGGCCTCCCCACCGGTGATCCGTTCTGATGGCCCGCTCCGCCCCCTCCTTGCCTCGGTTGCCAGAAGCGAGGCAAAAGGTCTATTCCGTCCAATACTGGAGAGACGCATCAGCCTGCCGCCCTGCAGCATGCCCAGAGCCCGCAACAGCTCAAGCAAGTCTCCCGCTGGGATCGACAAGACCTCCGTCCGTCGGTTCCCGCTGGTCCATCAGCTGATTCATTTTGCAGATCTGCGCAACTTCTACAGGGAGATGCGTGATGCCTTGGATTCAGCCAACCGCCGCGCTGGCGCCCAGCAAGGACTGGTCACCAAAGCCAAGAAGAAAATCGCGGCACTGGAAGCTGAGTTAGAGCGGGTGGAGGAGGAAAGGGATGACTTACTCGCTTATCGCAAGCAGACAGAGATCGAGAATGAGCAGATCAGCAATGTGCTGCCTCGGCTCAAGAATCGACTCCTGCAGGTTCAGCAAATTGAGCAGGCACTAGAAAACCTGGCTGACATCAAAGAGGCAGTGGATCAACAAGAGCGGGCCAGCGGTGGACCGACGCATCAGTCAGTCGAGGATCTTAAGCGCGCTGTAGAGAGGCTGCTGGAAAGGGCTGACGCCGTTGAGTTCTTCCAGGATGCTGAGGACGACGACGATGAGAAGGGGTCCGATGAACTCTGAGGAAAGGCCAAAACGCCGTCGGGGGACCCCAATCAGCGATGGTCTCGGGTCAGATCTGCACACCCTTGGAACCTTGCTGGCTAATCACACCCGCGGTCTAGATGCCTATCTGCACCGGCAGGCAGAGCGGCTGGAGGATCGACAACGGCATTTACTTTCCGAAAGCGCAGCAGTCTCGTTGCCACCGGGCATAGATCTGGCCAATCTCACCACCAGCGACCTGAAGAACATTTGTCGGCAACGGGGGCTTAAGGGCTGGTCGAAGCTGCGAAGGGTCGATCTCCTGACCTTCCTTGAGCAGCACCTGGGGTCCGAGATGGAAGGCGTGGGCGGCCTTCAACAGGAACAGGAGGCCCCCAGAGTCATGTCCTTTCCAGGAGACGCCAGTCGAACCGAGCGCCTGCTGTTGCTGCTGCTGCGTCGTCTAGGCACTACCGAGGCCGACGTTGATGCAGCATGGCTTGGCCTTCCTTGAGCACCAGACGAGGCGTTTATACCCTCCAGCCGTGGGATGACGTGATGCAGCTTGGTTGACTGTGATCACATCTTCACCAGCTGCTGTGCCCCCACCTGCAGTGGGCAATGGTCAACGTCTCCGCTCAGACTGCGCGATCCATTGTCTGATAGCCCATATTGTCGGGCGACCCTGCAGCTCGGCGATATGCTGCAGCTCCAACAGCGCAGCAATACTGCCACGCTTGGCCTTTGAGCGAGGTACAACGGGACTGCCCCCACCTGGCTGCAGCTCCTCCAGCTCGCCAGCTGTTGTAACAATCGTGGGTTTGGCTCTGGCAGAGCCATTGCCGCACTGCTGTTCGCGGCTCATCCGTTCTTCCTTGCCCGCCAACGACCACTCACGCGAGTCAGTCGGAAACCCAAGGCGACTGACGTTACCTACATGATCCAATAACACCGCATCAGCTCCATCAACTTTGGGCCTAAGCGCCCGGCCACACATCTGGAGATGAAGCGCCAGTGACATTGTGGGGCGCAACATGATGCAGCCTCCTACAGAGGGTACATCAACGCCTTCGGAAATCACCATGCAGGAGGTAACAACTTTCACTTCGCCTGCCGCGAGCTTTCCGAGGATTTCGCGCCGTTCACTCAGCGGCTGCTTGCCAGTAAGCAGTTCAGTCCTGATGCCAGCGTTCTCAAACGCGCAGGTCACATCGTTGGCGTGGTCAATGTTACAGCAGAACGCAATGGCGGTTCGGGGAAACAGAAACCTGCGGTAGTGGTCAACTGCATCTCCATAAATCTCCCGGCTGCCGTAGACGCGAGCAGCATCGCCCATGTCAAAGTCACCAGCCCGCTTGCGGATCGGTTGCCCTGTTGCACTATTCGGCGGCGCATACACCCTGGCGCGAGCAAGAAAGCCTTGCTCAGTGAGCCATGCAGTGCTGGGGCCTTCCACCATCACAGTGAAGAAACCGTCAGCATCTGCACCCAAGCCTTCCCCCGAGAGACGCTCAGGAGTTGCAGTGGCACCGATCAGGGTTGCATCAGGAAATCGGCTGATGATCTTGCCCCAGGTGTTATCTCTGATGGCGTGGTGTGCTTCGTCCTGAATGATGATGCCGGGGCTGGCTAATTGATCCAGCCGGCGCACAACCGTTTGCACCGTGCCAATCTGCACAGGCAGCTCAGGGCTGGCGGGCTGACCGCTGGCGATGACCCCGTGGTTGACATCGCAGAACTTAAGCCGCTCAGACAGATCGGCAACCAGCTCACCGCGATGCACAAGAATCAGCACTCGCTCGCCAACAGCAGCAGAACGCCGTACTAGCTCGGCAATCGCCACACCTTTGCCGGAACCAGTGGGCATGACGGCGAGCACAGCACGGTGACCAGCCTCAACCTGCTCCCTGATGCTGCAGAGGAATGTTTCTTGGTAGGGGCGGAGCTGGAACATCTGTGCAGCATAGCTGGAGCCAGACGAGTCAATCTGTTCGGCAAGCGGGTATGGCGGCTCGAATGATCAACACCACTTTGAACTCCTGTTCCATGGCCCGAGTTACCCGCTCTGAGATGAGGCGCTATCCTTTCATGAGTGTCTTTTAGCTGTCAACATGCGACCGGAATCACCATGGACCTGATACTGACCGTCGCATCTATTGAGGTGACGTTGGATCCGCATCCCACCACTGGGGTAGTGAACGATCGCGGGCTGTAGGATCTGGTGGCAATGACTTCCACAATCAAAAATGCAGCCGCATCAGAAACTCTGAAGGTAAAGTGCACACTCCCAAGGCTGCTCCCGGGGCACAATGGGGCTGCCCACTATTGAGGCTCCGGAGCTACGTACTGAAGTCAGCTGAACATGAGAACAAGCCGGTGAGTGAGGACCCTGCGGCTTGAATCTCAGCCCAACAACTGACGACAAAGCCATGAAGCCGCTGGAACCATTGCTGATGGATTCGCCGTAATCAACTCCTGCCCTCAGGCAACAGCAGCATGACGAACCGGGCCGTCACGATCCGAGCGGAACCGCAACCGCGCACCAGGGGCTGCCACCTGCAGGCCGGCCAGCAGGCGCTCCAGCACCGCGGTGCTCAGGGGTGCACCGCTGCCCATTCCCTCGCGGCTGCTCACCAGCACGCCCAGCTCACCTCGGGGACGGATCTCCATCAGCACCTGCACCGCCAGGGCCCGGGGACCTGCTGTCAACACGATCGAGGCGTTGCGGCCATCCAGCCACGTCAACGTCCCATTCATCTCCCTGGCCAGCGCCGCCAGCGCACCACGAAACTCCCCTCCATCGGCGACAGGAGCAAGCAGGGCTTCCAGGCGGGCCATGACACCGGCGAATGGGTCGCGATTCTGGATCGGCGCTTCCTAACAACGGTCCTTGGCAGACATGACGTCACAGCGGCTTGCTCGCCTGGGCCGCTACTCCATCAAGGCCCTGCGCATCGGAGCCAGCACCGCGGTCGTTGTGGAGGCGCTACGCCAGCACTGGATCCAAGCGGCCTGCTTCGCGGCGGCCTGGCTGCTGGCGATTGAGGCCCAGCGCCTGGCGCCGGAGGACCCGGACCCCGCGGACAGCCCGTGAGCGCAGCCAGCGGCCATCACCACGGGCGCTGACAGACCGATCTCCTTGTGCTAGTACAGGTGTACGCGTGCACTGAGGGTCATAGGCCTCCATCTCCGCCGCACTGTCGACGAGTCCTCCGGCTCGTTGGAGCTGCCCGTCGACGAGTGGCCCTTCCTGGATCAGCCCGTTCTGGTGCACAGCCGCAGCCGCAAGGTCTGCATGACCTGCCACTGGTTCCGCCACCACAGCGGCGTGAACTGCATCCCCCTGCTCACCTGCCAGCTGCACCAGGGCCTCCTCGCTCACGGTGAGCACCTGGTGAACCGCTGCCAGGGCTGGACCGACGACATGGCCCGCCAGAAGGGCTGGGCGCCGGAGGCCGGCTGAGCCCGCCATGGCCGCCGGCAACAGGCCACCGCTCTCCCCCAACGAGGGCTGGCTCAGCAACGGCCGCCAGGTGCTGCACTTCCGTCCCACCCGCTGGAGCCGCCACAACCAGGTGCTGGAGGTGACCAGCGGCGAGCTGCTGCCGGGTGAACCGGTGCCGCTGCTGAAGAGGCGGGGCGAGCTCACCCGCGAGGAAGCCCTCCGGCTCTGGGCCCAGAAGCGCAGGGAGGGCTGGCAGACCTGTCCACCCCAGTGGACACCACCAGCAGAGCTCAAGCCACCGGCCCGTCGCCGCGCCGGCAGCATGGGAGCAACAGGACTGCCGCCGTGCTTCTGAATCCTTTCTGCCCGCTCAGCACCGCCAAGGTGCTGGCTCTCAAGGCCACGGTGCTGCTGCTCCTCACCCTGCTGATCAAGGCCAGGGTGCAGATCAAGGCAGCGTCAGCTGTGGGGATTGCTCTGCTGTTGCTGCAGACCCTGGTGTTTCTGGCCATCAGCGGTGGTCTGGTGCTGGCCGCTGGTGGAGCCGCGCTCTACACGGCACAGCAGCGCCGGCCGGCGGTGGGCTGATCGCCGGCCATGGCCCTTGAAGTCGCCCTGGCGATGCTCCACCGCCAGGACCGCTGGCTCATGCAACTGCGCGACGAGATCCCCACGATCGTCGCCCCCGGCTGCTGGGGACTGTTCGGCGGGCACCTGGATCTTGGCGAGACCCCGGAGCAGGCCCTGCGGCGGGAGCTTGTGGAGGAGATCAGCTGGCAGCCCCAGACCCTGGAGCTCGCCATGGTGCATCACATCCACCGGCGCACGGCCCATGTGTTCCGGGCTGAGCTGTCGGTGCCACTGGAGCAGCTGCAGTTGATGGAAGGCCAGGACATGGCCCTGGTCTCCAGCGCGAAGCTGCTCAGCGGGGCTATCTGGAGCATGCGGCTGCAGGAGCACCGGCCCCTGGCCGACGGACTGGTGGAGGTGATGCATCAGGTGCTGGCGGGGCAGGCCTGAACAGAACAAGGCCCGGAGTGCTGGCCCAGGCATCGGGTCTTGATGAAGGGGGCTTCATGGCGTCGGAACGGAGCCCCTCGGCGGCTGAGGCAAGATCCCGAGCGCTTGCAGGCTGGCGCGCCCCAGCTGCTCGCGTTTGGGGGCATCGGCAGCGCCGGCCATGGCGATGTTGAGGGCGAAGGGGGTGATCTGGTCCCCCTTCTGCACCCAGCCCACCCACCAGCCCACGCCGGCACCCGGGGCGTTCTGCCAGCCGGTCTTGGCGTGCAGGCTCCAGCCCAGCCCGGAGTCCACCCGGCTGATCTCGGCCACCTGCCGCTGGGCATTGCGGGGGAAGGGCAGCGACTGGTGGGCCAGCCGCGAGATGAAGCGGGTCTGCTCCACCGCGCTAATCGCCAGGGGGCCCCGCAGCCAGAAGGTGGTCACGTCAGTGCCGATCTGGACGTTGCCGTACTCCAGCCGCTGAATCGCTGCGCGCATGGGCGCCAGGCCGATGCGGCGCGCCAGCTCCTGATACAGCGGCACGTTCGACACCCGGAACGCACCGCGCAGCCCCATCGGCTGCAGCCACTCGCGCATGAACGGATTGGCGTCGCCCGTGTAGGGGATCACCTCATCCACGCTGCTCACAGCCCCAAGTGACAGCCCGATCAGGGTGTGGGGGATCTTGAAGGTGGAGGCCGGCGAGAAGCGCTGCTCCGCGCGGGAGCGGTTGTGGCCCCACAGTTCACCGCTGCCTTCATCCAGCAGCACGAACGTGCCCTCCACACGGGCATCGCGGAACAGGGCCGCCACGGCGGGCTCGTCCCGCCAGGGTGCGGCGGCAGCTGCCGTGGGCAGGGCCAGCAGCCCCACCGCCAGGAGGGTCAGTGGCTTGCCCATGCGCTCCAGGCGGCGGGGGACTCAGCACAGCCTCGCCCAGGCATCAAGGCAGCACCAGCAGCAGCAGGCGGTTGCCCTCCGGATCCAGCAGCCAGGCTTCTGAGCCAAAGGATTCCTGCCGCGGCGGATCCTCCAGGGAGGCGCCCAGGACCAGGGCTGCGGCGATCCAGTAGTTGAGCAGGGCAAGGGCGCCCATCCCATTTGCCTGTCGTTGCAGACAGAGAGCCAGGCGTCCCTGCTGGTGAGGCTGCGGCCTGCTGCGCGAGGGGGCGTAGACCACAAGCCAGCCACCGGCCGGCCAGCGCACCCGCCAGTGGCTGGAGCTCAGCCCTTGCTGCGGCTTCACCGCCAGCAGAGCGCCGTAGAAGCGGGCCAGGTCGGCGGGCTGATCGGCCGCCAGCACGATCGAGCTGTTCACGTCCCTCACAGCCAGGAGCCCAGCAGCTTGCAGACAGGCTGCCGGGGGTGCGTCCAAAGGGCCTCAGCCCAGCCAGCACCGGCCAGCCGCCAGCCGGGTGGCCTCCCGCACCGCCTCGATGCAGCGGTGGGCACGACGTTTGGCATCGTCCTGGCTGCGGGCCCGGCCGATGTAGTCCGCCAGCGCCTCGGGGGTTTCGATCAGCGCCAGCTGGCCGGCCACCCGGCCACCCAGGGAGCCATCAGCCAGCAGCCGGCTCACGGTGCCCTGCTCCCACAGCTGTTGGCCTGGCGTACCCGGGCCGAACAGCTCCTGTTGCAGCACGGCCAGCACACTGCCCTTGAAGGCCTCCAGCTGGCCGGGTCGCAGCCGTCGGCTGTTGGGCAGCCCCGCCGCGGGCCCGGCGGGGGCCTCCACGCTCCAGCTCAGACCGGTGCCCGGCAGTCCCACCGTGGTGCGGGCCCGGCCCGGCCGGGCCACCGGGATGTTGAACGACGCACCGCGGCCGCCCAGCGAGATCGAACTCAGGCCGCTCCTGGCGAAGTTGAACCGCAGAGGTCCCACGCGGGCAGTCTTTCGAAAGCGGAAGCTCATGGCGCTCAGGTCCTCGTCAGGCAGTCGGCGCCGAACGGAGCACCGCTGAGCATCGGACTACACCAGGAGACGCGCAAGCCCGATCCCGCCACAATGACCATCCCGCCACCGGGGGGTTGAGGCCGATGCCCACCAATGGGCAGATGAAGCGCTGCATCGCCCGTGAGCGTGGGGCACTGGTGTTCTGGTCGCCTGATGCCGCCCAGCGCCGGCCTGGCGCCCGGATGCAGATCCTCGATGTGTTCTCCCTGCAGGTGGCCACCGGCTACACCCGTGATCCCCAGGGCCGCCTGCTGCTGGAAGCGCAGCCCTCACTGGCGGCTGGCCGCAGCTGGAGCCTGACCAGGGCGGCGCAGCTGATCCGCAACGACGTGCGCCCCCACCGCTGGGTGGCGCTGCAACAGGACCGGCGGGCCTGGGGGCTGTTCTGGGCCGCCGGCGGGCTGCAGCACTGCCGCGACCTGCTGGCTGCCCAGGCAAACGGAAAGGAGCCCCCCCTCGGCTCAGGACTCCTCGTCGCTGGTGCCGGTGACACCGGAGGCCTTGCTGCGGTTGCTGCTGGACCTGGAGGCCGAGCAGCCCGGCGCAGGGCGCGCTTCCCGTTCAACGAGGTCCTGGCGGTCGGGATTGGCGGCCAACCACTGGAAGCTGGTGGCCTGGACCTCACTGGCCTGGCTGGTGGTGCTCGGGATCACCGCGGCTGGGTTCATGGCGGTGCTGGAGCGGCAGGACCGTCAGCTGGAGCTGCTGCTGGAGCGCACCGCGCCGGCCTCTCAGGTGCCTTGATCCGCTGCTCGAGGCGCTGGCTGCTTCCGGCCGCCGGGCTGGCCTGTCTGCTGCTGTTGCCAGCTGTGGCGGTGGGCCAGGGCTCGTCGGGCACCGTGGTCTCCATCGGTGATGGCGACACCATCCGCGTCCGCCAGGGGGAGCGGACGATCACGGTGCGGCTGGCCTGCATCGACGCCCCCGAGATGGCCCAGCAACCCCACGGCCAGCGTGCCCGGGAGTATCTGCGGATGCGACTGCCGATCGGTTCCACGGTGCGGCTCTTAGTAAAAACCACAGACCGCTATGGCCGCGCCGTGGCTGAGGTGTTCATTGGCACCAACATCAACCTCGCCATGGTGGAGGACGCCCAGGCCTTCGCCTACAGGCAGTACCTGGATCAGTGCAACGCCCGTGAATACCTGGACGCCGAGGTTCGTGCCAGCCGGCGGCGTCAAGGGGTCTGGCAGGTGCCAGGCGGCATCACCCGGCCATGGGATTTCCGCCGTTCACCGCGTGGCCGCAGCATTCCTGACGGCACCACACCCGGTGGCCGCCGCTACACCTGTGGGGAGATCGGCTCCTATGCACGCGCCCAGCAGCTGCTGCGGCAAGGACACACCTACCTCGATGGCAACGGAGATGGTGAGGCCTGTGAAAGCCTGAGGCGATAACAGCGTTCTGTCGGGGCGATCACGCTTGGTGTCTCGACCCCGTGCCTTAACCACACCTTCACACCAGCTGGCTACCTCTGGGGCAACGGCAAGCATGCCCCCTGCCGGTGGGTCGTTGTACGCCCACACTGCCGCCTCAATCCGTCCATCTGAATCCGAGGACCCGGTGATGAGCAGCCTTAAGGTGGTGTGCTGGAACGTGGAGAACCTGTTCCTGCCACCCGCCGATGACGCAGCGGCCCAGGATCGCTTCCAGCGCAAGCTGGCCAACCTGGCGGCGGTCATCGATGGTGAGCAGCCCGATGTGCTGGCACTGCAGGAGATCGGTCCCGATGGCGCCCTGGAAGCTCTGCAGCAGGCCCTCACCCATTCGATGCCCCATGCCCTCGAGGGCATCCCGGACGGCCGGGGAATCCGCGTGGCATTCCTCTCGAAGCATCCGATCAGCCGTCAGCACACGATCCAGCCCTTCCCGCCGCTGATCCGGCCGGTGCAGGCCGTGGATCCGGTCTTTGACGACCCTGCCACCGAGCCGGACGAGTCCCTGACCCAGGCCATGGGGCGTGGGGCCCTTGAGGCGGAGATCGATCTGGATGGGGTTGCGGTCACGGTGATCACGGCCCACTTCAAGTCCAAGCTCATCAGCTACGCCCGCCGCCGGCCGGATGTCGCCGGCAGCCAGTTCAACCCCAGGGATGAGGATGAGCGCTACCGCTACGCGGCCTATGCCCTCTACCGCCGCACCGGCGAGGCGGTAACGATCCGCGACCGGATCAATGCTCTCCTGTCCGAGGATCAAGGTGAACCCGATCCAGGGCAGGGGCTGGGAAGGGAGAAGGCGGTGGTGTTCTGCGGCGATCTGAACGATCAGCCCGATGCCGCCACCACCCAGATCATCCAGGGCCCCTCAGGCTCGGAGATCGGCACAACCGGTTTCCGCACTGCCGACAAGGGGGATGGCTATCGCCTCTGGAACCTGGCACCGATCCTCAACCAGAGCGAGGACGGACAGCCACCAGCTGAGGCGCCGTACACGCGGCGATTCAAGGGCCGCGGAGAGCTGATCGACCACATCTTTGCGAGCCATCGCCTGGTCAACCCGACCAACATTCCCAGGGCCTGGACTGTGGCGGCGACGCCGGCGCTGCCCTCGATCAGCGAAATGCCGTCAGAGCGGCGCGATGACCCGGCCTCCGATCATGCGGCGGTGGTGGCAACCTTCAGCCTCTGAAGCCAACACGCGGAGGGCGCATCCGGAGCAGTGTCCGTTGACCTGAGCAGATCTGGTTGGCTTGCATATGAGGCGATAAGCTACAGAGCAACACAGCGATTTCGCCATGCTCACAGGCGCTGAACTGCTCGCCAAGGTCAAGGAACTGGGTGACGCCAGCAAGTCTGAACTGGTGCGCGAGTGCGGCTACGTCAGCACCAAGAAGGACGGCGCCGAACGGCTGAACTTCACCGCCTTCTACGAGGCACTGCTGGAGGCCAAGGGCGTGACCCTTGGTGAAACGGGTCAGGGCCGTGGCAAGGGTGGCCGCAAGCTCAGCTACGAGACCAAGGTGCAGTTCAACGGCAACCTGCTGGTGGGCAAGGCCTACACCGCCCAGCTGGGGCTGCAGCCCGGCGATGAGTTCGAGATCAAGCTGGGCCGCAAGCAGATCCAGCTGATCCCCATCGGCGGTTCCGAGGAAGACTGATCAGTCGCTTCACATATAGGCTAGAACATTGGTGAGAAGATCTATGGGGAAGGGGCATTGCCTGCGGTCGATACGCTTTCTCCTTGCTGCCGCCAGATTCTCTGAGGAACCGGCTTGCAGCCATCTCCTCCTCGACGCAGCTGCCCTGGTGGTCGTGTTCCCGGATGGGCTGCTAATGGTCGGATGATCTCTCGTACTCCTAGAGGTCGAGTTGCTTGCCGAGCATAAAGTAAGTTTAGGCTAAATATCACATAGCCATTGCCCCGCAGGCTGGCCGATCTTCTCGATTCACCTAACATCGGAAGTTGAAATCATACCAAAATGGGTCCAGGGTCAATTTCGCAGCAGGAATCCGAAATTGAACCTTCTTGGCAACCCCAGTTGCAGGGTCTGGAGTGAATGGAAACCAATCCGAAAAAAGGAGCTGTTTATATTCTTTGTCACGGTAAGCATTGACTTGAATGGCAGGTGCGGCACACTTCTTGCTGGCAACGCCAAAAAATGATCCGACGAAGTCATTGCCGGCCTCCCAATTATACTGGTCGTACAGCTGGAAGCCAATGCCTAAGTCACATCTTTCATGGTATTCATGCCTCCCTGGTGCATCAAGGGCTTTGATTGCGCCCTGTGCCCTTGCAAGAAGACTGTTCTTTTCGTTAACCTGTAATTGGCTTGCAGAGGCAAAGTTCATGCCCTCAAAAGCGTCGATCACTTTCTGATGTTCGCAAATCAAGACTGCGCTTTCTCCGTGTTCGCGTGCTGTGTTTAATCGCTCTTGGATTAAGTCTATATTGGAGCCGGCTGATGGCGGCGTGTATGTTTGTATTTTGGTTGGTGCCTGAGCATTCTGAACGTGCTCAAAGGCGAGAGCAATGACTAAGAGGACTCCGAAACCTAGTAGTGCAATGAGGAGTGTAGTGGGTATAGGCGGCGGGGTGGTAGCCTGAGGCTGTCTCAATGTCGAGGATGCATCGGGAGGCAGATTTCGGCTGGGGCTAGTTAAATCAGAGGATGCCGCAGGCAAGCCGTTATTGGACTTTCGATCTTTTCCCTCGGCAATTGGAGCGGAAGATGGAGATGGAGATGGAGATGGAGATGGTGGTTGGGGCGTGGGCTGATCGAGCTCATGGAGCAGCTCTTCGGCGCGAGCGATGATCTCCTCTGGATCTCCTCGGTGCTCGCTCTGGCTCACGACTGAGTCTCCGAGATCCTCAACATACGGCTGAGCAGATCCTGCTGGACCCGGAGTTGCGAGCGAAGCTCGTTGAGCTCACATTCTTGCCGGGTCATCTGCTGGCTCACCCGACGCTCCAGATTCTCCAGCCGGCGCAGGAGCATCGTCTGCTTCTCCTGCTCGGGAAAAGGTCGATGGCGAGGTACCATCTGGCCTGGACTGAACAGAGTCCACCGTTGACTACGAACAACCGGCTTGAAGACTGGCAACGACTGCAATACCAGATCCTGTGAACCCTCCAGGCCATCGGGCCTGGGGAAGATCTGCTGGAAGTTCTCACTCTCCCACACCCAGGAGGGGGGATCAGCCTGAACCCAGACGACGGCGTCACCACTGGTGAGCTCGCAGAGTTGAAACACCGAGTCGGTCTCGGCCACGGTGAGGCGAAGGCCGCGCTGAGCCGTTGGGGTGAGCTCAGCCGGAGCCTGGTAGGCCGCCAGGGCCTGGGGGGAGCGGCGCACCAACCTGGTCAGAAGGAGCTCATCCACGGGCCATGGCCTTCGGGCCTGAGTTTCGCCGTGCGGAGCCTGCGGTGGAGCGGGCCTGGCCGTCTGGGCCTGAAGCTGCTCGATGTCTCGCTCCAGTTGCAGCAGGCGATCGAGAGGTGATGGTGTGGCTGACATCTCAACGGACCTCCTGACGCGTGAAGCGGAGCTCGATCCGACGTCGCTCGGCTCGATCCTTCGTATCGGCGGGAGCATAACGACCATCCACCGCGATCAGGCTACCGGCGGAATAGGGGCGGATGATCAATCCCTGCTTGCCCTCAGGATCAAGTCTGACCCTGAGCTCATGGGCAACCGCTAGGGCGCGGAGCAGCCCTAAATCTGTGTTCGAGCCAGCGTGAAAGCCCCTGAGGACGGAGGAGCTTTTTGCCTTCGGCATCAGCAGATCGAGGTTGCTCATCCCTGGCGAGGGCTGGCCATCGGTGTGGCCGATGACTTCTACGCTGTCGATACGGTACTTCTTGATGATCTCGCGGATTTCCGGCAAACGGCGATCCAGGGCTCTTTTGAATTCGGGACCGACCACATAGCTGCCCGTGGTGAAGCGAAAGGACTCCCGCTCCGTCAGGGGGACGAAGGGTGGTTTTTCATTGCTGGCCCGAGCCAGGGCTGCGATGGCAACGGCCAGCAGAAGGATCAGAAGGCTATTGCTAAGCAGATCGGTGTAACCGATCCAGTAATTTGTGTCGCTGTCTCGGGAGCGCCGGCTGGAGCGAGCCATCGTCAACGGCCTCTATCATCATCTCGGCCATTGGGCCTAGCAAGGGATGCCAGGTTGAGAACGCGGGCTTCCAGATCTCTTAGTAGCTGGACGAGCCCCTGGCTTAGGTCCTGGGCATTACGCGTCGGCTGATCGAGTTGAGCCAGCGCAGATCGCTGAGTGTCGATGGCAGCACCAAGATCCTGCTGCAACTGGTTACGCAGTTGCTCGATGGTCTCGCGGGCTTGCTTGCTGCGCTCGGCCAGCAGGGCGTCATCCTCGAGCTTGGCGTTCTGCACCGTGGACACGAAGGCGCTGGTGAGGTCATCGAGACGCACTACATTGCGGTTCCAGTTGCTGAGCGCTGTCTCAAGGGCAGAGGCGAAAACCTGGCAGCTTTCGGCCACGGAGGCATCGGTGGCCAGGCGAGCGCGGACGGATTCTGCGACCTCCAGCGCAAGCTTGCGATCGCGCATGACCTCCAGGCGGGCTTCTCGGAGCTGCTTGCTGGATTCAGCAGCCGATTGGTTGCTCTGGTCCAGGGATAGGGTCGCCTCCTTCAGGGTCTGGATCTCCTGCTGAATCTGCTGGCTGGCCAGTCGGCAGGTCTGCAGTTCCGTCTCCGCGGTCTTGGCGAGAAGCTTCCACTCCGCCTGGGTGGCCATCAGCGAATCACGCAGTTCGACAAAGCGAGCACTGAGGCTATCGGAGCTGGCTGTGATCTGTTCCTGGGATTCCTGCAGGCTCTGCACCGATTGCTGCAGGGTCGTGGCGAAGTCGGTGTCGCGAAAGGCCTGGGCGGCCTGAACGAAATCCTGCCCGCTCTCGTTGAAGGCGTTGGCCACACTTCCCAGCTGGCGAACGGCAATCTGAGACTGGGAGGTCAGAGTGGCGTTGACATCGAAGATCTCCTGGAGCTTGGCGGAGAAGGCGTCCTTCATGGCCGACTCGACCGCGGTATAGACGGCCAGCGGCAGGTCCCCCGCGGACTTATTCAGATCCTGAATCGACTGGCGGAGGGGAGCCATCACCTTGCTGTCGAGCTGCTGGGGAAGAACGGTTTCCAGCCAGCTACTCAATAATGCTTCGCAGCGCTCCAGGCAGTTCCTGGTGCCGACGATCTGCGTCCAGATCAGCACCAGCAAACTCAGAAAAAGACCCAGCAGGCTTGTCTGAAATGCCGCCCCCATGGGTGCGACTATGCCCGAGAGGGCTGTCATCGTTTCTTCAGTGCTGGCATTCTTCGCCAAAGCTCCAGCGATCTCGCTCAAGCCGATAGTCAGGCCTGCAAAGGTACCCAGAAGGCCCAGGGAGATCAGGATGCCCGGGGCCTGCCGCAGCCAGCTCTGGGCCGAGGCAGCTGTGATCTGACGGAAGAAGAAGGATAGGGAAATAGTCTCGATCTCACCGGCGCTGAATTCGGCCGTATCGACCTGATCGACATGAGACAGCAACGCGATGTAACGGTTCTTGATTCGCTCAAGGCGATCACCCAGCTCAGGGGCTTCCGAGTTGTCCTGGTGCAGCTGGGCCAGCCTGGCCGCCAGCGGCGTTGTCAGGCTTGCGAGCCGCCCCGAGAGGTGGATAGCCACGAAGGCCACCGCCACCATCAAAATTAGGATGACGACTTTTGAGAGGTTGATAAGGTCATCCATCAGGCTGAAGGGGGCGACAATATGTGGTCGTGTTGTGTGACTGACATGTTAGTTGCTTTCCCTTCACCATGCGCGTGTCGATTGGCTTGCGGCTGCTGCACTGATATCTGAAGCAACACCACGGACCTTTGATAGGATTAGTGAGCAAGGCAGGCTCGGTCGAGGACGCCGACCATGGAGGACAGCAAAATTGTCGAGTCTATCAAGTTCCTGCTGAGCAGCGTCAAAAAGCTCAGTAACAGCTTCATTGCCAATGAGGAAAAGCTCACACGCAGTTTCGACAAGTTCGCGGCAGACGTGGCTCATCTCCAAGAGCGCATCGAGTGGCTGGAGAAGCAGCTGGTGGTTCTCACTGATAGCGCCCTTGCATCTTCTCGCACGAAGATGTCGTCTTTACTGACCGTGCGCCCAGGCAGTGAAGAGCAAGTCGTGCCGGCCATCAATCTGCCCCTGGAGGGCATTCTTGATGTGTATGCGAGCACGCCGGCTCTGCTGGAACCCTTCAGTCGTCCCTGCAGTGTTAGTGCACGTACCCTCAGCGGTGAGATCGAGGAGGTGGAGCTGGAGATGTTTACGCAGGGCACCACCTGGGCTCTGGAAGCTGTGGATGGGGCTTGGCTGCTAGTGCCTCGGCCGGGAACACTGGAGCGCAGAACGCAACTGGAATCTCTGGAGCGGCTCTACACCATTGAGGGGGTGAAGCAACTGCCAGTCCTGCTGCAGCTGATCGAACCGGCCATGGCCATAGTGGTGGTGCATGGACGTCGCTGGCAGCTCATGCAGAAGGGGCTCTTGAGCGTGAACCCCGATCCGCTCAGGGTGAGCACGGCTGAGCGGCTGGTCGACCTGGACCGTCGCCTCGCCAGGCTGGAAGACTCAACCAGCTGATTCAGGACGGCACCAGCACCACCCCTTTGTTGATGACCTCCCACACCCCTTCGCGGATTTCCTGAACTTCGGCTGGTTCCTTCAGTTCAGCTGAGGATATTGAGGCGCTCTCCTCGTACTCAAATATCCCCTTCTGGGGTTTGTTCGTCGTGAAGCTGGAGAGGGTCTGAGCAGTCGGGCAGATCCAATTCTTGCTTCCACGCTCAATCAAAAGATAGCTCCCACCCCCTGGGACATTGTGCAACTGAGTGTTGAAGACAGATGTGCCTCGCGTCAAGGCATCTTCGGATTCTTGTGTAATATTGAGTTCCACTTTTGTCATATTCCTGATGCGACTTCTGTCGTTGCTGAGCACGGCTGAGGTGTAAGAAGCAGTCACCTCGTCGGCATGAGAGGGTGGCGGGGGTGGTGCCGGAAGGAGAGAATCGATTTGTGGAGGCTGAGGTTCATCAAGTGACGGAGCAGATGGGTCTGTGCTTTGGACTAGATATTGGACTTGATATTTCTGCTTTAAATACTGTAACTGTTTGGCCAGATTGTTAATATTGGCTTCTTGCTCTGCGAGGCGCCTCTTGTAGGTTTCTTCTTGGAGAGAGAGCCTCAGCGCCACTTCGCCTGCCTTTTGCTCTTGAGAGGCCATCCGCTTCTTGAGTGCAATCAATCCCTCAGGGGAGTGCATCATGTTTTGTACGTATCTTTCAAGCTTTACCAATCGCGATTCTGGGTCTCCTTGCCTTGGACGAAGGAAATACCAGTTCAATACCGAAGCACTCATTCCAGACAGTAGGCCTAGCCCGGCGATGACTTTCCAGGTGATGTCCCAGGCATCAACTGAGTGCCGGACTGCAGGGGCCTGAACGGCAAGCAGTGGGGATGGGCTTTCACTCTGCTTCAGCAAACTTTTTGCAGGATCAGCAGGGAGGCGAGGATTCTCTATCTGCGCCAGGGCAGGAAGAGCAAGGGCTATCGACATCGCCGTGGATCCAGCCAGAATCAGCCACACAGGCGAGGGGGGGACTCGGCGCTTCAAGGGCTGCATGGTGTCAGGGCAGATGCCAGATGGGGGAGAATCAGAAACGCTCTGCCCACTGCCGGGCAAGAGTGTTAATCAGGGCGCGCAGTCCGATTATGAAACCAGGTTCCGGCTCAAGATCGCTGATCTCCTGCTTGAGCTTCTCAACGCAGATGGCGCGCACCTGTATCTCCACCTCATCCCAGAGCTTGTCTAGGGAGATTAGCGAGCGGATGGGCAGGAGGCTGTTGATCCGTGCGGCGTTGAGGGCATCATCGTAGTTGCTCACAAACCGACGCAATTCTGTGAGACTGCCCAGCTCGTAGCTTTCAACAGTCGTAGGGTTATCAGCCTTGTTATCAGTCTTGGCTTCATCCGAGAAGTCAATGCGATCCAGTGGTCCATAGACCCTGCCATTGATAGCCAACTCTTCGCCAGATATCATGGGATCTTTTCTGGGGTCAAAATCACCCGTCAGGTTGACCCCTTTGCTGATTAGTCCGCAAGCCGTCTCATCTTTGAAGGCATTAGAAAGAGTTGTGCATGCTGCTCCTTGGCGACTATGGGGAAATCCTGAGCTCATGCGTTGCAATTCCTCCATCAAGGTGTCGGCATCGCAGCCTGTGGAGAAGGCCCCACTCTCATCCAGCCAGTTGATGAAACGGGCGCCATTGCCCCCTAGATAGACCGGAACTGGAGCCTGTCTTCGCAGGCGCCCCTCCCTCGCCAGAGCTTTGAGAACCAGACCCAGGTAGTGGTAAACTCCACCGAAACTAACTGCCATCAGGCTAACGAATGCCAACAGTTGTTTGTCCTGCTCGGCCCGATGAATTGGAATGCGATCGCGCAGCAGCTCATCGGACGCGTAGCGCAGACAATTGTCCAGCCAGCTGTTGAAATTTGGATCCTGGCGAAGCTTGGCATCGTCGTCGGCGATGTCTCCGGTGATTCCGGGGGCAAACAGAAAGCGGATGAAGGAAGGTTTTGATTGAAGAATGCTGGTGCAGATATTGCGTCCGGCGAATGGGATGGACACCTGGTGCAGCAGGGTATTCTCTTGCCAGATGCTGATGTCCGTGGTGCCGCCGCCTACATCCAGGCAAGCGGTATGAACCATCTGACGAGCGAGATAGTTGCCGAAATAGCTGGCGAAGGCCACGGCCTCGGTTTGGAGGCCTCCTTCACCACCATCTTCCAACAGTTGATGCCTCAGACCAGTCAAGGTTGTCAGGTCCTGGCAGAGGTCTCCCCAGAGGCGCCGGTAGTTGCGAGCTTCATTAGGAGAAAACGCACTGGGGTACGAGACCGACCAGTTCACTTCCGCCGCGCCACCTGTGGCGGCATTACTGCTGATCAGCAGAGCTAGTTCCTTGAGGAAGGGCTTTTGGTAGTTCGGCTGGCGCCACTTGAATCCCGTGTGGACGCTTGCTCCCCGTAGTGCCAGGGTATTTGTGCTGGGCCATTGAACCCTGGCCTGGTGGTAGAGATCGGGAACCGTCCCTCTGACCTCCTGCCAGCCGTAGGTGTTCAGGGCGGTGGAAGTAGGGGGATTTGAATCTTTGGGAAGCAGGGTCTCCGGGATGAAGAACTTGTAGAGCAGGTTTAGCTGGGTCTCCTTTTGAGCCAGCATCAGGGGAATGACGCGCGTCTCCAGGGATTTGCGGGCCGGTCCTGAGCCATCGTTGATGAAGAAGTTGGTGAAGGAGGTGCCGAAGTCGATCCCCACCCGCCAAGCCGCTGAAGCGTTTCCCGGCGGGGGAGGAGGAGTGACTGGGATCAGCCCGCATACCTGGCTCCGCTCAATCAACTTGATCAGGTCGGGGAATCGCTGGCAGGTGAAGTACTTGATGTTCTCCTGCCCTTCGCGGCATGTGTTGAGGTCATAGTCGCTGAAGCCATCCACGGTAAGGCCCGTGCTGCTGTCCTCGCAGAAGATATAAAATCTCTTCCAGCTGTTGTCGGAGATGTTCGGCCAGAGCATGACCACTGGCAGATCCTGATCGATTAGGTTCTGCTCCTTGATCGGGAAGGACCGGCTGATCGGGTAGAGATCCCGTTGGCCCTTTAGTGGCAGCATCAGTGTCACGTTGATCGCCATGCCACCGCCGGTCTCCACCACCCTCAGGGAGCAACTGCTCGAAAGTTCGACGCTGCTGAACAGCTCGCGCATTCGCTCCTGAAGTGGCAGCAGTGGCGTGACGGCACTGCCGTTCACCAGCGGCTGTCCTTCGAGGCGACTCGGCAACCAAGAATTGACAAGTGCCGATTCTCCAGGCAGCAGGTAGAGCTCCGGCAGGAAGATGTCATCGGGCGTGAAGACTTCGATTCTGCCGCCATAGAGCCGCAGGAGCTGGTCTTTGGAGAACCCCACCGATTCAAGTGTTGCCGCTTCGTAAAGCGTGATTTCGTTGGCAGGCAGCCCCAGACGATTGGGCATCTCCGGATCCAGCAGGATCACCGGGCGATCTCGAGGGGGAGACTGCGGCAGGGGGCGTTCCCGGCGATCCCCGAGTGCCAGCTGCGCGTTGCTAGGGCTACTTCCCCCTTTGGCGGCCCGCTTCAGTAGTGACACTGCTGTGGGCCGCGGCGGCAGACTGGCGATCGAGTTGTCGGAGAGAATGGGGTCGAAGACCCCGTTGGTGTTGAGCCGCTTCATAAAGCCGCTCAACACCTCGGCCATCTGGGAGACCGTCGTCTGACTGTGGAGGTCAGTGGCTGTGAGGATGCCCTGGCGCACATGGCTGAGCCAACCCGCCAGCGCCTGACGTTGCTGGTTTCCCAGGAAGCTGGTGGGGGTGCCGAAGCGGCCTTCAGCCGTCCACTTCATACCCGGAATCGAGGCGGACAGATGGACCGCCGGACAGAGCACCGTGGACGGCGAGGTGAAACCGATCACCACCCCGTTCACGCTGAGGACGTGCAGGATCTCCCAGGGGTTGCTGCCATCGGACAGGGTGAAGAGCGCTTTCTCGCCGCTGGGTTTGGATCCGAACAGGCTGCGGGCGAAGGGGCCCACGGCTTCGTCCTGCCTCTCTATGTGCTCCGCCAGAGCCACCCGCTCCGCCTCCAGCTTCAGGCCATACATCTCCCACAGGCCCACGGCGGCGAAACATCCGAAGAGTTCCTCAAGCAGGGCTTTGCGCGTGGGATAGCGGGGGTTCAGCACCGCCTGCTCGAACTGCAGCGCCCTTGACCAGGGGGAGGGCAGGGAATTGACCCTGCTGTTCGCCACCTCGTAAACGAGGCTGTTTGCAATGGTGCCAAGCGTCTGCTGGTCGCGGCCCTGCCACTCACCCGAGCGTGAGCCGCCCGCCATGGGCGGGTCGGTTTTGGGGAACCATGGGAACTGAAGGATGTTCTGGTCGGTGTCGTCAGGAGCCATGGCAGCGGTTGTGGTGGTGGGGTGAGTCAGAAACTGAGAGACCAGAGGGTGTCGGCCAGGCCCGCCACGCCGTTATGGGGAATCTCTTCGGGAGACAGCTTGTCCATGCGGACCTTGATGTCCTCGGCCATGTCCTGACGCTCCTCCTTCGTTGGTCGCGCTGAACCTCTGACGACCCGGCTCAGGGCGTTCTCATAGCTGGGATTGCGCTGCAGCAGGCTGGGGGTGAAAAGCTCCTGGTTGAAGCCCTCACCCGTGTTGCTGCTGAACTGGTTGAGCCATTGCAGCAGGGTTTCGCTATAAGCGTCGATCGCCGACTTGAGGTTCAGTTCCTCAGTGCTGCGGATGCTGGGGCGGCCTCCCTGGGTGCCGCTGACCTTACCCGTGGGCTGGAAGAACTGGCGCGCCCAGGGGGCACCGCTGAGGAAAGCCGGCATCGACAGCTTCTGAGCCGCATCGAGCTCGAGGCTGAAGTTGTTCAGCCAAGCCACCGCGAAACGGGCGCCGCGGGAGAGCCCCTGGCCGACGGCCTTATTGTCGGGAATGTCGTTCCAACTGATCTGGTTGGGTGCGGCACGGCTGAGCACATAGGCGTAGTCGTCCTCAGCTGCCGGCTGGAGGCTGTGGCGCAACCCCAGCGCCGCCAGTAACTCCACGACATGAGCGGCATTGCTCTGGGAGCGGCCACCGATGCTGAAGCCGTAGCGGGCCTTGATGTCGCTGCCGATCAGGTACACATGATCGAAGCAGGTGGTGCCGCTGCTGCGTAGATACTGCAGGGCGGCATCGGTGTTGAGCTGGAAGTTGCGGGCTTCAGCATGGACGCCGGTGCCCTCCTGGCCCTGGCCCTCGAAATCGAAGTAGGGCAGCAGCAGCGAGGCGTTAACGCGGACACTGGTCAGTCCAAGATCTTCAAGCCAGGACTTGAGCATCTGACCGAGGGTGGGCACTCCCGAGGCTCCTGTTCCTCCGAAGACGCTGCCGAACAGGTGGATGGTCGGAGCTTCCCCTGCACCGGCTGCAGCCTGGATATCACTGAGCATCTGTTGCCACTGCCCGGTCTGGGCTTCGCTGGCGAGGCTGACGCGGCTCATCACCGCCGAACCGATCGGCGGCCGTCCCCGGAAGCCCACGTCCAGTTCAGCGCTCTGCTCCTCCGGCGGGAACAGGCAGTCGAACAGGGCCGCCAGGCCACTGGCCTGGGTGCGCAGCACGGCCTTTGGGAACACCTGATCCAGACTGATGGCTCCCGACGCCGTGCTCAGGGGGCTCCAGGTGCCGTAGTTGCGGAGCTCTCCGCGAGCGAAGTGCTGAGCTTTGTTACCCAGCAGAACCCGCATCTTGTCGTAGCGGGCGATGGCAGTCTGGGCGCGGGCCAGGAGAGTGCTCTGCTGATCGGGTTCCACCAGGAAGGTGCCGAGCCTTGGCGGTTGGCCGGTGCCGGTCTGCAGTAACCCGCAGGCATGGAGATGGCAGAGGGCTTCAAGACACTTGGCCCCGCTGCCCCCAACGCCGATGGCGAACAGGCTCATCTCAACGCCCTCCCAGCAGACGGACGGCACCCGGCACCACGAACCTGTAGCTGCGGGGGGAGGCCAGCAGGGTGGGCAACCAGAACAGAAGCAGAACGTTGAAAATCACGAACATCATCACCAGCAACCAGCCTCCGGGCGGCAGGGGGTAGTAGTTCACCCCAGTCCCCTGGACTGGCGATGTCCTCTGAATTTGCCAGAAGAGCACGATGAAGAACAGCTGACACAACCAACCAAAAAGCACAAGTAGGGTGGTAGCTATCCACCATAGGGGTTGCATTCTCCTCACTTCGGCGACATTGCGAGGCTTCCCGTTCCAGGTGATGAAGATCCAGAAGAAAAGGGCGATGATGCAGCTGAGCCAGAGCACGGTGAAGGATGGACTGCTGATCTGTGGCAGGAACACAGTCAGATCTGGCCCCAGCAGAGCGGAAAAGACGTTGAGGAAGATCAAGTTCTGGGCGATGAAAACCCAGAGGATCCCAACCATAAAGGTGACCCCAAGCGAGATGTACTGAGTGGATCGCATTGAAGGACGGATTTAGGTGTCTTTGTGTTGGTAGGCGACACATAGCACAGCGGCAGGGACCCCTGGGGTATTAGCCGCCATCTGCTGGCCCAGGGTCGTCATGAGAAGCAATAGCCCTTCGGTCTGCTCCTTAGCTTGGGTGCTTTTGGGGTCCGCACGATCCCAGTCAAGCCACCATTGCTCCGGCAGGCTGCCGCGGGGAACCGTGGCCCGTAGCAGGCCGGAGGGTGGCGAACTGGGGATGTCGAGTTCCAGTCGTACGTTCGTGCCGGCCACGCTCATGCTCCTGAGGCGAATCCCCCCGGGGTCGGTGGAGCTATCCGGGGTGAGGGGTATGCGCTCGAGGCGCACCAGGCCCAGGTCCGGGCGGCTGGTGCCCCCCGCCCAGGGAGTAATCGTGGCCATAACGATGCCGGTGGCTCCAGGTTTCAGCTGAACGAAGCCATAGTCAGTGTTGTTGCTTGGCGAGTAGGTGATGTTTTCCAGGCGCACGGGGTTCCCCGAGGAGCCCTTGCTGGTGGGGGTCGCCGCCACCGACTTGACCTTCAAAGGTTGGAGCCCTGACTTGCCATCTAAGATCGAGAGTTCCTGGGTCTTGATTCCCTTCCTGGCCAAGGTACTCTGGATTTCCGAGAGCAGAGATCGCACCTGATCGGGCCTGCCCGTGGCAAGCAGGTAGAGGGGGCGATTGAGTTTTCCGGTGTGGATATTGACGCCCTGCGCATCGAAGACCTGCCCCTCGAAGGGGAGCTTCAGGGCCAGGACCCCTGCTGATGCGCCTTTGGCCAGATCCTTGCGGATGGCACCAATGAGGCTCGAGATGTCGCTCTGGTTCACCTCCAGGTCGCTCACCAGAAGCCTCAAGGGCGTGGCACCCCCTGCAGCCTGAACCTTCCAAAGGGTCTGGAGGCTGGAACCCACCGCCGGATAGTCGCCGCAGCCCTTGAAGAAACAAGGATCGGCGGCCTGCGTCACGCTTTCGGCGCCGAGGTCCTGGGCAGTGCCAGCTCCGATGCGGAACACCCGTGCGGAGAGACCCTGGGTTGTGGCGGAGAGATTTACGGCCTGGAGCAGTTTGAGCCAGCTGGAGGTATCGGCTGCGGCGGCATGACCGAGCATTGAGCCGCTGCCATCGATGCCGATCAACACCTGGGTGGTTGTCTTGGCGATGATCGTGTCGCCATTAACCGCCTTGCCAGGGTTGGCCACACCCTTGCTAACGCAGTCAGGAAGTTCGGGTGTGCAGCCCAGCAACATGACCGTTGACAGCAAAGTCAGGCTAAATGGGGCTGGTGGAACTCTCACGCGACCAGACAGCCAGGTTTACGAAGATGCCATCGGCCTATGTCCGGACTCCTCAACCAGCACCTTCCTCCCCGTCGAACTAAAGTGACTGCTGGGGCCGAAGGACTTGAGTCTGGCGGGTTAGCCATCAACGCGCCGGCATCAACGCAGTACATCATGCCATAATCAGGACCCTTGAAGGCCAGCTTCCTTAGGAGATTCTAGAAAAAACCAGACAGCCGCGGGAGAATGGTTCAACGGCACTGAGTGGGTGCGCGGCCAGCCGGAGCGGACCGTTCCCCTGTTCCCCTACATCTCCACCGAGGACCGGATCCCCAGGAGCGATCCCCTGCGCCAGGTGAGGCGGCTGGCCGATCAGGCCCTCGATCGGCTCAATCCCACCTTCAGCAGGCTTTATCCCGAGGGCGGCCGACCCTCGATCCCGCCCGAGCGGTTGTTGCTGGCGTTGTTGCTGCAGGTGATCTACGGCATCCGTTCTGAGCGGATGCTCATGGAACAGCTGGACTACAACCTGCTGTTCCGCTGGTTCGTCGGCCTCAACCCCGACGATCCCGTCTGGCATCCCACCACGTTCACCAAGAACCGTGACCGGCTGCTGAACGAGGAGCTCATAGTCAGTTTCCTGGAGCTGCTGATGGCCTCGCCGGAGGTCAAGCCACTGCTGAGCTCGGAGCACTTCTCGGTCGATGGCACCCTGCTGCGAGACTGGGCCTCCCACGGCTCACTGGAGCGGATCGACGGCTCAGATGACGATCTCCCGCCTCCTGGCGGTGGAAACGGGTTTGGGGCTTCTCCCGCCAAGGGCAAGAAACGTGCCAAGGGAAATTTCCGTGGCCTGCTGCTTTCTAATCAGACCCACCGTTCCGGCAGCGATGGTGAGGCACGGCTGTTCCGCAAGTCGAACAGCACGAGGACATTCCTGAGTTACCTGGGCCACTGCCTGATGGAGAACCGCCACGGGCTGGTGGTCGCCAGCGAGGTCACGCCGGCGGATGGCTATGGGGAACTGGCGGCAGCAGTGCGGATGGCGCGGTCGCTCCCGGTGCATCGCCGATCACAACCTCCGCCGCAGCCAGGGCGACAGCCTGCGACCTGCAGTGGTGGACGGCCTTGTGCAGGCCCTGCAGATCTACGAGGGCCTGAGCGCCGAGCAGCGCCAGGCGGTGCTGGTGGAGGTGAGCGCGATCGGCGAGAAGGGCCTGCCGGTGAACCAGCCGCTGCGCAGCTACACCCTCGAGACCCTGCCGGGCAGCTTCACGGCGCTGCAGCTGGCCTGCCTGATCGAGATCGGCGCCAGGCAGGTGCTGGGGATGGCAGACGCCGGGTTTGGGTTTGCGGGAGAGGTGAAGGAGGCGCTGCGGATGCGCCAGGCCCGGCAGAGCTGAGGTCAAGGTGGAGGGTTACGCAGTGCGGCAGGCCACGACAAGGCAGGACCGGTCATGACCATCCTGAGAGCATCTGATTCGGGCAGCCATGCCACGACGCCGGTACAAGCAGGAGCCGCTTCCCCTTGGGCCTGTCGCGCCAAAGCCTGAGCTCTTCGGGCCGGAGCAGCCGAATCCCTCAGGGCTGCAACGCATGGAGCAGGGCCAGCTGGATGTCCTGCCACTTGGTCCACTCTTTGATGATGGTCGGCAAGAAAGACATGCTGACGACTGAAACCAGTGTCTGATCTGCGTAATCACCCGCTTATCCCCACCAGGCTCCGGTGAGGGATCCATCAATCAGGGTCCCCAGGTCGATCAGTTGGGTAGGGTTCCGTTGTGCAGATGATGCTGGAGTGTCTCGTTCCACAAGGTGGTGAAGCTATGGAAGCCGCCTATGGCTACGACCGTGGGGCCTGAGCTGGACGATCTCAGCCTCTTGGTCAAAGCTCAGAACTGGAAGATCTGCAACATTGCAGCACAGCCTTCGTACCACTGAGTTTTAAGTCGTACTTCACTCGGTTTGAGGGTGGTCAGGACTTGGCTGGAGTCCAGCCACTGGCGGAGCGTTTGCCCACGGCGATCCGGCCGACAACATGGCCGGGTCCAAGTGCATAGATGAAGCCAATATGTTGCACCCTCAAACCGAGCAGCGTCTTGACCTCGGCACTGACGGCCAGGTGCTGCTTGTCTGGTGAGAGGCGTGCTGCCTCGATCCGGTAAGCTCCGCGGAACTTCGTTGCCGCGCGTTCTGCAATTCGGTCCCAGGCGCCGGTGGTATCGGTTGGGTGAGCTGTGAACTCGAGAAGTTCAACGAGGGCCTGTAGGCGGGCAGGAGGCTGGCGAGTAGTGAAGCGTTTGTGAATAGCGAGACCGGTCAGGGTACAAACGACGAGATCGTCGGGGTGGCATCTCGCGCCGCTCCAGGCGCACCGGCGCGTTTCATCAGGCGTGCACGCTGCGCCGTTGGTGGCATGAATGGCTTCGGCATCGAGCAGGCGCGTACCGGAGACGCTGCTGGAGACCAGGTACTTCCTCAGCGCCTTGCGTCCTGAGACAGCACAGCGCTCAAGCTCGGACGGGAGGGCTTTCACTCCGGAAACCGCGCAGCACTCCAACAGACCTGGGACCACAAGCTTGCTCGTGACAGCGCAGCGCTCGGCTTCAGTTGGCGCCAGGAGCTGCCGGGTCTCGGCACAGGTGATCAGCTCGGAATGATGACCGATCTTGCCGCTCACCGCGGATCGAGCTTGTTGGTCGGCGCGATAGGGCTTTCCCGAGATTTCGCTGATCGCGAACTCGCCAGGAAGCAGAGCGCCGCCAGTAAACGCGCATGTCGTGCAGTTCTCTGGCTCTGCGAGATCCCCGCTCACCGCCGAAGCAATCAGTAGAGAGCGAGCAATCCTGTGGCCAGTGACGGATGAGGTGGCCGCCTCGTCCTCGAGTACGACTTTGCCAGATTTCGCACAAATCACTGTGCGGGACGGCAGCGCAAGGCGACCAGACTCAGCGGATTTAGCAAGTAGGTGCCGAAGGGCGGGTGACTCGGTGATCTCGCAGCGGTCGAGGCAATCGACTGGCACAGAGCGACCGGATATGGAGCACTGACTGAGCTCGGGTGCCTCAATGAGTCCGCTAGCGGCGGGTGCGACGGTCAAGTCGCTAGTGTAGGGCTCCGACCCGTCGATCACATATGAGACGCGCAGATTGAGTTCGCGATGAAGCATGCCTTTTAGGCCGACGAGGGTCGCCGTGAGGCGCGGCGTGAAATCGTCCACAAGCTTTTTCTCCTTGCGAGCGTCTCCCGCCGCAGCGCGCACTTCCTCGGCCTGTCGCTCGAGGTAGAAGCGCCTGAACTCTGCGATGCCTGGATCGAGGAGCACGGAATCCTTCAAGCGGCTCTCGTTGAGTCCTACTTCGGAGAGTCGCTCGATCACATCAGCTATCGGAACGAGGCCTCCTGAACGACGCTTGAGCCTGTGGTCTTCAGCCCGACAGCGGATCTCGACGAGGCGTTCATAGGCATCGTGTGCGACGGTGGCGCGTGCCTGGACTAGTGCAAAGCCGTCGAAGCAGCGTGTCACGGATTCAACTCGCATTCCTTTGAGTGAACCTGCAAAGCGGTCGAGCCAGTCCTGCACAATCGCGCGCGAGTCCTCGCGTGCGTCACGGTCGACGTCTTGGACATCGTGTATGCTGTTTTGGGTGATGCGAGATACAAGGCGATCGAAAGCAGGCCTGCCCGGGGCGTAATGAACGACTCGTTTGTCCGCGGGTGGCGTGTCGGCCGTTGACAGCAGTTGTTCCTGGCCATCGATTGTGCAGATGTGGATCCCGTCAGGCCCAGGCGCGGGATGAGATCCCAAGCTCTCGAGAGCGGCGATCGTGAACGCCGGTGCAGCCATGGAGTGGGTCACCGGCGGCAGCGACGGGCTGCGCGGGCCCTCGTGGCGGCTGTCGTCCATGGAGCCCAGTAGTTCGTCGATGACTCGCTCCTCGGCCTCGAGCGTGGCCTTGGCATCGGCAATGCTCTGTTCGGCAAGTTCCCTTTCCTGCGCTACGTCCTTGCCGGAAAGTGAATCGATTACAAGCTTCCGGATCTGCTCCTCGAGGCCGTTGGATCTGTTGCCTTCACCATCGGCCATACCGGAGGCCTCCAAGAGGGATTCAATATCACCGATGGCATGCGAAATTGTCTGAAGCTTCTCCATCAAGCGGCCGACGATGTATTCCTCGAAGGTATCGGCCAGGATGATGTTATAGATTGACACCTTGGCATGCTCGGAGGCGAGCCGCTGGACGCGACCGATGCGCTGCTCAACAATCATCGGGTTCCATGGCAAGTCAAAGTTGACGAGCACGTTGGCGGCTTGGAGGTTGACGCCCTCCGATCCAGCCTCGGTGGAGACAATCACGTGGATAGCCGGCGGCTTTTGCCGGAACCTGGCAATGGTCTCGGAGTTCCGCCCGCCGGATTCGCCGTTGATAGTTCCAACGCTGATTCCCTGCGATTGCAGATAACTCTCAATCGTGGCTTGTGTCTCGCGCCGACCGGTAAACACCACAATGCGCCAGTCGGCTGGGCGCTCACGGCGCAGTTGCGCGACAAGTGTGGCAAGGCCCTGCAGCTTCGTGCTGTTGGGAAGTCTTCGTACCAGCGCACGAACGTCGTGGGCAAGGGTAACCGAGACGGTGCCGTTTCGGGCCATGCTTTCCAGCTGGGTCGCAAGGGCCTGCGGGCTGCTCGTCAGCGCCTGCAGGATCGAGATCTGCGAGAGCCGGTTCAGGCTCTGAATCGGCTTGGAAATCAGTTCGATGAGTTCGAGCTCGCCGGGCGTGGGGGGCGACCGATGCAGTACGACAGTGCGATCTGGAAAATATAATCTGGCGTCCGCGCGTCTCACACGGGACATGTAGCCATAAACGATCGACCGGAACTGGTCACGCATGTCGGGTCGCAACTCCCGCGCTTGATTTCGTTTGTCAGCAATGAACTTGCTAGCAAACTCTGACGTGACCCCCCTTACTGGTCCAGTTCCTCTGAGAGCTGGTGGGTGGTCAGGCCGCTCTCCACTGTTGGAGGACCTCCAGGGGCGTACGCCCCTGGAGCGCCGAATGCGGTCTGTAGGTGT
>JBATEO010000189.1:0-7350 GCA_049664045.1 Prochlorococcaceae cyanobacterium
GCCCACCACCACGAAGTCGTAGTCGGCCATGGAACAGGAGGTCAGGCCAGGAGGGGCTCGAGCCGCTGGATCAGGGGCAGGCGCTGGGCAGGATCGCCGACCAGCTGGATCTCACCGGAGCCGGGCCACCAGTTCAGACGCAGATTGCTCACCCCGTCATCGATCACGGCCATTTCAAAGGCACCTTTGTGCTCCCAGTGACACTGAACGCCGAGGCCGTGGAGGATGGCATCCAGCTCGTCCCTTGTGCCCTGGAACTTCACCGGTCGCGCGCGGAGGGTTTCAGCCTAGGGGGAAGGAGTCAACCCTCGATCATCTGCTGCAGGGCGCTGCTGACATCGCTCTGGCGCATCAGCGCCTCTCCCACCAACACCGCATCGGCGCCGGCGTCGAGGGCACGATCCAGATCCTCCCGGCTGAAGAGGCCCGATTCACTCACCAGCAGGCAGCCCTTGGCGCGAAGCTGGTCGCCATAGCGGGCCATGAGCCGTTCGGTGGTGGCCAGATCGGTGTGGAAGGTGGTGAGATCGCGGTTGTTGATGCCGATCAGCTGCACCCCCTCGAGGGCCAGCGCCCGCTCCATCTCGGCGGCGTCGTGCACCTCCACCAGGGGGGTGAGCCCCAGACCGCGGGCCGCCTTGAGCAGGTAGGCCAGGTCGGTGTCGCTGAGGATCGCGGCGATCAGCAGGGCCGCGTCAGCCCCGGCCGCACGCGCCTGAAACAGCTGGTAGGGGGTGAGGATGAAGTCCTTGCACAGAAGGGGTAGATCCACCACCTGGCGCACCTGCACCAGCACCTCGAAGCCCCCCTGGAAGAAGGCCTTGTCCGTGAGCACGGACAGGCAGCTGGCGCCGCCGGCTGCGTAGCCCCGGGCGATGGCCTCGGGGTCGAAGTCGGCGCGGATCACCCCCTTGCTGGGGCTGGCCTTCTTCACCTCGGCGATCACCGCCGGCTTGCGGCAGCTGGCCCGCAGGGCGGCAATGAAGTCGCGGGTGGGCGGCAGGTCGGCCACCTGGCTGCGCAGCTTGTCCAGGCTGACCCGCTCGCGGGCGCTGGCCACCTCACGATCCTTTTCCCAGACGATCTTCTCGAGGATGTGGCGGGGCTCCGCCTCCTCATGGGGAATGCCGAATTCCAGATGGGCCACCTTCACCGAGGGATTGGGGGGCCGGCGGCGGATCTCCAACGGTGCAGGGGCAACGGAAATTGATCGTAGGCGTGCTGCCCGACCGCAGGTGCGCTAGGCAACAGCTCAGCGCGCTACGCAACAGCCGTGGCGGCCTGCTTGTAGGCCACCTCCACCACCTCGCTGAGGGTGGGGTGGGTGTGCACTTCGCTGGCCAGCTGGGTCACGCTCTGGCGGCGGGCCACGGCGTTGGCGATCTCCTGGATCAGGTCGGCCGCATGCAGGCCATAAATATGGGCCCCGAGCACTTCGCCGGTGCTCTTGTTGAACAGCAGCTTCATCAGGCCGTCGCTCTCCAGCTCGGCCAGGGCCTTGGAATTGGCCTTGAAATAGCTGCGCACCGCGCCAAGCTCGAAGCCCTCCTTCTCCGCCAGGGCCTTGGCATCGGCCTCGCTCAGGCCCACCGAGCTGATCTCCGGGTGGGTGAAGGTGGCGGCCGGAATCGAGCGGTAGTCGATGCGGCGGGCGTGGCCCAGGATGTTGTCGATCGCCACGGTGCCCTGGGCGGCGGCGGTGTGGGCCAGCATCATCTTGCCGGTCACGTCGCCCACGGCCCACAGGTGCGGCACGGGTTCGCCGCCCACCAGCACGCGCATGTGGTCGTCGACGGGGATGAAGCCGCGCTCGGTCTCCACCCCCACGGCCGCCAGGTTGAGCGCGGCGCTGCTCGGCACCCGGCCGGTGGCCACCAGCACCGCATCCACCTCCAGGGTCTCCACCAGCTCCCTGGTCTGCATGTCGGCCAGCTCGATCGTCACCGGGCAGCCGGGCGTCACCTTGCGGGCCAGCAGGCCGGCACGGGCGTCGATGTCGCGGCCGTCGATCAGGTTGCGGGCGGCGATCTTGGCGATGTCCGGATCGAAGGTGGGCATCACCCGGTCGAGGGCCTCGATCATGGTGACCTCACAACCCAGGGCGGTGTACACATCGGCGAACTCCAGGCCGATGTAGCCGCTGCCGATGATCGCCAGCCAGCGGGGCAGCCACTCCAGGCTCACCGCCTCGTCGCTGGTGAACACCGTGCGGCCGTCGGTCTCGATGCCCCGCGGCACGAACGGCTCCGAACCGGTGGCCAGGATCACGTCCCGGGAGCTGTAGGTGCGTTCCACGCCGCTGCCGCTCTCGCGCACGGTCACCTGCTGGTGCCCGGCCAGGCGGCCGGTGCCCCGCAGGATCGTGGCGCCGGCTCGCTCCAGGGTCTTGGTGAGGTTGGATCGGATCGTGGCCACCAGCTGGTTGGCGTGGTCGGCGATCTTCTGGCGCTCGAAGCGCACCGGGGCGGCGTGGATGCCGAAGCCCGCCAGGTGCTCGGCGTCGGCCAGCTCCCGCACCCGGCCGCTGGCGGCCAGCAGTGCCTTGGAGGGCACGCAGCCGCGGTTCACGCAGGTGCCGCCCATGTCGCGCGATTCCACGATCGCCACACGCAGCCCGTGCTCCGCGGCGTGCTTGGCGGCATCGAAACCGCCGTAGCCGGCCCCGATCACGATCACATCGAAATCAAAACCGGAGGAGGGGGGTGCGCTCACCGGGGCCACTGTTCAGCTGGCCGGCATTCTCTCCCCTGCGGGGGTGGGCGTCAGGCGCCGGCCTGCTGACGCAGACGCTCCAGCAGCAGGGGTGCCGCCGCCACGGCCACGTTGAGCGACTCCACGGCCGCGTCGTGGGGGATGGTCACCCGGTGCGTGGCCAGCGCCAGCAGCTCCGGGGCCAGACCGGCACCCTCACTGCCCAGCAGCAGCACGGTGGGGCGCGTCCAGTCCAGACGCCAGTAGGGCAGGGCGCCGCTGTGGGGAGGCTGGGTGGCCACCACCTGCACCCCGCCCGTCCTGTTCAGCCCCCCCAGGTGTGCCACCAGCGCGGTCCTGGAACCGCGCCAGTGGGCCAGGGCCAGGGCGGCGCCGGCCGAGGCGCGCAGCACCTTCGGCTGCTGGGGATCGGCCCCGTCCGCCAGCCACAGTGCCTCCACCCCGGAAGCCAGGGCGGTGCGCATCAGCGTGCCGAGGTTGCCGGGATCCTGGATCGTGTCGAGGGCCAGCACCAGGCCTTCGGGAAGCCCCGGGCCGGGATCGGGATCAGCGGCCTGAGGCGCCACAAGGGTGAGCACCACCCCATCGGGTTGGCGGGTGGTGGCCAGAGCCTCAAGCACCTCCTGCGTCACCGGCTGCGGCCAGCAGCCCGCAGGCAACCGCTGGAGCAGCCCGGCATGGGAGGCCATCCAGTCCTCGCTGGCCAGCAGGTGGCGTGGCGTCAGCCCCAGGCGCAGCGCCTCCTGGAGCAGGTGGGTGCCTTCCAGCAGCAGCAGTCCCTGCTCCCGCCGGCCTCTGGCCTCCCGCAGATCGCGCAGCCTGCGCACCAGCGGGTTTCGGCGGCTGGAGATCAGCTCTGGCCTCGCTGTCATCGCCCTCGCCAGGACAAGGCCGCAATCGCTGAGCGCCTGGGGGTGACGCTCAGGAGCGGAAACCCTTCAGCGCAATCAGTCAAAAAATGCGGATGGGGAGACTTGAACTCCCACGACATTGCTGCCACTAGTACCTGAAACTAGCGCGTCTACCAATTCCGCCACATCCGCGTGGCCGCCGCCTCAGGCGACGATGAAAGGGTACGACATCACCCGGCCTGCACCCCTGACGGCGGCAACCCGCGGCGATGGAACCAGTTCATGCGGCGGCCCTGTAGACGAATGGGAGCTTTGTTGGCAACATGCGGCGACATTGAGGCGTGGGGCAGTCCCGACCGTGAGCCTGAACACTGTCCCCGCAGGAGCAACCGCTGCAGCCGCTTCCCCGCCTGTCTGCCGGTCGAGCACCATCTCTCCCGAATCGGTCAGCGCTCTGCCACTGACTGTTCCCTCCCGCAACGAGTCAGTTCTGGACTGTGATCGCCCCTTTCTGCGCATCTCCGGCGGTCGCCGGCTGAACGGTGAGTTGCGCGTGAGCGGCGCCAAGAATTCAGCTCTTGTGCTGATGGCCGCCTGCCTGCTCACCCGCGACGCCATCCGGCTGCGCAACGTGCCGGCCCTCACCGACATCGCCGGCATGAGCGAGATGCTCCACAGCCTGGGCGGGCGCGTGCAGCGCAAGGCAGACGCTCTGGAGCTCGACGGCTCCGGCATCCATTCCTCCACCGCTCCCTACGAACTGGTCAACAGCCTCAGGGCCAGCTTCTTCTGCATCGGCCCCCTGCTGGCGCGCATGGGCATGGCCCGGGTGCCGATGCCGGGCGGCTGCAAGATCGGCAGCCGCCCGGTCGAGGAGCACGTCAAGGGGCTCAAGGCCCTCGGTGCCCAGGTGAGCATTGAGCACGGCGTGGTCACGGCCTCGATCCCAGGGCCCTGCAGACGACTGCGGGGAGCGCGGATCGTGCTCGACTGCCCGAGCGTGGGGGCCACCGAGACCCTGATGATGGCCGCGGCCCTCGCCGACGGCGAGACGGTGATCGAGAACGCCGCCCTGGAGCCCGAGGTGGTGGATCTGGCCGATCTGCTCACCGCCATGGGCGCCCGGATCCGCGGTGCCGGCACCCCGACGATCTTCATCGACGGCGTCGATCACCTGCACGGTGCCGACTATTCCGTGATTCCCGATCGCATCGAGGCCGGAACCTTCCTGCTTGCCGCCGCCATCACCCGCTCCAGGCTGCGGGTCGCTCCGGTGATCCCAACCCATCTCTGTGTCGTGCTCAGCAAGCTGGAGCAGGCCGGCTGCCGGATCGAGACCGACGACGAGGGCATCACCCTCTCCGCTGAGCGGATCAACGGTGTCGATCTGCGCACCCAGCCCTTCCCCGGTTTCCCCACCGACCTGCAGGCGCCGTTCATGAGCCTCCTGGCGACCGCCGAAGGCAACAGCATGGTCACTGAGTGCATCTTCGAGAACCGGCTGCAGCATGTGGCCGAACTGCAGCGCATGGGCGCCTCCATCCGCACCCAGGGCAACACGGCCTTCATCGAGGGCGTCGCCCAACTCAGCGGGGCGCCTGTGCAGGGCACCGACCTGCGCGCCTCCGCCGCGATGGTGCTGGCAGGGCTGGCCGCCCACGGCAGCACCGATGTCTTCGGCCTTGAGTATCTGGATCGCGGCTACGCCGACTTCGAAGCCAAGCTGAACGCCGTGGGCGCTTCGATCAGCCGCTGCCCGGGTGGCTCCAGGTCCGGCCCCGGCGCCCTGGCCGCCTAAGCTCCCAGCTCTGGGAGCGTGCCGGAATTGGTAGACGGACTCGACTCAAAATCGAGCGCCTTCGGGCATGTGGGTTCAAGTCCCACCGCTCCTATCGCCACCACGGCCCCACCCGCATCGCCATCCAGACCCGGCGATGCCACCCACGTCCATCCGGTGATGGACACCTATGCGCGCTTCCCGCTGGAACTCGTCCGGGGCAAGGGCGTCTGGGTGTGGGACATGGACGGCGACCGCTACCTCGACTGCGTGGCCGGCATCGCCGTCTGCACCCTGGGCCACAGCGATCGGCGCCTGCGCAAGGCCCTCTGCCGCCAGCTGGGGCGGCTGCAGCACGTGTCCAACCTCTACCGGATTCCGGAGCAGGAGCAGCTGGCCGCGGCGATCACCGCACACAGCTGCTTCGACCGGGTGTTCTTCTGCAATTCCGGCGCCGAGGCCAACGAGGCGGCGATCAAGCTGGCCCGCAAGCACGCCCACCTGGTGCGTGGCATCGAGGCTCACGACGGCCGCCCACCGCTGATCCTCACGGCCCAGGCCAGCTTCCACGGCCGCACCCTGGCCGCCGTCACCGCCACCGGTCAGCCCCGCTACCACCAGGGCTTCGCGCCGATGGTGCAGGGCTTCCGCTACTTCCCCTACAACGACACCGCCGCCTTCGAGGCGCTGCTGGCCGAGTGCGAGGCCGAGGGACCTCGGGTGGCGGCGGTGCTGGTGGAACCGCTGCAGGGTGAAGGCGGCGTGAACCCCGGTGATCGGGGCTTCTTCCAGCGCCTGCGTGAGCTCTGCGATCAGCACCGCATCCTGCTGATCTTCGATGAGGTGCAGATCGGCGTGGGGCGCAGCGGCCGCCTCTGGGGCTACGAGCAGCTGGAGGTGGAGCCCGATGCCTTCACCCTGGCCAAGGGCCTGGGCGGCGGCATTCCCATCGGCGCACTGGCCGTGAAACAGGCCGTGGACCACTTCCGCCCCGGCGACCACGCCAGCACCTTCGGCGGCAACCCCTTTGCCTGCCGGGCCGGCCTCACGGTGCTGGCGGAGATCGAGCGGCGCGATCTGCTGGCCCATGTGCGGCGAGTGGGCCAGCACCTGGAGGAGCTGCTGGAGGAGCTGGTGGCCCGGCACCCCCAGCTGCTCGCCGGCCAGCGGGGCTGGGGGCTGCTGCGGGGGCTGGTGCTGCGCCCGGAGGCCCCAAGCGCACCGGAGGTGGTGAAGGCCGCCCTGGCCGAGCGGCTGCTGCTGGTGCCGGCCGGGGCCAGCGTGGTGCGCTTCGTGCCGCCCCTCACCATCAAGCCCAAGCACCTGCGTCTGGCGGTGGAGCGCCTGGAGCGCGCCCTGCTCAGCCTTGTCTGAAGGACCGGGCCTGGGGCCCGCCGATCCCTTCGCCGACCTGATCGAGCCCTTCAGCCACCGCGGCGTGGATCTGGGGCTCGAGCGGTTGCGGGCCGCGCTGGAGGAGCTGGGCCATCCGGAGCGACGCTTCGCGGCGGTGCAGGTGGCAGGCACCAACGGCAAGGGCTCGATCTGCACCCTGGTGCACCAGGCCCTCCTGGCCGCCGGCATCCGCGCCGGGCTCTACACCTCGCCCCATCTGGTGAGCTGGACCGAGCGCATCAGGCTGGGGCGCGACCCGATCGCCGCCGCCGAGCTGCGGCGGCACCTGCTGGCTGCCGGTCCGGCGGCCCGGCGGCACCGGCTCACGCCCTTCGAGCTGGTGACGGCGGCGGCCTTCCTGGCCTTCGCCGGCAGCGGCCAGGACCTGGTGGTGCTGGAAGTGGGACTGGGCGGTCGGCTGGACGCCACCAGCTGCCATCCAGGCCGGGAGGTGGTGGGCTTCGGGGCGATCGACCTGGATCACGCGGAGGTGCTGGGGCCGGACGTGGCCGCGATCGCCACCGAGAAGGCGGGCATCCTGCAGACCGGAGCCGTGGCCATCAGCGCTGCCCAGCAGCCGCAGGCCGAAGCCGTGCTGCGCGCCAGGGCCGCGGC
>JBATEO010000190.1:0-5316 GCA_049664045.1 Prochlorococcaceae cyanobacterium
CGACGGGCGCACCACGGCCCGGTAGCGGGCCAGGTCGGCGAGGGTCACCAGGCCGCCGCAGGCGGCCATGGTCTCGGCCCAGGCCGCCCCCAGATCACCGCCGTACAGGGCAGCGGCCCCCTGGCGCGCCACCAGCTCCAGGGTGTCCACCATGCCGGGGAAGTGCAGCCGCTCCCCCGCCCGCAGGGGCCGCTGGCCAGCGGCCAGGAAGCATTTGCGGCTGGCCTGCTGGCGCGCCAGCAGGGGTACCCCGGCGATCTTCAGCCAGCGGGCTGTGGTCACGCCCACCGACCAGCCCCGGCGCGCCACCTCCAGCGCCGGCTGCACCAGCTCCCGCCAGGGCAGCGACCCATGCCGTGTCCAGGCCCGATGCAGGCAGGCCAGCAGGCCGGGCACCGCCACCGAGCCCGGGCCGGCCCGCAGGGTGATGCCATCGCCGTAGGGGAGCGCGATCTCCCACACCTCCGCCCGGGCCGGATCACCCGACGGCACCACATCGGCCCCCTCGATCAGCTCGGGCGGCTGGCCGCCCCGCTGCACCATCAGGAAGCCGGAGCCGCCAAGCGAGCACATCAGCGTCTCGCTGAGGGTGGCGGTGAGCGCCGCCGCCACCGTGATGTCCACGGCGTTGCCGCCGGCCTCGGCGATGGACACCGCGGCATCCCGGGTGAGCGGCGCGTCCACGGCGATGGCGGCGCGCGTCATGGCCGCTGGCTCCAGCCACTGCATACGATTGTGCGATGACGCCAGCCCATAGCCCACACCCCCACACGGAACCCGCCGGCGGCAGCGTGCCCTCCATCAGCGGCCACAGCTCCGTCAGCACCCACAGCATCGCTCCGGCCCGGGTGCTGCGCGGTTCCGGTGCCTGGGGCGACGCCCGGCCATGGATCGCCAGCCTCGGCCGCCAGGTGCTGCTGCTGGGCCGCAGCCGGTCCACGGCAGGGATGCGCGAACGGCTGGCCGCCGAGCTGGAAGCCGATGGCCTGAGGGTGCGCCAGGCCGAGCTGGAGCACGACTGCTGCGCCGAGGATCTGGAGCGGGTGGAGGCGCAGGCCGGGGGTTCGGGGGTGGATCTGGTGCTGGCCGCCGGCGGCGGCAAGGTTCTCGACGCCGGCAAGCTGCTGGCCCAGCGGCTGGCGCTGCCCTGCGTCACCGTGCCCACCAGCGCCGCCACCTGCGCCGGCTGGACCGCCCTCTCCAATCTCTATTCCCCCCAGGGCGCCTTCCTTGGGGATGTGGTCCTGGAACGCTGCCCGGATCTGCTGGTGTTCGACCACCAGCTGGTGCGCCAGGCCCCGCCCCGCACACTGGCGAGCGGCATCGCCGACGCCATGGCCAAGTGGTACGAGGCCGCGGTGAGCAGCGGCGGCAGCTACGACGGCCTGATCCAGCAGGCGGTGCAGATGGCACGCGTGCTGCGCGACCAGCTGCTGCTCGAGGCCGAGGCCGCCCTGGCCGACGCCGCCCAGCCCCACCAGCCCCCCAGCGAGGCCTGGGTCCGGGTGGCCGAGGCCTGCGGACTCACCGCCGGCGTGATCGGTGGACTCGGCGGCGCCCGCTGCCGCACGGTGGCCGCCCATGCCGTGCACAACGGCCTCACGCAGCTGGCCGCCTGCCACGGCAGCCTGCACGGCGAGAAGGTGGGGTTCGGCATCCTGGTGCAGCTGCGGCTGGAGGAGCTGGTGGGCGGCCAGCAGCTGGCGGCCCAGGCCCGCCGGCAGCTGCTGCCGCTGTTCCGGCGGCTGGGGATTCCCTCCACCCTGGCCGAGCTGGGCCTGGGCCAGGCCAGCCTCAGCGACCTGGAGACGGTGTGCGCCCATGCCTGCGCCCCCGGCTCCGACCTGCACCACTTGCCCTTCTCCGTCGGCCACGCCGATCTGCTGGCGGCGATGGTGAGCACCACCAGCGAGGCCCTCTGCAGCCCAGACCGGCAGCCGGCGTGATCCCCCGCGACCAGCAGGAGCGCTGCAGGGCGCTCGTGAGTGAGGCAGCCGCCGGCCTGCTCGATCCCCAGGGCCGCGACCTGGCCTCCCGGGTGCAGTGGTGGTCCCTGGCCGGGCTGCCGGGGGAGTGGCCCGTGGCGGTGCTCGGGGAGGGACCGCCGCTGCTGCTGCTGCACGGCTTCGACAGTTCCTTTCTCGAGTTCCGCCGGCTGGCTCCCCGGCTGGCCGCCAGCCACCGGCTGTACATCCCCGATCTGCATGGCTTCGGTTTCACGCTGCGCCCCGCCGCCGGCCCCTACGGACCGGGACCGGTGCTCGACCACCTGGAGCGACTGCTGGCGGCCATCGAGGAGCGCCACGGCGGTGGCGGCGACAAGAGGGGCGGCAGCGAAGGGGGCGTCGGCCTGATCGGCGCTTCGATGGGGGGTGCGGTGGCGGTGGAGCTGGCCCGGCGGCGGCCCCGCAGCATCAACCGCCTGCTGCTGCTGGCGCCGGCGGGGCTCACCGGCCGGCCGATGCCCCTGCCGCCGCTGCTCGATGGCCTGGGGGTGCGCTTCCTGGCACTGCCCGGGGTGCGGCGCGGTCTCTGCCGCAGCGCCTTCGCCGATCCCGACAGCGACGTGGGGCCAGCGGAACTGGAGATCGCCTCGCTGCACCTGCAGGTTCCGCGCTGGGCCGAAGCCCTGGCCGCCTTCGCCCGCTCCGGGGGCTTCGCGGGCTGCGGCGCCCCCCTGCCGCCCCAACCGCTGGAGGTGCTCTGGGGAGCCCAGGACCGCATCCTGCGCCTTCCCCAGAAGCGCGCTGCTCTCGAATTGCTGGGCGAGCGCGTGCGCGAACTGCAGAACTGCGGCCACCTGCCCCACATCGACCAGCCCCACGCCGTGGCCGCCACCTGGCTGCGGCAGCCGGCCGCCCCATCGTGACCAATCCCCCCCCGCCGCCACCACCCCCTGCCGGCGCGGTCGGCTCAGGCTCCGATCAGGGCGGACCGTTGCTGCATCTGCTCTCGGCCGCCCTGCAGCTGTGGCTGCGCCAGCAGTGCGAGCGGGTGGAGAGCCTGGAGATCCAGCTGAGGGGCTCCACCGGGGCGCTGCTGCGCGGCCGCCTGGCCGGGGTGCAGGTGAAGGCCCGGGGCGTGACCTATCAGAACCTCGACCTGGAGATGGTGGAGCTGGTCAGCGGCCCCCTGCAGGTGCAGGTGGGCAGCCTCTGGCGGGGACAAGGCGTGCAGCTCCAGCAGAGTTTCCGGGTGAGCGGGCTGGTGAGCCTCACCGCCGCGGGGCTCAGCCGCTCCTTCGCCCAGCCCCGCTGGCGCAGCATCGCCGACCAGCTGGCTGAACAGCTGGTGGGGATCACGCCGCTGGTGGGCCTGCAGGTGCGGGGGGAGCGGCTGGTGCTGGTGGCGCAGGGGATGGCGGAGCGCAGGCCTGTGGAGCTGGAAGCCACGCTCCAGTCCTGCGAGGGTGGTCTCGAACTCGCCAGCGTGGACGGCAGCCTGCGCAGCCTGCTGCCGATCGAGCCACCCCTGCGGCTCCAGCGGGCGGCCGTGGAGGCCGGCATGGTGGTGCTGGAGGGCGAGGCCACGGTGATCCCCTAGCGCTAACGCCCTAGCGCTGCAGCAACGGCAGCACCAGGGTCACCAGGGAGTAGACCACGGCCGGCACGAAGAGGTAGCTGTCGATCCGGTCCAGCACGCCGCCGTGGCCGGGGATGGCATCGCCGGAATCCTTCAGCCCCGCGTCCCGTTTCATCATCGATTCGGTGAGATCACCCACCACTGCGAACAGGGCCACCACCGCCCCCAGCACCGCCCCGATCAGCCAGCCCCACTGCCAGCCGATCCAGAGCCCGCCCATCACCCCCACGGCCATGGCGCAGGCCACCCCACCGAAGACGCCTTCCACGGTCTTGCCCGGGGAGATCGGCGACAGCGGCCGCCGCCCCAGCCACCGGCCGATCACGTAGGAGCCGATGTCGGTGGCCACGATCAGGAAACAGGCCAGCAAGGTGAGCGCCAGACCGCTGTCGGGGAGGGCGCGCAGCTTGATCCAGTGGCTGGGCAGAAAGCCGAGGTAGAAGAGCCCGAAGATCGAGGCGGCGATGTCGGCAATGGTGCCCGTCACCGGCTGCAGCAGCAGCCAGCCGCAGATCACCGCCCCCGCGGCGGGCAGCACCACCGCCGCCACGTCGCTGGGAATGGCCTGGGTGGAGAACAGCAGCAGCTGCACCGCCACCAGGGTGGTCTTGGTGGCGGGCCGGATCCCCTTGAACTGGGCCATGCGGAAGAACTCCAGCAGGCCCAGATGCACGATCACCCCCACGGCCACCGTGAACCACCAGCCGCCGAGCGTCACCACCACGTAACCGAACCCACCCACCGCGCAGCCGCTCGCCAGCCGGGCCAGGGAGGTGGCCTTGCGGGATCGGGGCGGCACGGACAGCGGCGGCGACGGCGGACTCAAGGGCGTTCGGCCGCGATCAGGAACAGCGGCTCCGCCGCCGCCAGCTTGGCCTGACTGCCGCGGCGCTGCATGCGGTGCACGGTGGCCTGCACCACCTGCACGTCACGGGCGGCGAGCTGGCCCAGGGTATCGGTGGCGTCCACCAGTCCCTCCAGGCTGGCGGTGCTGATCACCAGCCGGCCGCCGGGCTGCAACGCTTGCCACACCGCCGTCAGCACCGCACCGAGGGGCCGCGCCACCTCCAGCAGCACCCGGTCGGGCCGTGGCGGCAGCAGCTCAAGGTCGTGCGGTGCCGCGCCGGCGTGGATGTGCAGGTTGGCGATCCCGAAGCGCAGCCGGTTGCGCTCCAGCAGGGCGATCGCCTCGGGGTCGCGCTCCAGGGTGTGCACGGCGCCGGCCGGCATCAGCCGGGCGATCTCCAGGGCCAGGGCGCCGGTGCCGCCGCCCACATCCCACACCAGTGAATCAGCCCGAGGTCGCAGGTGGGCCAGCAGCATCACGCGCAGCTCCATCGGCGTGGGGCTGAAGCCGGGGGCGTCGGCGAAGGCACCGTCCGGCAACCCCGGGGTCACGAAGTCCCAGCTGAAGGGGGTGGTGCCTGGTGAGCTGTGGGGTGGGGGTTGGGGTGGGGGTTGGGGTGGGGTGGGAGGTGAATTGTGGGGAGTTGGTGGTCCGGCCACGGGGTGTCAGCTGGCCACAACCTTCACCGTATCAGCGATCTGGCCGGGCCACCGGAGGGCCTGCCCGGCCAGCCAGTCCGCCCGTGCGGCGTCGATCCGCTCCCCGGGCACCAGCAGGGGGATGCCGGGAGGGTAGGGGCAGAGCGGCTCGGCAGCCAGGTGCCCGGCGGCCTCCAGCAGCGCCAGCTCCCGGGCCGGCGCGCGCCACGCCCGCTCCAGCTCCAGCTC
>JBATEO010000191.1:0-10498 GCA_049664045.1 Prochlorococcaceae cyanobacterium
GCACCGTGCCGATCCAGGCCGCCCCGGTCGGGACCGGCAACGCCGCCAGAACCGCCAGGGCCCGCTCCAGCTGATCGGCGGGCAGCACCGCCAGGAAGCGTCCCTCGTTGGCCAGGTGCAGCGGCTCGAAGCCCAGCAGCTCACAGGTGCGCGCCACCGGCTCGATCACCGGCAGCCGTTCCTCCTGCACGGCGAACTCCAGACCCGAGGCCTCGGCCAGTTCCGCCAGGGCACTGGCCAGTCCGCCGCGGGTGAGGTCGCGCAGGCAGTGGGGGGTGACGCCAGCCGCCAGCAGGGCGGCCACCTGGGGCCACAGCGGCGCGCAGTCGCTGAGCACCGGCGGCTGCAGGTCGAGCCCATGGCGGGCCGCCAGGATCGCCACCCCGTGGCGGCCCAGATCGCCGCTCACCAGCAGGGCGTCACCGGCCCGGATCTCCCCCGGCCCGATCGGCGCAGCGGCCTCGATCACGCCGATGCCGCTGGTGCTGATGAACAGACGGTCGGCCTTGCCCCGCTCCACCACCTTGGTGTCGCCGGTGACGATGCTCACCCCGCAGGCACCGGCTGCCGCCTGCATCGACGCCACCATGCGCCGCAGCAGCTCCAGCGGCAGCCCCTCCTCCAGGATCAGGGCCACGCTCAGGTGCCGCGGCCTGGCCCCGGCCATCGCCAGATCGTTGGCGGTGCCCGTCACCGCCAGGCTGCCGATGTCACCGCCCGGAAACTCCAGCGGCTGCACCACGTAGGCGTCGGTGGTGAAGGCCAGCCGCTCGCCCGGCAGCGCCAGGCTGGCGGCATCGTGCAGCACCGGCGCCGGCTCGCCATAGAGCGGCAGCAGCTCCCGGCGGATCAGCTCCTGCATCAGGCTGCCGCCGCCGCCGTGGGCCAGCTGGATCCGCTCGGTCATCGGGCGTGGGCTGTGGGCGGAGAATGGCAGATCCGCCGCCCGATCCGCCGCCCGATGGCCAAGGCCACACCCTCCCGCGCGGTGCGTGCCGCCCTGGCCCCCCTGGCCTTGCTGAGCGGCGCCAAGTCGTTCCGCGACAACCCGGTGATCGGCAGCAGGGAGCTCAACCGTCTCGGCCTGCACGTGGGCCGCATCCGCCTGGCCGACGCCGTCACCGCCCAGCGCCGCTGGCGCCTGGGCCGGCGCATCGATCCGGCCGACCGGCAGCAGTACGCCGAGCAGGGCTACGTGATCCGCGAGAACCTGCTGCCCCCCGAGCAGTTCGAGGCCCTCAGGCGGGAGGTGTACGGCAGCGCCTGGCCGCGGCTGGAGATGCGCCAGGGCAACGCCGTCACCCGCCGCGTCGCCCTCGACCGCGCCCAGCTGCGCGGCAGCCATCCCCAGCTGGAAGGGCTGCTGGCCAGCCGGGAGGTGCGCGACCTGATCCGCTACGTGGCCGGCACCGGCGCCGAGCCGATCTTCTCCCTGCAGGCGATCCTGGCCGGGCTGCCGAGCGAGCGGCCCGATCCCCAGGCCACCCTCCACGCCGACACCTTTCACTCGATCGCCAAGGCCTGGTTCTTCCTGCACGACGTGGCCGAGAGCGAGGGCCCCTTCGCCTACGTGCCCGGCTCCCACCGGATGACCCCGGAGCGTCTGGGGTGGGAGCGGCGCCAGAGCCTGGAGGCGGCCGACCACCCGATCCCCTACCACGCCCGCGGCTCGTTCCGGGTGGGGCCGGACGACCTGGCGGCCATGGGGCTGCCGGCGCCGCGCCGCTTCGCGGTGAAGGCCAACACCCTGGTGATCGCCGACACCCGCGGCTTCCACGGCCGCACCGCCAGCGACCACCCCACCTGCCGGGTGGAGATCTATGCCTCCCTGCGCCGCAACCCCTACCTGCCCTGGAACGGTCTCGATCCCCTCGCCCTGCCCTGGGTGCGCGACCGCGTCGGCAGCCTGCAGCTCTCCGCGCTGGAGCGGCTGCAGCAGCTGGGTCTGGCGAAGATGCCCTGGAAACCGGTCGGTCAGGGCCCGATCGACGCCGGCCTGGACACCGCGGCACCGGATGAGGCCGTGGCCCGGGGGGACGCCGGCCGGTAGCGGTGGTAGGCGGCGCAGGCCCCCTCACTCGACACCATCGGCGCACCCAGCGGGTGCAGGGGCGTGCAGGCGGTGCCGAAGGCGGGGCAGTCGGGCGGGACGGCCTGGCCGCGCAGGATGGCACTGCTGATGCAGAGGGATGCTTCGCCCCGTTGATCGGCCCGCTCCTGCATCAAGCCATCAGCCCCACCCGTGCAGCCGCAGCCGCCACCGCCGCTGAAGGCGCGGTCAACGCCGAAGCGCTCGCGGGCATCGAGGCGGCGGTAGGCGCCGCGCAGGGCCAGCCCGCCACCTGCCAGCACCCCCAGCCCCCGCCAGGGCTGGTCCACCACCTCGAACACGGCTTCCATCTGGCGCTGGGCGGCGGCGTTGCCCTCGGGCCGCACCACCCGCCCGTAGGCGTTCACCACCCGGGGGGTGCCGGCCTCCAGCAGCCGCACGCAGGCCAGCAGCCCGGCCATCACGTCGGCGGGCTCGAAACCGGTCATCACCACCGGCAGCCGGTGACGCTCCACCAGCTCCTCGAGTTCCGCCAGCCCCATCACCGAGCCCACGTGGCCGGCCGCCAGGAAGCCCTGCACCCGGTTGCCGGGGTCGCTGAGGATCGTGGCCATGGCCGGCACCACGCGCACGTGGGCCACCAGCAGCGACAGGTTGGTGAGCCCCAGGGCCAGGGCCTGGCGGGCCAGCAGCGCCGTGGCCGGGGCGGTGGTCTCGAAGCCCACCGCCAGGAACACCACCTGGTGCTCGGGGTGGCCGGTGGCCACCTCCAGGGCCTGCAGCGGCGAGGTGAGCAGGCGCACGTCGCCGCCGGCGGCCCGCACCCCGAGCAGATCGTCGCCGGGATCGCTGCCCGGCACCCGCAGCATGTCGCCGTAGGAGCAGAGGATCACCTCCGGCCGGCGCGCCAGGGCCAGGGCGGCGTCGATGGTGGCGGCCGGCGTCACGCACACCGGGCACCCCGGCCCATGGATCAGCTCCACCCCCGGCGGCAGCAGCTGATCGAGGCCCCAGCGCACGATCGCGTGGGTCTGGCCGCCGCACACCTCCATCAGGGTCCAGGGCCGGGTGGTGATGGCGGCCAACTCGGCGGCGAGCTCGACAGCTCGGGGCGGCGTCACGGGCGGTAGCTCTGCAGCACGCGCATGTACTGGGCGCGCTCGTATTCGCCGGGATTGGCGCAGCGCTGCTGGCTCATGCAGCCGATCAGCTCCTGCAGCGAGCTGTAGTCGTGCTCCATCAGCCAGGTGCTGAGCTCCTCCTCGATGCCGCGCAGGCGCTCGGGCCCGTGGCGCAGCAGCGCCGCCACCATCTGGGTGGCGCAGGCGCCGGCCATCAGCAACCGCACCACGTCGGTGCCGCGCGACACGCCACCGCTGGCGATCAGATCCAGGGGCTCACGGCCATGCAGCAGGGCGATCCAGCGCAGCGGCAGGCGCAGATCGTGGGGACCTGAAAGCAGCAGGTTGGGCCGCACCTCCAGCTCCTCGATGTCGATGTCGGGCTGGTAGAAGCGGTTGAACAGCACCAGGCCGTCGGCGCCGGTCGCCGCCAGCCGCCGGGCCATGGCACGCAGGTTGGTGAAGAAGGGGCTGAGCTTCACCGCCAGGGGCAGCCGCACCTCGGCGCGCACCTCGCGCACGATCTCCTCCACCTGGGTCTCGATCGCCTCGCTGCTCAGCTCCGGGTCGGTGGGCAGGTCGTAGATGTTCAGCTCCAGGGCGTGGGCACCGGCCGCCTCGATGCGCCGCGCCGTTTCCACCCAGCGGCCGGGCTGGTTGCCGTTGAGGCTGGCGATCACCGGGATCTGCACCCACCGGCGGGCCTGCTCGATCAGGCGCAGGTAGAGATCCTGGCCCTCATGCAGCACGGCGGTGTCGGGCAGGTAGCTGAGGGCCTCGCCGTAGCTCTCAGCGCCGTGGCTGGCGTGCCAGTGCAGATCGAGCTGCTCCTGCTCGATCTGCTCCTCGAACAGGGAGTGCAGCACGATCGCCGCGGCCCCGTGCCGCTCCAGCTCCTGCAGCTGTTCCACGTGCTCGCTGAGGGGCCAGGCGGCGCCCACCACCAGGGGGGTGCGCAGGGGCAGGCCGAGGTAGCTGGTGCTGAGGTCCACGGCGGTGTCCACGCTCATGACTCACCTCCCGTCTCGGTGCCGCCGGCAGCACTCTGGCCGCCGGCAGCGGTCTGGCCGGCGAGGGCGCGGTAGGCGGCCCAGCGGCGGTCGAGCTCGGCCTGGGCGGCGCGGCCCAGCTCCCGGGCGCGCTCCGGTTGGCTGTAGCGCAGCATGCGGAAGCGGTTCTCCGCCGCCATCCCCTCCTCCAGCTTGCGCCGCGGCGGCGGACTGTCGAGCTGCAGCGGGTTCTCGCCGCGCTCGACCCGGCGCGGGTCGTAGCGGTAGAGCAGCCAGCGGCCGGTGTCCACCGCCAGCTTCTGATGGGCCATGCCCTTGGCCATGTCGATGCCGTGGGCGATGCAGTGGGAATAGGCCAGGATCAGCGCCGGCCCCGGGTAGCTCTCGGCCTCCAGGAAGGCGCGGATGGTGTGCTCATCGCGGGCGCCCATGGCCACGCTGGCCACGTAGATGCTGCCGTAGGTCATCGCCATCAGGCCCAGGTCCTTCTTGCCGGCAGGCTTGCCGGAGGCGGCGAACTTGGCCACCGCTCCCAGGGGCGTGGCCTTGGAGGCCTGGCCGCCGGTGTTGGAGTACACCTCGGTGTCGAGCACCAGGGCATTGACGTCGCGGCCAGCGGCGAGCACGTGGTCGAGGCCACCGAAACCGATGTCGTAGGCCCAGCCGTCGCCGCCCACCAGCCACACGCTCTTCTTCACCAGCGCATCGGCCAGCTCCAGCAGGTTGCGGATCTGGGCGCGCACCTGGTCGTCCGCTGCACCAGGACCGTCCAGCACGGCCTGCAGCCGACCCTTGAGCGCCGCCACCCGCTCCCGCTGCTCGGCGATGCCGGCCTCATCGCCCTGATCGGCGTCGCGCAGCCCGTCCACCAGGGCCGGCGGCAGCTCGTCGGCCGAGAGCTCGCTGGCCAGGCGCTGCAGCAGATCGAGCGCCATCCGGCGCTGCTGATCGAGGGCCACGCGCATCCCGTAGCCGAACTCGGCGTTGTCCTCGAACAGCGAGTTGCTCCAGGCCGGACCCCGGCCCTCGGCGTTGGCGCTCCAGGGGGTGGTGGGGAGGTTGCCGCCGTAGATCGAGGTGCAGCCGGTGGCGTTGGCGATCAGCATGCGGTCGCCGAACAGCTGGCTGGCGAGCTTGAGGTAGGGCGTCTCGCCGCAGCCGGCGCAGGCTCCGGAGAACTCGAACAGGGGCTGCTGCAGTTGCTGCTGGCCGATCTTGTGCAGGTTGAGCCCCTCCCGCGGCGTCTCCGGGAGCTGCAGGAAGAAGTCCCAGTGACCCCGGGCCTGCTCCCGCAGGGGCCGCTGCGGGGCCATGTTCAGCGCCTTGCGCTTCGGCTCGCTGCGGTCCCGCGCCGGGCACACCTCCACGCAGAGGTTGCAGCCGGTGCAGTCCTCAGCCGCCACCTGGATCGTGAACGTCTGGCCGCCGAAGGCGTGATCGCGGGCCGGGGCGGTGCGGAAGCCCTCGGGGGCGGCGCTGAAAGCCTGCGGTTCGGCCACCTTGGCGCGGATCACGGCGTGGGGACACACCAGCACGCACTTGCCGCACTGCACGCACAGATCGCTCTCCCACACCGGCACCTCGGCGGCGATGTTGCGCTTCTCCCAGCGCGACGTGCCCACCGGCCAGGTGCCGTCGCAGGGCAGGGCGCTCACCGGCAGCGCGTCGCCGCGGCGTTCCAGCATCGGCGCAATCACCTCGCGCACAAAGGCGGGGGCCTGCGCCAGCCGCTCGGCCAGGGACGGCTCGGCGGTGTCTCCGTCGGGACCGGCTCCGGCTTCGGCGGCGGCGTCTGCCTGAGCCTCGGCAGCGGCGGCATCGAGCTGCTGCCAGTCGAGTTCGTGGAGGTGATCGAGGCTGGCGTCGAGGGCGGCCAGGTTCATCGCCACCACCGCCTCCCCCTTGCGCCCGTAGGTCTTGCGGATCGAGGCGCGGATGCGCTCGATCGCCTCCTCCCGCGGCAGCACGCCGCTCACCGCGAAGAAACCCGCCTGCATCACCGTGTTGATGCGCGAACCCATGCCGGCCTCGCGGGCGACGCGACTGGCGTCGATCACCCACACCCGCAGCCGCCGCTCGCGGATGCCCTGACGCAGGCTCTGGGGCAGGCGGCGCCAGCTCTCGGAGGGCTCATAGGGACTGTTGAGCAGGAACACCCCGCCGGGCTCGATGCCCGCCAGCAGATCGAAGCGGCCCAGGAAGTCCCACTGGTGGCAGGCCACGAAGGTGGGGCGCTGGATCAGGTAGGTGGAGCGGATCGGCCGCGGCCCGAAGCGCAGGTGCGACACCGTGACCGAACCGGATTTCTTCGAGTCGTAGACGAAGTAGCCCTGGGCGAACAGGTCGGTGCCCTCGCCGATGATCTTGATCGCCGCCTTGTTGGCGCCCACGGTGCCGTCGGAGCCCAGGCCGTAGAACACCGCGCGCACCTCACCAGCCTCGGCACCGGCACCGCCAGCGCCGTCTGCGCTGTCTGCGGCGGCCAGGGGCCGTTCGGTGACGAAGTCCTCCTCCAGCGGCAGCGAGAGATGGGTGAGGTCGTCGTCGATGCCCACCGTGAAGTGGTTGAGCACCTCGCCGCCCACCAGCGCGCCCTTGAGGTGATCGAACGCCGCCTTCACCATCGCCGGGGTGAACTCCTTGGAGGAGAGGCCGTAGCGGCCGCCCAGCACCTTCGGCAGCGCCACCGCCCCGGCCGCTCCCTGCACGGCCGCCCCGTGCACGGCGCTCCACTGCTCGGCGACGGCGGTGAGCACATCGAGGTAAAGGGGTTCGCCGCTGGCGCCGGGGTCCTTGCAGCGGTCGAGCACGGCGATCGCCCGGGTGCTGGCCGGCAGGGCCTCCACCAGCAGGCGGGCGGAGAAGGGCCGGAACAGACGCACCTTCAGCAGCCCCACACGCTCGCCGGCGGCCTGCAGCACCTCCAGGGTTTCCTCGGCCGTTTCGCAGCCCGAGCCCATCAGCACCAGCACCCGCTCGGCATCGGCCGGGCCCACGTAGTCGAAGGGGCGGTAGTGGCGGCCGCTGAGCTCACCGAAGCGCTCCATGGCCTCCAGCACGTGGCCGGGGGCCGCGTCGTAGAAGCGGTTCACCGACTCCCGCGCCTGGAAGTACACATCCGGGTTCTGGGCAGTGCCACGGACCACTGGACGGTCGGGCGTGAGGGCCCGGGCCCGGTGGGCGCTGATCTCGGCCTCGGGGATCAGCTGCCGGAGCAGGTCGTCGCTGAGGGGGTGCAGCTTCTGGATCTCGTGGGAGGTGCGGAAGCCGTCGAACACATGCAGGAACGGCAGCCGGCTGCGCAGGCTGGCGCGGGTGGCGATGGCGGCGAAGTCGCCGGCCTCCTGCACCGAGGCCGAGCAGAGCACGGCACAGCCGGTGCCGCGGGTGGCCATCACGTCGCTGTGGTCGCCGAAGATCGAGAGCCCCTGGGCCGCCAGGGAGCGGGCCGCCACGTGCAGCACCACCGGCGTGAGTTCCCCGGCCCACTTGTAGAGGTTGGGGATCATCAGCAGCAGCCCCTGGCTGGCCGTGAAGGTGGTGGTGAGGGCGCCGGCCTGCAGGGCGCCGTGCACGGTGCCGGCGGCGCCGGCCTCGCTCTGCAGCTCCACCACCGACGGCACCGAACCCCAGAGGTTGGGGCGGCCCTCCGCCGCCCAGGCGTCGGCCCACTCGCCCATCGGCGAGGCAGGGGTGATCGGGTAGATGGCGATCACCTCGTTGAGGCGGTAGGCCACCAGCGCCACGGCCTCGTTGCCGTCCACCGTGATCGTGGCGGCGGTGGCGGTGGCGTCAGTGCCGGAGCTGGTCTGGGTGGCCGTCATGAGAGCGGGAGGCTGTGGGCTGGCGGGTCGTCGTCGTGCACCAGGCTCAGGGCCACGCCCACATGCACCAGCACCCGGTCCCCCACCACCGCCTCGGGCAGGCAGGCCAGGCTCACCTGCTGGCGCACGCCGCCGAAGTCCACCTCGGCACAGCGCCAGAGCGGATCGGCCGCCGCTGCACCCCCGGCAGCTTGACCAGCCGCAGATTTCCCGGGCACGGGATGGCCGTCGCTGATCGCCAGGATCACTCCGGGCGTGGCCAGGCACATGGGGCGGGAGTGCGGGGTGCGGGGACGCGCGGCGTTCAGGAGGGGGCGCCCGATTTCGTTATAGGCCGGTGCTTCAGGGCTGCCCACAGCTGGCCCAGGGCCAGCCCGCCGTCGTTACACGGCAGTTGCAAAGACCACCAGGGCTCCAGGCCGGCGGCCCGCAGACCGGCGATGCAGCCCTCCAGCAGCAGGGCGTTCTGGAAGCAGCCACCGGCCAGCGCCACCCGCCGGCAGCCAGTGGTCTCCGCCGCCCGTTCCGCAGCCACCACCAGGCCGGCCACCACCGCGGCGTGGAAACCGGCCGCCAGCGGCGCTCCCCCCACCCCCGCGGCCCGGGCCACCAGCAGCTGACGCAGCAACGGCTCCCAGTCCAGCCAGCCCAGGGGCAGATCGGGAGCCGCCCCCGCCGGCGAGGGCACCAGGGGCACGGGCACCGGCGGCACTGGCGCCTGTGGCAGCGCCGCTGCCGCCGCCGCTTTCTCATGCCAGCGGCGGGCCAGCCCTTCCAGCAGCAGCCCGCTCTCCCCCTCGAAGCTCTGCTCCTGCACCACCCCCAGCAGGGAGGCGACGGCGTCGAACAGCCGGCCCAGGGCCGAGCTGAACGGGGCGTTGCAGCCGCTGGCCAGCGCCGCCGCCAGCAACCGGCGCTCAGCGGTGTCAAAGGCGTCCCGGGTGGCGGCGGCTCCGGGGTGATCCAGCAACGCCGGATCGGCCGCCAGCAGCAACCCCAGGGCCGCCCGCCTCGACTCGCGCATCGCCCGCTCGCCCCCCGGCAGCGCCCAGGGCCGCAGGCAAGCCAGCCGCTCCGCCTCTCCACCGCCATCGAGCAGCAGCAGCTCCCCGCCCCAGAGCTGGTGGCCGGGCCCCGGGCCGTAACCGAGCCCGTCGGCCGCCCACACGAGCAGCGGGCCATCGAGGCCGTGCTCGGCCGCCACCGCCAGGCCATGGGCCCGGTGGTGCTGCACCAGCTGCAGGGGCAGGGCATAGGCTCCGGCCAGGCGCTCCGCCAGGGCGCGGCTCAGGTAGCCGGGGTGGGCATCCGCCACCAGCGACACCGGGGCAGGCCCATCGTGTCCGCCCCCAGCGGCATTGACGCCACCGTCGCCGGTGCCGGAGCGATGCAGCAACTCCTCCAGCCCCGCCGCCACCATCTGCTGCTGGCGGGCTCCGGCCAGATCACCCTGGTAGGGCGCCACCCAGATGCGCCCGTCCCGGGCCAGGGCCGGCGCCGCCTTGAGGTCGCCGCCCAGGGCCAGCACGGTGCGATCCGCGGGCGGTGGCGCCGGCAGCTCCAGGGCGGCAGGGGCATAGCCACGGGCCCGGCGCAGCAGCACCGGGCGGCCGTTGATCAGCTGGGCCAGCGAGTCGTCGAGGGGGCGGGCGATAGGACGGTTGTGCTCCAGGAAGGCATCGGCAATGGCCCCCAGCCGCTGCCGGGCCTCCCGGGGATCGATGCACAGCGGCTCGCCGCTGGGGTTGCCGCTGGTGGCCACCAGGGGCTGACCCACGGCCTCCACCAGCAGCTGGTGCAGGGGCGAGGCGGGCAGCATCACCCCCAGGGCCGCACTGCCCGGCGCCACCGCTTCGGCCACCAGCCGCTCCGCGGTCACCCTCTCCGCCGCCGGGATGGCCCCGTCGTGGCGCCGGCGCAGAAGCACGATCGGGGCGGCGGCTGAGGCCAGCACGCGGCGCTCCGCATCCCCCAGCCGCACCTGGGTCTCCACCCACGCCGGCTCGGCCACCAGCAGGGCAAAGGGCTTGGCCGGGCGCCGCTTGCGCCGCCGCAGCCGCAGCACCGCCTCCTGCTGGGTGGCATCCACCAGCAGCTGAAAGCCGCCCACCCCCTGCAGCGCCAGGATGCCGCCGGCGCGCAGCAGCGCGGCCGCCGCGTCGATCGGTTCACCCAGCTGCTCGCGGCCGTCAGCTCCGAGCAGCCGCAGCCGCGGCCCGCAGGCGGGGCAGCCGATGGTCTCCGCGTGGAAGCGGCGGTCGGCGGGATCCTCGAACTCCCCCCGGCAGTCGGCACAGAGCGGAAACGCCGCCAGGGTGGTGTGCGCGCGGGCGAAGGGCTCGGCGGTGGCGATCGAGTAGCGCGGTCCGCAGGCACTGCAACTGATGAACGGGTAGCGGTGGCGGCGGCTGGCGGGGTCGGCCTGCTCGACCAGGCAGGCGGGGCAGGGCGCCAGATCCGCCACAAGGGCCGGGGCGATCAGGCCGGCGCCCA
>JBATEO010000192.1:0-15374 GCA_049664045.1 Prochlorococcaceae cyanobacterium
GGTCGATGCCGAAGCGCCGCGCCAGCAGCCCCGGCCCCGCGGCGCTGCGCTCCGCCTCCCCGGGAAGTTCAGCGGCCCGCAGCAGCACGCCGCCGGCCCAGTCGGGCCTGTCGGTGACCACGTTCACGCAGTGGTGCACCCCGTAGGTGAGATACACGTAGAAGTGCCCCGGCTCCCCGAACAGGGTGGCGTTGCTGGGGCTGCGGCGGCGGTGGCCATGGCAGGCGGGCTCGCTCTGGCAGTAGGCCTCGGTCTCCACGATCACTCCCCAGAGGCGGGAGCCGTCCGGCCGTTGCCGCACCAGCAGGCAGCCCACCAGCTCGGGTGCCACCTGCCGGGCCGGCCGTGCAAAGAAGGCGGCGGGCAGCACAATGGAGGTCAGCCCTTCCGCCGTCGCCGCCATGGACAGCTCCGCCGCCACCACGGCCTCCGGCTTCAACCTGGGCACCGTTCTGCTGGCCATCAGCGGTCTGTTCTGCCTGGCCACACTGTTCTTCGGCACCAAGGGGGGCTACTACGACACGGACGACTACGACGGCAACGGCACCGCCCACTGACCCGGAGACAACGGCCGAGGGGTTCAGCCGCTGAGGCGCTCGGCTTCGGGGCAGTCGTCGGCCATGGGGAGCTCCTCACCGGGAGCCCGGCACACGTAGGACAGGCGTGTGCTCACGGCGCCGATCGAATCGAGGCGGACGCTCTCCTCCCAGCTGTGGGCTTCGTCGTCGTCGGCGGCGTCGTAGCGGAGGGTGACCAGATCACCGTCGATCTCCACCACCAGGGCCTCCTCGATCCAGCGCTGCTGGTCCCGCAGAAACACCCAGACCGGCCGGCGCTCGGCGCAGAATTGATAGAGCTTGCGGTGCAGCATGGGCGCCAACGGCTCAGCTCGCCCGCCGATCCTAGGCAGGGTGGGCAGGGCTGCCGCTGTTCACCCTGACCCGTTTGCGCCGGCTCCGGCCAGCCCCTCCAGCCCATCCTCACCACCGCCATGACCCAGACCGAGGACACCACCACCGCGGGCGCCGTGGGCACGGAGGCCATCCGGCTGCAGTTGCGCAGCTGGCCTGAAGTGGAGGCCTATCTGGAGCGCTGCCGGGGCGTGATCGTGCCCCTGGGATCCACCGAACAGCACGGCCCCAGCGGGGCCATCGGCACCGACGCCCTCACCGCCGAGGCGGTGGCGCTGGAGGTGGGCCGTCGCACCGGGGTGCTGGTCACCCCCACCCAGGCCTTCGGCATGGCGGAACACCACCTGGGCTTCGCGGGCACCGTGAGCCTCCAGCCGTCCACCCTGATGGCGGTGCTGCACGACGTGGTGCTGTCCCTGGCGCGGCACGGCTTCGAGCGCATCTACGTGATCAACGGCCATGGCGGCAACATCGCCACCGGCAAGGCCGCCTTCGCCCAGGCCCACACCACCGCCTCGGCCCGGGGCCTGGCGGTGGCACCGCGGCTGCGCTGCAGGCTGGCCAACTGGTTCATGGCGCCGCCGGTGATGCAGAAGGCGCGGGAGCTCTACGGCGATCGCGAGGGACACCACGCCACCCCCAGCGAAATCGCCCTCACCCTGCATCTGGAGCCGAGCCTGATCCACAAGCAGCGGCCGCTGCCGGAGCCACCGCCGGCCGGACCGATCCATGGACCGGATGACTTCCGCCGCCGCCACCCGGACGGGCGCATGGGGTCGGACCCCTATCTGGCCAGCGCCGAGCATGGCCACACCTTTCTGGAGCTGGCCGCCTCAGCCCTGGCGGCGGATCTGCAGGCGTTCCTGGCGGCGGAGGACTGAAGCGCAGAGGGCTGGGTCGAGCCGAGTGGGGCTGGGCTGGGCTGGGCTGGGCTGGGCTGGGCTGGGCTGGCGCTAGCGTCGCGCCTGCGCCACCAGCAGTCCGATGAGCAAGATCAGCGCCGACGACGTGCGCAAGGTGGCCGCCCTGGCCCGACTGGCTCTTCCTGAAGAGAAGATCGCGACCTACACAGGCCAGCTGGAGCGCATTCTCGACTACGTGGACCACCTGCAGGCCGTGGACACCGAGGGGGTGCCTCCCACGACCCGGGCGGTGGAAGTGGTGAACGTCACCCGCGAGGACAGCGTGGAACCCACCCCGGTCCGCGACGAACTCCTGGATCTGGCTCCCCAGCGCGAGGGTGACTTCTTCCGGGTGCCGAAGATTCTGGGGGAGTGAGCGCTCAGCGCACCGGCGACACAGCCGTGCGATGCAGCAGCTCCAGCACCCGCCGGCGCGCGTGGCGGGTGGGCATCAGGGCCGCCAAGGGACGCAGCTTGCTGCGGCGTTTTCTGTGGCTGCGCACACCCAGCAGGATGTCGTAGAGAAAATTGAGCACATCGCTGCGGGATTCGAACAGGCCAAGGCGCTGGGGTGACCCCTTGGCATCGAGCAGATGCTTGGTGGCGTGATAAGCGGGCCGGTATTCGAACCAGGGGATCGAGGGCCAGAGGTGGTGCACCAGGTGGTAGTTCTGGCCCATGATCAGCCAGTTCATCAACCTGCCCGGGTAGACGCGGGCATTGTGCCAGCGGTTGCGTGACTGGAATGGTCGGTGGGGCAGGTAATCGAAGAACAGCCCAAGGGTGACGCCCACCATCAGCGCGGGCGCAAACCAGCAATTGAAGATATAGGGCAGGAAGTCGTATTTTGCTGCGGCAATGACAATGGCAATGAAGACGCCACGGGCGATGCCCCACTCCAGCAGTTCATAGCGACGCCATAGGCGGCGCCGGAAGAAGAACACTTCGTGATAAAAAAAGCGCGGCGCAATCAGCCACAGGGGCCCGAACGTGCTGACGATGTGATCAGGGTCGTGCCTGGGATCGTTCACGTGGGCATGGTGCTGGAGATGCACCCGCGTGAACACCGGAAAACTGAACCCCAGCAACATGGCGGCACCGTGGCCCATCACCGCGTTCCAGAAGCGGTTCGGATGGGCGGCGTTGTGGCAGGCGTCGTGGATCACCGTGCCCTCCAGATGCAGGGCCAGGAAGCCGATGACCAGCAGGGGCGGCAGGGGCCACTGGCCCACGAACCACCCCCAGACACTGAGGGCAGCCAGTCCGTAGCCGGCCAGGAACAGACCCACCGTGGGATTCCAGGGACCTGGCGGATCGAGGAACTGCTTGGGAACCGAGCGCGGCAGCGCTGCGGCCGGAGCCTGGGTCATGGGCGCGGACGAATCCGAGGCGATCGCACGGTGGGCCTGCAACTTAGGGAACGGTTCCGGTGCCCCGGGAGGCGGGTTCTTGCCGGCGATGCCCACCGGGGGACTTGAACCCCCACGACCAAGGTCACTGGAACCTAAACCCAGCGCGTCTACCAATTCCGCCAGGTGGGCAGGGCCATGACTGTAGGCATCGCTGACGGGGTGGGCAAAGCGCCTGTGCAGGGACCCGACGCGGCTCAGAATGGCTGCGAACCGCCCCCCGGCCATGCTCGCCTCCCTGGGCGGAGCCCTCGCACTGGTGCTGGGGCTCGCCGTGCTGCTGCTGCCGCTGCTGCTGCCGGAGCTCAGCCGCTCCCGCGACGCCGTGTGGGGAGCGGTGGTGCTGCTCCTGGGCCTGGTGCTGGTGACCAGTGCCGAGCGGCTCACCGGCGCACCGATGCTGGGAGTGCTCTGCGGCGCCCTGCTGATCGGCCGGCTGGGTGTGGAAGTGTCTCAGGGCCGCTGGCGGCAGCTCACAGAGGAGGAGCGCCAGCGCCTCTGCTCTGCGGAGCGCTGGCAGAGGGCCCTGGGCGAACTGGGCGGCACCACCGCCAGGCTCCTGGAGATGGCGAACCAGCTGGCACAGAGGGCAGGAACGTGGCTGGGGGCGCGTGGGCGGCCCCGGAGCGGCGGCAAGCGCTGGGTGCGCCCGGAGCCCATCTCCCCGGGGCCGGCCTCCCCGGAGTCGCCCGCACCTGCTGATGCCGGATCCGCCCCGGAGCCCCGAGCCTCCTCTGATCCACCCACCGATCTCCCCGACTCCGTCGATGCCAGCGCTGCCGATCCGGTTGTGGTGCAGTCGTTCAAGGAGATCGACGCCCTGATCCAGGCCAGCGACGAGGCGGCCGACGATGGCCCCGATGCTCCCGCCGATGCTTCGGAGCCTTCGAACCGGGCGGGATAATCCCCTCTTGCCGCAACCGGGCCCGTGACCGCCAGCCCCGCGTCCGAGCCGATCTCCTACAAGGACACCCTCAATCTGCTGCAGACGCCCTTCGCCATGCGGGCGAACGCCAAGGTGCGCGAACCCCAGATTCAGGCGTTCTGGGCCGAGCAGCGGATCTACGAGCGCCTCAGCCAGGGCAATCCCGGCGAGGCCTTCACCCTGCACGACGGGCCGCCTTACGCCAACGGGGCCCTGCACGTGGGCCACGCCCTCAACAAGATCCTCAAGGACATCATCAACAAGACGGCCCTGCTGCAGGGGAGGAAGGCGCGCTTCGTGCCCGGCTGGGACTGCCACGGCCTGCCGATCGAACTGAAGGTGCTGCAGGGCCTGAAATCGAGCGAGCGGGCCGAGCTGACGCCGCTGAGCCTGCGCCGGAAGGCCCACGCCTATGCCCTGGAGCAGGTGGAGGGCCAGAAGGAGGGTTTCCAGCGCTGGGGCATCTGGGCCGACTGGAACACCCCCTATCTCACCCTGCAGAAGCGCTTCGAGGCCGCCCAGATCGGCGTGTTCGGCGCCATGGTGCTGGCCGGCCACATCTACCGGGGCCTCAAGCCGGTGCACTGGAGCCCCAGCTCCCGCACCGCCCTGGCGGAGGCCGAGCTCGAGTACCCGGACGGCCACACCTCCCCGAGTGTGTACGTGGCCTTTCCGGTGGAAGCCGTGCCCACGGCCCTGGCAGGCCGCCTCAAGGCCATCGGCCTCGAAGCTGAAGACAGCGGCCAGATGGCCGCCACCGGCCGGCCAATCACCCTCTCGGTGGCGATCTGGACCACCACCCCCTGGACCCTGCCCGCCAACCTGGCGGTGTCGGTGAACGGCAGGCTCGACTACAGCATCTGCGAGGTGAACGGGGGCGACAGCCTCTCCAATCATCTGGTGGTGGCCAGCGAGCTGGTGGAGGGGTTGAAGCAGATCCTCGGCCTGGGTCTGAAGCCCCTGCTCACGGTGAAGGGAGAGGAGCTGGAGGGGATCGTGTACCGCCATCCGCTGCTGGAGCGCCGCGGCCAGGTGGTGCTGGGAGGCGACTACATCACCACCGAGGCTGGCACGGGCCTGGTGCACACCGCTCCCGGCCACGGTGTGGACGACTTCAACACCGGCAGGAAATACGGGCTGCCGGTGCTCTGCCCGGTGGATGAGGCCGGCACCCTCACGGAAGAGGCCGGGCCCTTCGCCGGCACCAACGTGCTCAAGGACGCCAACCCCACGATCATCGAGGCCCTCGAGGCCGCCGGTGCCCTGCTCAAGCAGGAGCCGTACGAACACCGCTACCCCTACGACTGGCGCACCAAGAAGCCCACGATCTTCCGCGCCACGGAACAGTGGTTCGCCTCGGTGGAGGGCTTCCGCGCCGCAGCCCTGGACGCCATCGCGCGGGTGGAGTGGCTGCCGGCCAGCGGCCGCAACCGCATCGAGGCGATGGTGAGCGAGCGGGGCGACTGGTGCATCAGCCGCCAGCGCACCTGGGGCGTGCCGATCCCGGTGTTCTATCACCGCGACAGCGGTGAAGTGCTGCTCAATCAGACCACCCTGAGCCACATCCAGGGGCTGATCGCCGAGCACGGCGGCGACGTGTGGTGGCAGCGGGACGAAGCCGGCCTGCTGCCCGAGCCCTACGCCGCCGAGGCCGACCAATGGCGCAAGGGCACCGACACGATGGACGTGTGGTTCGACTCCGGCTCGTCGTGGGCCGGTGTGCTCGGCGGGCTCAGCCCCGGCAGCGGCGAGAGCTCCCTGCAGAGCGGCGCAAGCCATGTGCCGGGCCTGCGCTACCCCGCCGATCTCTATCTCGAGGGCAGCGACCAGCACCGCGGCTGGTTCCAGAGCAGCCTGCTCACCTCGGTGGCGGTGAACGGCGACGCCCCCTACAGGCGGGTGCTCACCCACGGCTTCACCCTCGATGAGAAGGGGCGCAAGATGAGCAAATCCCTCGGCAACGTGGTGGATCCCGCAGTGCTGGTGGAGGGCGGCAAGAACGAAAAACAGGAGCCCGCCTACGGCGCTGATGTGCTGCGGCTGTGGGTGAGCTCGGTGGACTACTCCGCCGATGTGCCCCTCGGGCCCGGCATCGTGAAACAGCTGGCCGACGTGTACCGCAAGGTGCGCAACACGGCCCGCTACCTGCTCGGCAACCTGCACGACTTCAACCCCCGGCCCCCCGGCGAAGGCGGTGATGCCGTGCCCTACGCCGAGCTGCCCCTGCTGGATCAGTGGATGCTGCAGCGCACCGCCGCCCTGATCGATGCGGTGACCGGGGATTTCGAGCGCTTCGAATTCTACCGCTTCTTCCAGGCGCTGCAGAACTTCTGCGTGGTGGATCTCTCCAATGTGTATCTCGACATCGCCAAGGATCGGCTGTACGTGAGCGGGGCCGGCGACTTCCGCCGCCGCAGCTGCCAGACGGTGCTGAGCCTGGTGGTGGAGCGCCTGGCCGGTCTGATCGCGCCGGTGCTCTGCCACATGGCCGAGGACATCTGGCAGAACCTGCCCTACCCGGTGGCCGAGGCTTCGGTGTTCGAGCGGGGCTGGCCCGCAGCTCCGGCCGACTGGCGTCGGCCGGAGCTGGAGACGCCGATGGCGGCCATCCTAGAGCTGCGGGCCCTGGTGAACCGCCAGCTTGAGAGCTGCCGCGCGGCCGGCCAGCTGGGCGCCTCGCTGGAGGCCCAGGTTCAGCTGGAGCTGGCCGGGGACGGGAGTGATTCAGCCGAAGCCACAGCGAGCGCTGGGCTGACGGCGGCCCTGGCCTGGCTGGCGGGTTCCGCGCACCCGACGGTCGACAACCTGGCCGACTGGCTGCTGGTGTCGGCCCTGCGCATCGGCGGCGGGCCCCCGGCGCAGGTGCTGCAGGAGGCGGAGGAGAGCGGCATGCGGGTGCGCGTGGCCCGGGCCGAGGGGGAGAAGTGCGAGCGCTGCTGGCACTACGAGAGCGACATCGGCCGGCACAGCGCCCATCCCACGCTCTGTGGCCGCTGCGTGGCGGTGCTGGCGGGATGAACGCGGCTGATCTGATCGAGTCGCTGGATCTGCTGCCCCACCCGGAGGGGGGCCACTACCGCGAGACCTACCGGTGCCGCACCCAGGTGGACACGCCCCGGGGACCGCGGGCGGCAAGCACGGCGATTCTGTTCCTGCTCACGGCCGGCCAGTGCTCCCGCTGGCACCGCATCAGCTCCGATGAGGCCTGGCACCACCACGGTGGCGGGAGCCTGACGCTCTACGAACTCTGCCCGGACGGAGGCGTGCGCCGCACCTGCCTGGGCCTCGACCTAAACGCCGGAGAGCGTCCCCAGCATGTGGTGCCTGCCGGCAGCTGGTTCGCCGCTGAGCCGCAGCCGGGCAGCCCCTGGAGCCTGGTGAGCTGCACGGTGGCCCCGGGGTTCGACTTCGCCGATTTCGAACTGGCCGGGCCGGAGCAGCTCCAGCTCCACGTCACCGCTCTGGCTGGTCTGTGCGGGCACTGGCAGGAGTTCCTGGCCAGGGCCTGAGCCGAAACCCTCGAGCCCAGGGACGCTTGCCCCAGGGCTCAGCCCCAGGCGAGCGGATCAAGAAACGTGTCCGGCGCCGACGGCCCCTCCAGCCGCTCCTCGGCAGCCGGATTCAGCGGCCCCCGCAGCAGCTCGGCCGTCTCGATCGTGGCTCCTTCCGGCAGCAGCGGCTGATCCGGATCGAATGCCGTGGGGTGGCTGACGCTGCTGGAGAAGCCGCGGAAGATCAGCAGCTCGAACGGTTCGGTCCCGCCACCCGCCACGGGCAACGAGCCGCCCAGGCGCAGCACCCGGTCGGCACGCCCACGGCTGATGGCCTCCAGGTCCGCCAGCAGGTCCGCGTTGGTCATGGCTTGGGCTTCGGCAGAAGGGGTGGGTGTCCGGGACCGGTTGGCGCTGAGCGGTGGGCGCTGAGCGGTGGGCGCTGATCAGGTGCTGCTCAGAAGTCGCCCGCCACCCGTCCCAGCCGGGGCAGGCGCACCAGCAGCCACTGAAACAGGCCCACGACGTAGGCCACCAGCCCCAGATAGCCGATGAAGGCCGCCACCGCAGGCGTCCACTGGCCGCCGAACACGAACCCGAACAGCCGCTCGAGGTGCCCGTGCAGGCCGATCGGAGCCTCCATCCAGACGCTGCAGCGGGCGGTGGCCCTCGCCCCGGCATCGAGACAGCCCAGGGCCGTGACACTGAAGCCGGCACTGAGCAGGGCCCAGAGGGTGAGGCTCCAGCGCCAGATCCGCGTGGTGAGCGGCAAGGGACGCCAGGGGGGCAGATCGGCCAGCTCCTCGTTCAGATCCACCCAGAACCACAGGCTGGCCACCACCAGCAGCGGGGCGATCACCAGCAGCACGAAGCCGATCGGACGGCGGTCGGTGAGCAGCAGGTTGGCCACCAGCAGGAGGCTGGCCACCTTCCAGTAGAGACCGAGCAGGCGCACCAGGGACTGCTCCCGGCGCAAGGCGGCCCACACCAGCAGCACCAGGGGCACGCCCAGGCTGAAGAGAACGCCCATCCGCACATCCAGCCACACCAGCGAGCGGTAGAGCGGTTCCGGCACGACGGCGGTTCGGGAAGACGCCATTATCCGTACCTCCCCGCCGGCGATAGGGTCCATCCATGGCAGCCATTCCCCTCCCCAGCTGGCTGAGCCGCCGTCTGGGATCCGGCGGCGACCAGCCGTGGTGCCGGATGGCGCTGGCCACGGACGTCTCCCTGGAGACGGCAGTGATGAACGTGGCCCGCCAGCTGCGCGGTGCCGGCCAGGCCGATCTTGCGCTCGTGTTCGCGTCCGCCAGTTACGCCAGCGACCTGCCCCGCCTGCTTCCCCTGCTCCAGGAACGCCTGCAGGCGCGGCACTGGCTCGGCTGCCTGGCCGGCGGGGTGATCGGCACGGCCCCACAGGCGCCGACGCGGGAGCTGGAGGGGCAGGCGGGACTGAGCGTCACGCTGCTGCGGCTGCCGGGGGCCCGGCTGCATCCCTTCGCCATCGAACCCCAGCAGCTCCCCGACCTCGACGGTCCCGCCGCCCCCTGGCTGGCCCTGCTGGGCCCCGCGGAGCAGGCGGTGCAACTGGCCACGTGCCGCTCGATGCTGCTGCTGGTGGATCCGGGCTTCACCGGCATCAACGACCTGATCAGCGGGCTCGACTACGCCTGTGCAGAGGCCACCAAGGTGGGTGGCATCGCCTGCCCCCACAGCGCCTCCGGCGACTCGCTCCTGTTCGGCAACCGGGTGCGGGGCGGGGCGGTGGGCTGCCTGATCGACGGCGGCTGGAGTCTCGATCCGGTGGTGGCCCAGGGCTGCCGTCCGATCGGGCCCGTGTTCGAGGTGGAGGAGGCACAGCGCAACGTGGTGCTGCAGCTCAGCCGCGACGACCGGCGCAGCACGCCCGTGGCGGCGCTGCAGGCGATCCTCACCGAGCTCACGCCCGAGGAGCGGGAGCTGGTGAAGCACTCCCTGTTCCTGGGGGTGGGCCGCGACAGCTTCCGGCTGGAGACCGACGGCGACACCGGTGCACCCACCTTCCTGGTGCGCAACCTGATCGGCGTCGATCCGCGCAACGGGGCCGTGGCGGTGGCCGAACGGGTGCGGGTGGGCCAGCAGGTGCAGTTCCAGCTGCGCGACGGCGAAGCCTCGCGCCAGGAGCTGCAGCTGCTGCTGGAGCGGCAGCGGGCGCGACCGGGCGAGCCCCTGGCCGCCCTGCTGTTCGCCTGCCTCGGGCGGGGGCAGGGCCTGTACGGCCGGCCCGATGGCGACGTGACGGTGGCCCGGGAGGTGTTCGGCCCGCTGCCGGTGGCCGGCGCCTTCTGCAACGGCGAGATCGGCCCTGTGGCAGGCAGCACCCACCTGCACGGCTACACCGCCAGCTGGGCCTTCCTGGTGCCTGCCGACGCGGCCTGATGGTGCGCCAGCACGTCAATCCCCTCAGCCGCGTCCATCAGCAGCCCAGGGCCCTGCCTCCACCGGCCGAGCTGTTCACCGATCCCGCGCGACCCATCCACCTCGACATCGGCAGCGCCCGCGGCCGCTTCCTGCTGGCGCTGGCCCAGGCGGAACCCCAGCGCAACTACCTGGGCGTGGAGATCCGCCGCCCCCTGGTGGAGGCGGCCGAGGCCGACCGCCGGGCACTCGGGCTCGAGCATCTGCACTTTCTGTTCTGCAACGCCAACGTCAGCCTTGAGGACTGGCTGGTGTCGCTGGCGCCCGGCCAGCTGGAGCGGGTGAGCATCCAGTTCCCCGACCCCTGGTTCAAGACGAAGCACCACAAGCGGCGGGTGCTGCAGCCGGCCCTGCTGCGGGCCCTGGCCCAGGCGCTGACGGAGGGAGGGGAACTGTTCCTGCAGAGCGATGTGCCGGCGGTGATCGAGCCGATGGTGGCGCTGGTGGAGTCCTGCGGCTGCTTCCGCCGGCCGGAGGACGATGCCCGGCCCTGGCGCCTCGGCAACCCGCTGCCGGTGCCCACCGAGCGCGAACGCCACGTGCTCAGCCAGGGCCTACCGGTGTACCGGGTGCTCTTCCGGCGCAATGGGCAGCCGCCGCCGCAGCTGGCGCTGCTGGAGCAAGCCACGGCCGGGCTGGTGGAGGCGACCGGGGAGGCGACCGGGGAGGCGGCCGATAATCCCAGCTGATCCAGCCGGGCAGCCGTGGCCGACTCCAGCCTTTCCACGTCTCCGCCGCTGCTGCTGCGCTGGCAGGGCCTGCTGGCGGGGTGGCAGGCGGGCCCGGTGGCACGCCATCTGGTGCCCCTGGCCGGCCTGGTGCTGTGCGTGCTGATGGCCGGCCTGCCGCTGGTCACCCGCGCCGGCCTGAGCCTGCTCATCCTGGCCAGCGGCCTGCTCTGGCTGCTGCTCGCCCTGTCCCGGCCGGCCCGGGGGATCGGCACCATCAACGCCTGGATCCTGACGATCCTGGCGGTGGCGCTGCTGGCCACGGGCTTCTCGCCTGTGCCGGCGGCGGCGGCCAAGGGGCTGCTCAAGCTGGCCAGCTACCTGGGGGTGTACGCGCTGATGCAGGAGGTGCTCAGCGCGGCGCCGCCGTGGTGGGACCGGATCGTGGCCTCCCTGCTGGGGGGATCGCTGGTCACCAGCGTGATCGGCCTGCGGCAGCTCTACGCCGACACCTCGGCCCTGGCCCGCTGGGTGGATCCCACCTCGGTGGCGCCGGGCACGGTGCGGATCTACAGCACCCTCGAGAACCCCAACCTGCTGGCGGGCTATCTGCTGCCGATCCTGCCGTTGGCCCTGGTGGCGGCCCTGCGCTGGCGCCGTCCGGCCCGGCGCCTGTTCGCCCTGGCCGCCCTGGTGATGGGCATCGCCACCCTGGTGCTCACCTACAGCCGCGGCGCCTGGATAGGGCTGGTGGCCTCGGCGGCGGTGATCGTGCTGCTGCTGGCCCTCCGCCAGACACGCCACTGGCCGCCCCTCTGGCGCCGGCTGGTGCCCCTGCTGGTGCTGTTGGGGGGGGCTGCCCTGCTCACGGTGCTGGTGGTGCAGGTGGAGGCCCTACGGGTGCGGGTGCTGAGCCTGCTGGCTGGACGGGGCGACAGCTCCAACAACTTCCGCATCAACGTCTGGCTGGCGGCACTGGACATGATCCAGGCGCGTCCCTGGCTGGGAATCGGGCCAGGCAACGATGCCTTCAACCTCATCTACCCCCTCTACCAGCAGCCCCGCTTCAACGCCCTGAGCGCCTATTCGATCCCCCTGGAACTGGCGGTGGAGGCCGGCATTCCCGGCCTCCTGGCCGGCATCGGCCTGGTGGTGACCAGCGTGAGGCAGGCACTGAGCCTCTGGCGCAGCCAGCCCGCCCTGGCCCTGCCGGCCATGGGGGTGCTGGCGGTGATCGCCGGGCTCGGCGTGCAGGGGCTCACCGACACCATCTTCTTCCGGCCGGAGGTGCAGCTCACCGGCTGGTTCTGCCTGGCCACCCTGGCCGCCGCTCCGGCGCCGGCGGGCGGGCCGGCAGGGGCGCAGCAGCGTGCCTGAGCTGATCGCCGGCTTCGATGCCGGCCAGAGCCACACCCGCTGCCGCCTGACGGATGCCGACAACGGCGCGGTCCTGGGCGAAGGAGAGGGACCCGGCGTGCGCCACCTGGCCAGCCCCGGCGGGGTGGAAGCCTTCCAGCTGGCCCTTGAGGTGAGCCTGAAGCGGGCCCTTGAGGCTCTCGGCCCCGGGCGCCGGGGCCGCCTGCGGGCCGCCGCTGTCGGTGCCAGCGGCATTGAGGTGGGCAGCGCCGTGCAGGAGCAGGGCCGGCTGCTGGCGGCCGCGGCCCTGCACCTGCCGGCGGAGCACACGGCAGTCACCGGAGATGAGCGCACGGCCCTGCGCGGTGCCATGGGCACGGCCAGCGAAGGGGTGGTGCTGATCAGCGGCACCGGCACGATCGCCGTGGGACGCAACCGTCACGCAGTGGAGCACCGCTGTGCCGGCTGGGGATGGCTGCTGGATGGCGCCGGCTCGGCGATGGACATCGGCCGCGACGGACTCAGCGCCAGCCTTGAGATGGCGGATGGACGCAGGCCCGACAGTGGGCTCCGGCAGCGGTTGTGGGAAGCCCTGGGCGTATCCCCCCATGCCCCCGGGGCGGCGGCGGCGATCAAGGCGCGGGTGGTGCAGCCCGAGTTCGGTGCAGCGGGATTCGCGGCGCTGGCGCCGGCGGTGGCGGCCGGTGCCGAGGCCGGTGACCAGACCGCTGCGGCCATCCTGCGCCGCAACAGCGCTGCTCTGGCCACCATGGCGATCACGATCAGCCGCCGGCTGGGGCTGGAGGCACCACCGGTCTGGCCCCTGGGCGGGGCGCTCGAGCATCTGCCACTGCTTCGGGACGAGCTGGAGCAGGCTCTGGCACTCCGCCTGCCCTCAGCCCATCTGGCCAGGCCGGCCGGTGACGCCTGTGCCGGAGCCCTGAGCCTGGCCCGGGAGCTGCCGGCGCTCAGGCGGCATTGAGGTGCTGCTCGGCAGCGGCGGCGAGATGGTGGGCCCAGTGGCTCACCAGCCTGGGCTCGGCCGCCTCCACCATCACCCGCAGCAGCGGTTCGGTGCCACTGGCCCGCACCAGCACCCGGCCCTGGCCCTGCATCTCGGCTTCGGCCCGTTCCACTTCGCGACGCAGCGGCTCGCACTGGCGCCAGTGCTGCCGGCGCTGGCGATCAGGCACCCGCACGTTCACCAGGCGCTGGGGGTAGGGGCGGAAGCTGTCATCCATCCAGCCGGCCAGGCTGAGGCCCCGGCCGTGCAGCAGCGTGGCCACCTGCACGGCCGTGAGCAGACCATCGCCGCTCATGCCATGGCGGGCGGAGAGGATGTGGCCTGACTGCTCTCCCCCCAGACCGGCGCCCAGTTCCTCCATGGCGCGGTGCACATGCTGATCGCCCACGGGGGTGCGCTCGAGCACGCCGCCCCGCTCCCGCCAGGCCGTCTCGAAGCCGAGGTTGCTCATCACCGTGGCCACGATGCGGCGGTCTGGGAGATGGCCGGCTGCCATCAGCGACGACCCCCAGAGGTAGAGGATCTGATCGCCATCCACCACGCGGCCGCAGCTGTCGACCGCAAGCATCCGATCCGCGTCGCCATCGAAGGCGAAGCCCATCCCGGCGTCGCTGGCCAGAACCGCCTGCCGCAGAGGCTCGAGGTGGGTGCTGCCGCAGTCCACGTTGATGCGGGCCCCATCCGGCTCGCCGTGCAGCACGGTGACCTGGGCTCCGAGGGCGCGGAACACCTCCTCGCCACAGGCGGTGGCCGACCCATGGCAGAGATCGAGCACGATGCGGCAGCCCGCCAGGCTCTGCCCCTCGGCGCTGGCCACCAGGTCCTGGCGGTAGGCACCGATCAGGTCACCGCGCTCGCGGCTGTGGCCCGTCGCGCGGAGCTCCGGCGCCGGGGCACGGCCGGCCAGGCCGGCCTCGATCGCCTGCTGCAGGTCGGCACCGAGCTTGGCGCCGGAGGGGCCGAAGACCTTGATGCCGTTGTCGCCGGGGGGGTTGTGGCTGGCCGACACCATCAGTCCGCCGGCGGCCGCGCAGCGGCGGATGGCGCCGGGCACGGCTGGGGTGGGGCAGATGCCCAGCTGCCACACCTCCCGCCCCGCCGCCGTGAGGCCGGCGGTGAGGGCCGCCGCGAGCATCGGCCCGCTGCTGCGGCTGTCCCTGCCGATCAGCACAGGCCCGCCGGCGGGAAGCACCTGACCGCACCAGTAGCCCACCTGCAGGGCCAGGGCCGGGGTGAGCTGGCTGCCGACGTGGCCGCGGATGCCATCGGTCCCGAAGCTGACGAGGTCGCCGCCGATCGGATGACCCACGGGATGCACGCTCGGCAGGGACATGGGCGTGGACTGTCGTCGCGTCAGCGTATGTCCAGCCGCCACCGGCGCCCAGAAGGTCGGTGCCAGCTGGATCAGCGCCAGCGCCGCGGCCACCACACCCAGCGACAGAGCTCCACCAGCGCCCAGAGCAGCAGGGTCCCCACCACCCAGCCCGGCAGCCAGCTGAACGGCACCCAGGGACGCAGCAACAGCACCAGCCCCGCCAGTGCCGCCACCCGCAGCGCCCGCAGGCGCTGGGCACCGCCGGGGAGGCTGGAGAGGTAGGGAGGCAGAGCGGGCCGGCGCATCAACGGTGGCGGCAAGGCAGGGCAACCAGAATGCCGCCACCTGCGCCCGCGCCGCATTGCCGCGTCTTCCCCTGCTTCTGGCCGTCAGCTGCCTGGGCAGTGCGGTCCTGCTGCTGGCAGGCCGCCAGCTGCTCCTGCTGCGGCCTCCCCTCAACCCCAACGTCGGCAGCCGCAGCCTGGTGCGCAGCTGGCGGCTCGACCCTGACCCCCAGCGGCGCCGGGAAGCCGCCCTGCTGCTCGCGGGCCGGGACAGCCAGCGGGGTGAGGACGATCCGCAGACCGAACGGCGCCTGCTGAAGGGGCAGGGGTGGGGGCGCGACCCGCTGGCGGCGCTGGTGCTCAAACGCGAAGCCCTGCTGGCGGCCAGCCTGGGCGAAGCCGGCCTGGCCCAGAGCCGCTGGCAGCAGCTGCTGCAGCGCTTCCCCGGCGACCCCGCCAGCGCCGACGCCCTCTATGCCCTGGGCCGTAGCCAGCCGGCTCTGCGCCAGCAGCTGCTGGCGCGTTTTCCCGCCCATCCTGCGGCCCTGGCGGCGGCCCTGGAGCTGGGAGAGGAGGGGGCCCTGCACCTGGCCCGCTGGGGACCCCGCTGGCCGGGTGCCGCCGGGCTGCTG
>JBATEO010000193.1:0-6963 GCA_049664045.1 Prochlorococcaceae cyanobacterium
GCCGTGAGCCGGCTCGACGCCGGCCCGCCCCCCGCTCCCACCCCCAGCGCAGGTCCGCGCAGTCATGGCTGAGCCCGGCATCGACCCCCGGTTCCGGGTGGAACGCATCGCCGCCACCCCGAACCCCCAGCAGTGCGTGTGGGCGGCCATGCACCAGGACTACAGCGAGACCTTCGTCGCCGCTGAGGCTGGGCAATGGCCCGATGAACGCCGCGCCGGCGAGATCTGCGTGAAGCGCCTGCTGGCCGGGGAACGGGGCCACTACGGGCCGCTGGAGCATGCCCAGATCGTGCTCAACGTCGGCTGGTTCCCCCACTCGGTGATGCAGCAGGCCCGCACCCACCGGGTGGGTGTGAGCTTCGATGTGCAGTCGATGCGCTACACCGGCGACCGCATCCGCAAGGCCGCCAACGGCGAGCTGGAGCTGGAGGAGGTGTTCTATCTGCGTCCCGTGGGCGAGTATGCGGACCGTCAGGGCAAGAAATACAGCTACTCCGGCGAGCAACGCGGCATCGATCTGGCACTCTGCCGTCAGGCCGCCGAGCGCTACCGCGATCTGCTGGATGCCGGCTATGCCGAAGAGCACGCCCGCGGCATCCTGCCCTTCGACTACCGGCAGCACTTCGTGGTGAGCTTCAGCCTGCGGGCTCTGCTGCACTTCCTCGATCTGCGGGCCAAGCTCGACGCGCAGCTGGAGATCCGTGCGCTCTGTGATCTGCTCTGGCCCCAACTGCAGAGATGGACGCCGGAGATCGCCGGCTGGTATGAGAAGAGCAGGTTGCATAAAGCCCGGCTGGCGCCCTAGCGCCAGCCCCTACAGCGCCGGCCCCTGAGCACAGCTCAGGTTTCAGATCCGGGCGAGGGTGACGCGCTCCGGCTGATGCTGGTACTTGCCGGCACGATCCTTGTAGGTGGTGTCACAGGGATCGCCTTCGAAGAACAGCAGCTGGCAGATACCCTCACCGGCGTAGATGCGGCAGTCGGCTCCGGAGGAATTGCTGAATTCCAGAGTGAGGTGTCCTTCCCAGCTCGCCTCCGCGGGGGTGGTGTTGACGATGATGCCGAGGCGGGCATAGGTGCTCTTGCCCAGACAGATCACGGTGATGTTCGCAGGCACCCGCAGCTTCTCAAGTGCCACACCAAGCCCATAGGAATGGGCGGGCAGGATGAAGTAGCTGCCATCCTCGTCTTGATGCAGCGGAGCCGCCTCCAGGTTGGCGGGATTGAACCGCTTGGGGTTCATCACGGTGCCGGGCACATGGCGGAAGATCAGGAATTCCCGGGGCGAGAGCCGCAGGTCGTAGCCGTAGGAGGAGCAGCCGTAGCTGAGCACGGGCCGGGCAGGTGCCGCCGGGTCGAGATGGCGCACCAGGCTCGCCTGGAACGGCTCAAGCATGCCGTCGGCGGCCCGTTCCTTGATCCAGCGATCGTTCTTGAGCATGGGAGAGCGGACTCAGGCGCCGCGGCGCAGCTGGGTGACCTGATCGGCCAGGGCCATCAGGTCCGGCGCCATGGCCGGACCGGTGAGGATGACATCCATCGGCGCCGGGCGCTGCTCCAGAGCGGCGAGCACCTCGCCGGCATTCACGAAGCCCAGGTCGATCGCCAGACCCAGCTCATCGAGCACCAGCAGGTCCACGGCGGCCGAGAGCAACTGATCGCGGCTGAACTCCCACACCTGCCGCACCGCGTCGACGACGGCAGCGTCGTAGGTGTGAGCCGGTTCGGCCAGGCAGTCCTCGACGTCCGGCCTGAGCCAGCGCAGCCGGCCGCAGAGGGTGGGTCCGGCAGCCACACCCTGGTTCACCCCGCCCTTGAGGAACTGGCACACCAGCACCCTGCTGCCCAGACCGGCCGTGCGCAGGGCCTGGCTGAGCACGGCCGAGAAACTGCCGCGGAAGGGGGCGGTGTGGATGTGCAGCACACCCTCCGGCTGGGCCAGCAGACGCAGTGACGGCGTGGAAGCGGCCGCGGGGCGGTGCCGACTCAGACCCGTGGACGCCACGGACGCCACGGACGCCACAGCGGATGGCCTCACACCGTAGGGCGTGTCGCCGAGGCCGGTGCTGAGGCTGGCGGTCATGGCGGGACGGGGCACGAAGCTGAATGTAGCGGCTTCCGGCCGGTTCACAACGGGCGCACACCACCTGTGGTGGCAAACAGGCGTACCAACGGCCTGGGGAAGCGCCGCCCCCGGCAGCCGGCGCGAGCGGGTTGTTCGGTGTGCGTTGCTACAGGGTCACGCCGGTCCGATCTTTAGGGTTCCGCGACATCCATGCCTCGTCCATGGTCGGCGCCACCCGCGGCTTCAGCCGCACCGCCAGCACCCCCACCACCGGGAGCCCGGGCGCCGTGACCACCATCGGCAGCGGGGCCCAGGACAGCACGACCCTGCTGGAGGTGATGCGCGGCCTGAGCGGCAGCAGCGCCGAAACCATCGATCGGGGCAAGACCATCTTCTTCCCGGGCGATCCGGCGGAGCGCGTCTACCTGCTGCGGCGGGGGGCGGTGCGACTGTCGCGGGTTTACGAGAGCGGCGAGGAGATCACCGTGGCGCTGCTGCGCGAGAACAGCCTGTTCGGGGTGCTGTCGCTGCTCACCGGCCAGCGCTCCGACCGCTTCTACCACGCCATCGCCTTCACCCGGGTGGAGCTGATCACCGCTCCGGCCACCTCCCTGCGCACCGCCATCGAACAGGACGCCAGTGTGGGGCTGCTGCTGCTGCAGGGCCTCTCCTCGCGCATCCTGCAGACCGAGACCATGATCGAGACGCTCACCCACCGGGACATGAGTTCGCGGCTGGTGAGCTTCCTGCTGGTGCTCTGCCGCGACTTCGGCCAGCCCGGAGCCGAGGGCATCACCATCGACCTGCGCCTCTCCCACCAGGCGATCGCCGAGGCGATCGGCTCCACCCGCGTCACGATCACCCGGCTGCTGGGGGATCTGCGTCAGGAGGGGCTGCTGCAGATCGACCGCAAGAGGATCACGGTGTTCGACCCGATCGCCCTTGCCAAGCGGTTCAGCTGACGTTCTCCCCGCCCCTCACGGCTGGGCCACTCCGGCCCTGGGGGTCGCGGGATACTGAGCCGATTCGGATCGATTCGTGTCGGGCTGGCTGCTGATCCTGGCGCTGCTGGTGCTCGGGGGTGTGCTCTCCACCCTGGGTGATCGCCTTGGCAGCCGCGTCGGCAAGGCGCGGCTCAGCCTCTTCGGCCTGCGGCCGCGCCACACCGCCGTGGTGATCACCGTGCTCACCGGCAGCCTGATCAGCGCCGTGTCGCTGGGGCTGATGCTGCTGGTGAGCGAGCGGCTACGCCGGGGCCTGTTCGAACTCGACCAGATCGAGGAGCGTCTGCGCACCAGTCGCGTGCAGCTGGAATCCAGCCGCAGCGAACTCCAGGCCAGCCAGGCGCAGGTGGCCCGGGCGCAGCTGGGCCAGCAGCGGGTGCAGCGTGAACTGGCCCAGGCCGAACAGCGGGCCACCACCCTGCGCAACGAACTGGCGCCCCTGCGCCAGGAACGCGCCCGCCTGGAGGAAGAGCGCAACCGGCTGCAGGGCGAGCGTGGCCGGCTGCTGGGCGAGCGGGAGCGGCTGAGCGGCGAGGTGGCCGGGCGTGACGCCGAGATCCGCCGCCGAGAGGGCGAGCTGGCCCAGCTGCGCCAGCGCATCGACGCCGGCAGCCAGGAGCTGAAGGATCTCGAAGAGAACCTGATCGCCCTGCGGCGCGGCGACGTGGTGCTCACCAGCGGCGAGACCCTGGCCAGCGCCAAGGTGAGGCTGGAGCGCCCCCAGCAGGCACGCGAGGTGATCGATGCCGTGCTGCAGCAGGCCAATCTCACCGCCTTTCGGCGCGTGCGTCCCGGAGAACCCCCGGAGCGCCAGATCCTGCTGGTGCCCACCAGCGACATCAACCGGCTGGAGGAGTTGCTCAAACGCCCCGGCCAGTGGGTGCTCAGCATCCGCTCGGCGGCCAACGTGCTGCGCGGCGAACAGCAGGTGCTGGCCTTCCCCGATCTGCGGCCCAACCGGCGGGTGGTGAGCGCCGGGGAGGTGCTGGCCAGCACCACGATCGAGGGGGACCTGCGCAGCCCCGACCTGCTGGCCCGGCGGTTGAATCTGCTGCTGGCGGCGGCCTACGCCCGGGCTCAGCGGCAGGGCACGACCGTCGACGGCCTGCAGTTCGATCCCACCGCCTTCAGCGCCCTCGTGCGCACCCTGAGCGAGCGGCCCGGCGGCCAGGTGGTGCAACTGCAGGCCGTCGCCCTGCGCGATGCCGACACCCCGGACCCGATCACCGTGGAGCTGCGCCTTGCCCCACGCCAGGGCCAGAGTGCCGCATCCCAGGGACCGCGGCGGTGACGGAGACCGGACTGCTGGCGGCGGTGGATCCCGGGCGCAGCAAATGCGGTGTGGTTCTGGCGGACCCCGGCAGTCACACCGTGCTCGCCGCCGCGATCCTGCCGCCGCAGGAGGCACGCGAGCGCATCAAGCGCTGGCAGCAGCAGGGGATGGCGGTGGTGGTACTGGGCAACGGCACCGGGAGCGCCGCCTGGCACGACCACCTCCAGCAGCTCGGCCTGACGGTGCTGCTGGTGGATGAGCGCGGCACCACCCTGGCGGCCAGAGAGCGCTACTGGGATCTCGAGGGCCGGTGGCACTGGCGGCGATGGCTGCCGGCGGGCCTGCGGGTACCCCCACGCGACATCGATGACGTGGTGGCCCAGCTGCTGCTGGAACGCCATCTGGGCCGCTGCCTGGCGCGCCAGGCAGCGGCGTTCAGAACCGGGCCCGGACCGTGAACGCATAGTCGCCGCCGGGCTCGAGCTGGTAGTCGGCGCGGAGCAGGAAGCGCAGCAGAGCATCCTGAATGAGCGCACGACCCAGGGACGGCTCGACGCTGAGTTCGCCGCGATCGAAGGCCCAGCAGAAGGTCCAGCGGAAGCCGCCAGCCGTGACCTCCCCCTCCAAGAGCCGGTTGCTGAAGCTCTGGTGCAGCACCCGCAACTGGGCGGTGGTGGCAGGCAGGGGGGCCATGGATTCAGGCTGGCGCAGGCTGGGCGCGGAAACCGTTCAAACGGTTACCGGCCCGTTCCAGGCCCAGGCGCTGGATCAGCCCGATCCCGGCCGTGACCTCACTGAGCACGTCCTCCAGCAGGGGCTGCTCAGCGGCGGCGAACCGCCCGAGCACGTGACCCACGGTGCGGGCACGGCGCTCCACAGAGTTCTCGGCCGGCGCGCTGATGCCGATGCGCAGACGCGGAAAGTCCTGGGTGCCGAGATGACTGATGGCGCTGCGCAGTCCGTTGTGGCCCCCGGCACTGCCGCTGGCGCGCAGCCGCAACCGGCCCAGAGGCAGATCCATGTCGTCGACCACCACCAGAACGTCGGCGGGCTGAAGCGAGAACCAGTCGAGGGCGGCCCGGATCGAGCGTCCGCTGTCGTTCATGAAGGTCTGGGGCATGAGCAGGCGCAACCGCGATGCCCCCTGGCCCACCTCGGCCAGAAGACCGTGAAGCCTGGACTGCTGCCGGAAGGACGCGGCCGCTTCAGCCGCCAGGCGCTCCAGGGCCATGAATCCGACGTTGTGGCGGGTGCCCTGATAGCGGGGACCGGGATTGCCGAGACCGACCACGAGGCGCAGGCCCATCACACCGTCACCACGCCCGGCATGCGCACGGCGATCTGGGACGGTCCGGCCATGGAAGTCAGCTGGAGGGCGTCTCGCCGGCAGCGTCACCGGATGTCGGGGTGGACGGCTCGGGTGTGGAGGCTGCCGCCACGGCCGGCTCGGCCGCAGGGGGATTGGGCGCGGTATCGCCGGAAGCAGCAGCAGCAGCAGCAGTATCGGCGGCGGACAGGGCCGTGCGGAACTCCTTCTCGAACTCGGAGGATGCGGACTGGAAGCCCTTGAGGGTGCGGCCGAGACTGCGCCCAAGCTCGGGCAAGCGCTTCGGCCCGAAGACCAGAAGGGCGATGGCGGCAATCACCGCCATCTCGGGAAGACCGATTCCGAAGAAATTCATCGTGTGCCCACGAGGGTTTGCCGGCCAGGCTCAGCCAGCGCCGTCCCAGTTGACGTTGATCCCCTCCAGCAGCAGGGACTGGTTGTAGAGCTGCAGGATCACCAGCAGGAACACCAGGAAGAGCAGCATGAAGATGCCCATCACCGGAGTGGTGCCCCAGCCGGGAACCACCTTGCCGTACTCGGAGTTGAGAGGGCGGAGGAGATCGCCGAGACGGGTGCGTTGAGCCATGGAGGACCGGACCTCTCGCGCTGAAAATCGGTGCGGTTACTGTACGGGAACCGGGCTGCCCGGGTGAGCGTCCCTGTCGAGACTTGTGACGGGAGGGTGCGACGACCTTCGGTTCTGCCCCAGCCCCGGCCCCGATCTGCCCGACCGCTCCCCCACGCCCACCGCCACCCGCGATCACCCGCCGCCATGGATCCCAGCAGCACCAGTTCCCCGGCGCTCTCGGTGGCGATCACCGTTCTGGCGGTGCTGCTCGGACTCACCGGCTTCGGCATCTACCAGGCCTTCGGCCCTCCCTCGAAGACCCTCAGCGACCCGTTCGACGATCACGACGACTGAGGTGCTGCCGAGCCGTCGCCGGACCCTCACCCCCCTGACCCCGGAGCGATCCGCCAGAAGCCCAGCTCCCAGGGCCGCAGCAGGATGCCCCCACAAGGCTGCTGCGGCCCTCCGCGCCGCTCGGGCAGAGGCTCACCGAGTCCATCAAGGCGCTCCTCCAACCGCCAGAGCGGCCCGAGGTCGACGCTCTGGCGGCAGGGGGAGTTGTTGATCAGGCTGAGCACCGCAGCCCCGGTCCCCAGGCAGCGCAGACCGAGCAGCTGCACCCCCCGGGGCAGCGGCGGCAGCGGCTGATGCGCCATCGCCGGGGCGGCCCCTGCGGAGCTCTGCGGGGCCGGACGCGGCAGCAGGGGTTCCCGGAAGGCCAGGGCC
>JBATEO010000194.1:0-2259 GCA_049664045.1 Prochlorococcaceae cyanobacterium
CCACGGGGACTTGACTGCGACGATGATGCGTGAGACGATTTAGGACGTCACAAGTGTTCAATTTGGGGTGCGTTCAGCTCCCCTGACTGGCCCGCGTGAGGACACCGTGAGAAGTGTCTAGAAAACCCTGAAAAGGGAAGGCCCCTGAGCTCTGTCTTGGGGGCCTTTTTCGTGCCTCGGAATGGTGCGGAACCGGTCAGTTTTGCGGACGCTTTATTACTATAGTATCAAGTTAAAGGCGGATCGGACCCTGCGGGCGGCGCCCCATAAAGGGGCATCCACCCGCAAGGCCCTTACCGCCAAACACATAGAACCAAGAGGATTAGGCGGCTCGGGAAGGCTGAGCGGGTTGCGGCACGATTGCGACGGCCGCGTATTTGACCCCCTTGCCGACAGTGTACGGGCGAACAACAACGGCAACAATCGCGCCGGGCTTGGGAAGGCCGTTTGTGACGTCGCCATCGAACCAGAATTCTTCAAGTTTGAGATCATCGGGGCCGTCCTCGCGGGGGCTGGTGTGCTCAACCCAAACGCGGGTTTTTTTCTTACCTTCGTACTCGTTCACGCCGGACTGGCGCAGGGTTCCTTGGAGTGTGATCATGGTGTGGTTTGCGTGGTTTTGTGTTTGGCCGTTGCTCCTTCTCCAGGGCTTCGAGTACCTGCTCGAAATCCTTGCGGAGCTGGTCAACGGAAATGGGCTCGTCCGGGATCGCTGGGGGCGGTGGGGGAAACAAAAAGAGCTCCTTCAAGGAGCTGGTATCGACGCGGAATTCCGTTCCGTGAGACTCCATGAACTTCTGGAGTCGCTTGGCCGATCGGGTGAACGAAAGGATGGACAAGTCACCTTGGATGAGCGGCTCAATGATGGCCGTGATGAAGTGCGAGGAGCTCTTGAAACCGCCGATTACGGCGAAGCGGCGCAGCTTCTGCCAATCGTGCTCGGTGAGATAGAACGCGGCCATGCGGGTCCGCTTCGTGGGGGCGTTGTCGTCGGGCTTTTTCGTGTCCATGCGAAAACGCCTACTCTAATAGTATTGAAGCGGCAAGGGCTAATTGCGTTGAACCGGAGCGGTGGCGTGACCGGTCCCTTGCGCGCGCTTTTGTCAATTCCGGTGCTCAGGAAATAGATCGGCGAGGCGGCCGGCAGGGTAGGGGAGAGGTTCACGCCGCCGCCGATACGATTTCCTTCCGCGCCTCCATTGACAACGCGTGCTCGGGCCGGTGGTGGCGTCGCATCAGCTTTTTCTTTGGAAAAAAGCTGTGCTCTTTTCTGGTGGAACGGGGTCGCTTCGCTCAGAAAGGCCCGGGGGAGACCGGCAAGGGGTCTGCGGCCGCTGCAACCGGCCGCAGGTTGTAACCGGCCTTAGAACGGCACCAGAGGGCGAAAAAGTCCCGGTAAGGACCGGTCAGACCTTCCGCATCGTCCTGGCGGATGTCAGGCTCGGGGACACCACGAAGGATTCCTTGCGCGTCAGCGAAGCGGGAGCCCTTGGCGGTGCGCCAGACGTGGACGACCTGAGCCGGGGTCAATTCTGTCAGCTTGGAAGCGTACTTGAGGGTTTCGATGAGGCCGGGGACGATGCCGCCTTTGCACTTTGTGACACCAACCACGAAGGAATCACCGGTGAAATTTCGCCACTCCTCGGACAACGCAGGTTGATCGATGTACGCGCTGAGAAGGCCGAAAACGTGAATGTGTGGATGCCAACCGCTGGTCTTGTGAGTGACCTCAATGGCACGCACGGAGCCGTGGACCTTGTTCCACTCAATGGGCGAATGCCGATGCTTTGAGACCTTGGACTTGCGGGCCGCTGCGAGCATGCGAGACCATGACTTTTTGAGATGCGAAAGACGTTCGGCCAGGTCATCGCCGTTCTTGACGGTCAAAGTAATCATAACGGGCACCAGGTCGGCCTGTAAGGCCGTCACGGTCGCGACCTTTTCAGAGTAGGCAGCAACCAGCTTGCCTGCCCTGCGAGCGGCACAGGATCGGCACAGAAGGAACTTCTGGCAGAAGTTGGCATTGCGGAGCCGAGTCTCGGAAGACGTGATCCATTCGCGAATGTGCAGCCATGAGCCGCAGCCTTCCACGAGGTCGCCAACGTCGGGTTCCTCACGCTTGAGCAGCTCCACCACGGGGACTTGACTGCGACGATGATGCGTGAGACGATTTAGGACGTCACAAGTGTTCAATTTGGGGTGCGTTCAGCTCCCCTGACTGGCCCGCGTGAGGACACCGTGAGAAGTGTCTAGAAAACC
>JBATEO010000195.1:0-10194 GCA_049664045.1 Prochlorococcaceae cyanobacterium
GGGCAGCCACGAGCGGCCGCCGGCGACGGCCCCGGCAGCCACAGCACCAGGAAACCGCCACCGCCGAGGTTGCCGGCCTGGGGCAGGGTCACCGCCAGGGCGAAGGCGGTGGCCACAGCCGCGTCCACCGCATTGCCACCGCGGCGCAGCATCGCCGTGCCCACCTCTGCCGCCAACCGGTCCTGGGCCGCCACCACCCCACCGCCCGACGGCACGCCATGGAAGCGCTGGTCGCGCTCCTGCAGGGGAGAGGCGGACTGGGGGGGCGGGGCGGCGAGTGCCGGGGCCGGCAGCGCCAGCACCAGCACTGGCAGCAGGGCCGGCAGCGCCAGCGGCAACAGATGCCGGCGCGGTGCGGCCGGCCCGCGCGGCGCGGCAGAGCGGCTCATGGGCTGGGTCCTCCGGCCGTTCCACCGTGCCACCCAGGCGCCGGCCACTGCCCCAACCCCCGCAACAGCCACCGCCACCGCCACCGCCACCGCCACCGCGGGGTGCCACCCTGGCCGCAGCGGCACGAACCCCATGGGTATCCCGGGAGTGCGCCTCCACTGGCTGTCGGGGATCCGGCCCATCTCCATCACCAGGGTGCGGACCGACGCGCTGGCCGGCCTCACCCTGGCCGCCCTGGCGATTCCCCAGGTGATGGGGTACACGATCATCTCCCAGACCCCCGTCGTGACGGGGCTCTACACCCTGCTGCTGCCGTTGATCGCCTTCGCGCTGCTGGGCGCCTCACGGCATCTAGTGGTGGCCGCCGACTCGGCCACTGCGGCGATCCTGGCCGCCAACCTGACGATCGAGGCCCAGCCGGGATCTGCCGACTACCTCAGTCTCACGATGGTGGTGGCCCTGCTCGTGGGGGGGCTGCTCAGCGTGGCCGCGGTGGCGCGGCTGGGCTTCCTGGCTGACTTCCTCTCGCGCAGCGCCCTGATCGGCCTGCTCAGTGGCATCGGCATCCAGGTGGCCGCCGGAGAACTGAGCGGCCTGCTGGGGCTGGAGCGCCAGGGAACCGGCGCCCTGCAGCAGATCGCCTCGGTGCTGGCGCGCCTCGGGCAGGCCCACGGCCTGCATCTGCTGGTGGCGCTGGTGGTGCTGGCCCTGATCCTCGCCCTGCCGCGCTGGAATCCGCGCATCCCCGCAGCCCTGATCGCCGTGGTCGGCTCGATCCTGGTCAGCTGGCTGTTCAACGGTGAGGCCCATGGCGTGGCCGTGCTGGGACCGGTGCCGGGAGGCCTGCCGCCGCTGGCGCTGCCAGCTCCCGAGACCGTGCCCTGGAACCGGGTGCTGCTCACCGCGGCATCCTGCTTCGTGGTGATCCTCGCCCAGAGCGCCCCCACCTCCCGGGCCTACGCCCAGCGCTATGAGGAACGCTTCGAGGAGAACGTGGATCTGGTTGGCCTGGCCGCCGCCAACCTGGCGGCGGGCCTGAGCGGCACCTTCGTGGTGAACGGCAGCCCCACCAAGACCGAGATGGTGGATGCCGCAGGGGGCCGCAGCCAGGTCGCCCAGCTCAGCGCGGCGGCGGTGGTGCTGCTGGTGCTGCTGTTCCTCACCGAACCGCTGGCGCTGATGCCGGTGGTGGTGCTCTCCACGATCGTGTTCGTGATCGGGATCCGGCTGATCGACCTGGCCGGCCTGCGGGAGCTCTGGCACCTGCAGCGCAACGAGTTCCTGATCGCCATGGCCACGCTGGTCACGGTGGCCCAGATCGGCGTGATGCCGGGCACCATGCTGGCGGTGGTGCTGTCGCTGATCGAGCAGGTGCGCCACACCTACCAGCCACACACCCGGCTGTGGTGCCCCGACGAATCCAGCCACGGCTGGCAGACCGTTGCCGTGGCGCCGGGGATCTTCGCCGCCCCGGGGATCGTGGCCTACCGATTCGAAGCCAACCTGTTCTACGCCAACGCCCATCGCTTCACCGAAGAGGTGCTGCGGATCGTGTCCGACCAGCCCAGCCCGGTGGAGGGGCTGGTGATCGATGCCACGGGCATCGACGACATCGACTACTCGGCCGCCAAGGCGCTGCTGCAGCTGCGCCGGCAGCTGCATGACCGCGGCATCCGCACCGCGCTGGTCACCACCTCCACCGCTCTGGTGAAGGAACTCCAGCGCTTCGGGCTCAGCACGATCGGCAACGGCGACAACCTGGCGATCGCCGCCAGCGTGAAGAAGGCGATCCACGCCCTCGCCGATCACGGCGACTGAGCCGCAGCGCCAGGCGACGGGGTTCGGGCGGCGATCACGGGTTCAGCCACGGCTGGCGGACCCTTGCTTCGGGGCACTCTGCTGTCCCTCCTGGCCACTGGCCAGCTCCTCGATCTGGCTTCGGTACGACTGGTAGGTGGGCGAGTCCTCCGGGGCGTAGTTGAGGTTGCGGAACAGGCCGGTGATGCGGGTGAAGAAGTCGCGCGCCGCGGCCTTGTCTGTGAAGTGATAGGGGCGCTGGAGCAGATCCCACACCAGATCGAGGCTGCGCTGCTGGCGGCTGATCGGACAGCTGGCGTCCACCGGATCGAAGGCGTCCTGCTGCAGATACACCATGTCCAGGAACTGGGCCTTCTGCTGGAGCAGGAAATCCTCCAGGCTCACCCCCTCCTCGCCGGTCACCAGGATCATCTGCTGCACGGCATCGCCGCGGCGCAGCAGCTCGCTCAGCTCCCGCACCCGCGCCACCCACCCGGGCGCCAGATGGTGCGCGAACCAGCTCTCCAGCTGGCCGAAGTAGCGCGACCAGGAGATCAGCGGATCCACCGCCGGGTAGCAGCGCTTGTAGGCCCGCTCGGCGCTCAGCCCCAGGAACGTCTTCACGGTGCCGAGGGTGGACTGGGTGACCGGCTCCTCGAAGTTGCCGCCGGCCGGCGACACGGTGCCGATCATCGTGAGGCTGCCGACACTGCCGTCGTTGGTGCGGATGATGCCGGCCCGCTCGTAGATGGCTTTGATCGAGGAATCGAGGTAGGCGGGGAAGGCCTCCTCGCCCGGAATCTCCTCCAGCCGGCCGGAGGTCTCGCGCATCGCCTGGGCCCAGCGGGAGGTGGAGTCGGCGATCAGCAGCACGTCGTAGCCCATCTGGCGGTAGTACTCGCCCAGGGTGAGGCCGGTGTAGATCGACGCCTCCCGCGCCGCCACCGGCATCGAGGAGGTGTTGCAGATGATGATCGTGCGGTCCATCAGCGAGCCGCCGCTCTTGGGGTCGGTGAGCTTGGGGAATTCGGTGATCGTCTCCACCACCTCCCCGGCCCGCTCGCCGCAGGCCACCACCAGCACGATGTCCACGTCGGAGTGGCGGGAGATCAGGTTCTGCAGCACCGTCTTGCCGGCGCCGAAGGGTCCGGGGATGCAGCCGGTGCCGCCGCGGGCGATGGGCAGGAAGGTGTCGATGATCCGCTGGGTGGTGATCAGCGGTTCCTGGGGATAGAGGCGCTCGCTGCTGCGGGCCTCCAGCAGGTGCTGGGGCAGGGGCCGGCGCACCGGCCAGTCCTGCACCAGGGTGAGGGAGCGCGTCTGGCCGCGCTCGTCGACGATGCGGGCCACCACCGTGTGCACCGTGAACGAGCCCTGCTGGATCCAGTCCAGCCGCACCGTGCCGGGCTGGTCGAAAGGCACCATGATCTTGTGGCTGAAGCGCCCCTCCTGCACGGTGCCGATCACGTCGCCGGCGCGCAGGCTGTCGCCGATCCGCGCGACGGACTGGAACGACCATTTCCTGTCGGGATCGAGGGGCGCCACCTCCGCCCCGCGGGGCAGGAAGGTGCCGAAGCCGGCGGCCAGCCCGGCCAGGGGGTTCTGCAGGCCGTCGTACACCTGGGTGAGCAGCCCCGGCCCCAGGCTCACCGAGAGCAGCTCACCGGTCTGCTCCACCGGATCCCCCACCCCCACGCCGCGGGTGCTCTCGAACACCTGGGCGTCGGCGGTGCTGCCCTGCACCCGCAGCACCTCGGCCTTGAGCCGCTCCTGCCGGTCGCCGTCCAGGCGCCGCGGGCAGATGTAGATCACCTCGTTCTTGAGAATCGGCCGCGGCCGCTCGGGGTCCATGGCGATGGTCACCAGATCCTCCTGAACGGCCACCACGCGGGCGGGATTGAAGCGGGCGCCGGCGGCGCTGGCGGCGGTGGTGGGAGCGGGGGGGTTGGTGGCGTTGGCGTTGGCGGGAGCGGGGGTGGCGGTCATCGGGCTGCGCACACGGTGAGGGTGTCGGTGAAGCGGCCGAGGCCGTCGCTCACCAGCTGGCGGAAGCGCCGGGCGGCGGCATCGGCGTCGTAGTTCGACCAGCGCTCCACCAGGCTCCAGCGGGCCAGGTAGACCAGCACCGCCTGGAAGTCGAAGTGGTGCCCCTGGCCCAGCTGGTCGAGCTCCCGCCAGATCAGCGTGAACAGCAGGCGCTCCAGCCCCACCAGGTCGTCGCTCTCCAGCAGCCGCACCGCCTCGGGGATCCAGGGGAACACCCCCGCCAGGCCGAAGGCGGGCTCCCGCCAGTGGCGCTCGATCGTGGGCACCAGCTCGCCGAAGCCCCACACCTGGCCGCGGGGCGGCTCGGCCTCGCCCCGGTGACGGCGGCGCAGGGCGGCCACGATTGTGCGCCGGTCGAGGCGGCGGCGCACCAGCTCGCGCAGCAGCGGCTGGCGCTCCTCGCGGAAGAAGCGGTGCACCTCCTCCAGCAGCAGGGCATCGGCGCCGACGGCGTGGCGGGCAGCCACGGAGCGGCCGTCGTTCTCGGTTTCGCCCACCTCCGGCAGCAGCGACTGGGAGAGGATGCCGGTGACGCGGTCGAGGCTGATGCGGTCGTCGGGGTGCAGCAGGCCGATGCGGCTGGTGAGCCTGAGGCGCGAGATGGCCGGCTCCCGCGCCTCGAACAGCCCCCCCAGCGGCGGCAGGCTGGCCATCAGGGTGGTGTAGCGGGGGCTCACTTCACCACCCCCTCCAGCAAGGCCCGGAAGCGAGGCTGCAGGTGCTCGAGGATCACGTCGGCCACGGCCCGGTCGCTGAGGTCGAGCACCACCTCCCGGTCCACCAGACGCACCCTCAGGCCAGCGGCCTGGTCGGGCGCCACGGCGAAGCTCACGCCCTCCCGCAGCATGCCGGCGGCCACCAGGCGCACGAACTGGGTGAGCTCACCCCGGGCCAGCTCCTCGGGATCCTGGCTGAGCTCCGCCAGTCCCACCGCCTGCCGCGGCAGCAGCACCTCGATCCGCTCGGCGCGGTCGGCCTCGGCGCGCACCCGGCCCACCACCTCCAGGATCATGCGCTCGAGGATCTCCTGCTTGTGCTGCTCCTCCCCCACCAGCTGGCGCACCTCCCCGCGGAAGCGCTCCATCAGGCGCGTCTTGAGGGCCAGCACGGCATCGCGCAGGGCCAGCTCCAGGGCCTCCCGGCCCGACTGCTCCAGGCTCTCGGCCTGGCGGCGGGCATCGGCCACGATCCGCTCGGCCTGCTGGCGGGCCTGCTCGAGGGTATGGCGGGCGTCGGCCTGGGCCTGGGCCACGATCTCCTCGGCCTGGCGGCGGCCGGACTCCACCCCCTGATCGCGCAGGCGGGAGATCAGTTCCTCCACCCCGGCGGCCACCTGCACGGGGGTGTTCTTGCGGCTGGACGGTTGCGGCGCCATCGGCGGAAGGGGGTGGGGTGCGGAGTGCGGGGCGTTGGGTGCGGAGTGCGGGATGCGAAGGGCGGGATGAGGGGACGTCAGCTCTTGGGAATGCCGCCGGCCGCCACCAGGGCGAACACGAAGGCGAACACGGCGAAGCCCTCCACGATCGCCGCCGGCGCCAGCGCCAGCCCGAAGATCTCCGGCTTGGCCTTGGAGCCGGCGATCGCCGAGGCGCAGCAGAGGCCCTGGTAGATCGCCGCGATCAGGAAGGCCACACCGGAAAGCACCCCGATGCCGAACAGGCCACCGGCATTGGCGGGCGAAACCGGCCGGTTGAGGATGAACATCACGACGATGCCGTAGATCGACATCGAGGAGGGCAGGGCCGAGAGCCCCACGAAGCGCCCGTAGCCGCTGCTCACCTCCATCATCGCCCCGATGGCGGCCTGGCCGGCGATGGTGCAGCCGATGGAGGCGCCGATGACCCCCAGGGCCACCGGGGCGTAGATGCCGATCCAGCCGAGCACCAGCAGGGAGAGATGGTCGTTCACGAGACAGGCTCCTTTTTGAGAAATGGCTTGAAGGGAATGCCCTCACCGGAGAGCCCCCAGTTGAAGAATTCGATGAAGTTCAGCCGCAGGCCGTGCACGAAGCCACTGATCACGGCCAGCAGCAGGTTGATGCCGTGGCCGAGGATCAGGATCAGCAGGGCGATCGGCACGGCCAGCACCATCCCCGACTCCACCACCTGGCTGGCCAGCTGGTTGAAGGTGACGGCCAGGGAGGCGCTGGCCAGCCCCAGGGCGAACAGGCGCAGATAGCTCATCACGTCACCGAACAGCTTGGAGATGTCGGTGAGGGCGCCCAGGCCGTCGATCAGCCGCAGCAGCAGATCGGCCGGCCGGGCGATGCGGCGCTCGCTGCTGAGCAGCAGGATCGTGATCAGCCCCCCCAGCGCCAGCCCCACCCCCAGGTGACGGGCTGCGGGCGAAGCGGCACCCAGGTAGAGCACGAAGCCCCCCAGGATCACCGCCATCCAGCCCAGGGGTCGGGCGCGGCCGGCCACGCCGGTGGCACGCACCGCCACGATGCCGTTGGCCAGCAGCAGGTGCAGCCCGCCCACCACCAGGGCGAGTTTCATCATCGCGTCGAAGTCATTGAGGTCGAGCACCTTCAGGGCCGCGAGCGGCGAGGCGGCGGCCAGTTCCACGCCGAAGTAGCTGCCGGCGAGCACGCCGTAGATCAGGGCGAAGGTGAGCGCCATCACCGCCTGCACGCGGAAATGGCGCCCGCCCGGCGTGCGGCCCATGCCCTTCCACAGCAGGCCCACCACCACGCCCAGCACCAGGGCATAGCCGGCGTCGGCCAGGATCATCGCGAAGAACACCGCGAACGAGAAGAACACCAGCGCCGAGGGGTCCCAGTCGCGGTAGGCGGGGGTCTCGTAGAAGGTCACCAGGTCCTGGCCGCCGCTCAGGGCCGGGGGGTTCTCCAGCAGGGTGGGTGGCGCGTCACCGGGCTCGGGCGTCTCCGCCAGCCAGGCCAGGCCCCGCACGGCGGCGAAGGCCTCCAGGCGCGGCAGGTCGCGGCCGGGGATCCAGCCCTGCAGCTGCACCAGGCCGTGGTCGTCGCGGGTCATGGTCTCGGCCTCGGCGCGGGCCTGGGCGTCCTCGGCGCGGGCCAGGTTGCGGGAGAGCAGGAAGATCCAGCGGCTGAGCGCCTCGTGCTCGGCCTCCACCTCCTCCAGCGCGCAGCGGGCCAGGTCGAGCTCACGGCGCACCGCTGCCGGGGATTCGGAGCCGAGGCGGGAGCGGGCCACCGGCAGGGCGGCGGGGTCGGGCTCCTCCGGCGCGATCAGCACCACATAGAGATGGCGCGGACTCTCGTAGAGCTGCTGCCAGGGGGTGTCGAGCCCGGCCAGGGCCTGCTGGAAGGCCCTGGCCCGGGCGTGGGGCACCTGGTAGAACCACAGGCGCTGGCCCCCCAGGGCATCCAGATCGGGCAGCACGAAATCGCCCCAGGGCTCCAGCAGCCGCAGCCGCGCCTCCAGGGCCAGCAGCCGGTCCTCCGCCTGGCGCTTGGCCCGCCGGTTGGCAAGGGCATCGGCGATCAGGCGGTCGAAGTCGAACTCGGCATCCACCCGGGTCTGGTGGCGCCGCCGGCGCACGTCGCCCAGGTAGCGCAGCGCCTTGCGGGCGTCCTCGATCGGCCGGCTGCTCACGAACGGCTGGTCGCCGCCGGAGGGCTCCTCGAAGGGGATCAGGTGCAGGCAGCCCAGCTGCTGCAGGCCGTCGAGCAGATCCTGCTTGTCGCCGCTCAGACCGACCACGGTGAGCCTGCGCAGGGGAACGATCGTCATCGCGCCACTGCCCGCTGCTTTTTGCGCTTGGCGATCTTGGAATTCACCACCCCGGCGCGCTCGGCGTCGGCCAGGTAGATGGCGATGCTGCGGATCTGCTGGCGGGTGCGGGGGATCAGCACCTTCTCGAACAGGTTGAAGCGCTGGGTCACGGTGCGCTCCGCCCGCAGCAGCCGCTCGATCCGCTCCCGTGCCACCTGCAGGCGCACCTGGGTGTCCAGCGCCTCGCGCAGGCAGGCCACGATGTGATCCACCCAGAAGGGCAGGCTGAGCAGGCCGTAGTCGGCCACCTCCACCGTGACGGCCTCGACGCGGGGCAGGAGGGTGCCGATCAGGTTCTCCTCCCCGAGCCGCACGTCCACCACCCGCGCCAGACCCTCCAGCCGGATGTGCTCGTGGGCCAGCATCGGGCACAGCCGCGCCACCTCCGCCTCCAGCTCCCCGGCCCGCTGCTCGAGTTCCTGCAGCTCGCGCCGCGCCCGGGCCCGCTCGGCGCTGATCTGGCGGCGCTTGAGATCCAGCGACGGCAGCACGGCGCCGTAGGTCTTGAGCAGCCCCTTCTGGCGGCTGAGGGAGGCCTTGGTGAGGGAGATCCGGCTCATCGGTGCTGGCTCATGCCGGCTGCGGGCGGGGGAAGTACTTGTCGATCAGCTCCTGCTTCATCAGCAGCTCCTGGGGCTCGAAGCACTCCGCCATGGTCTGCCAGGCCAGATCGAGGGCGGCCTCAAGGGGCATGTCCACGTTGATGTCCATGAAGCGCTGGCGGAAGAGCTCGCCGAAGCGGATCAGCTTCTGGTCGTAGGCGGAGAGCTCGAAGGCCATGGCCTGCTTCTGCTGCGCATCACGGGCGCCGGAATAGAGCCGGATGGTGGTGTTCATCACCTGGTTGTGGTCCTCCCGGGTGCGCTTGCCGATCACGTTCTGCTTGAGGCGCGACAGCGAACCGAAGGGATCGATCACGCCGTTGTGCAGATAGAACTGCCCCTCGGTGATGTAGCCGGTGTTGTCCGGCACCGGGTGGGTGATGTCGTCGCCGGGCATGGTGGTCACGGTGAGCACCGTCACCGAGCCGCCCTTGGCGTAGTCGGCGGCCTTCTCGTAGCGGCGGGCGAGCTGGGAATAGAGATCACCCGGATAGCCCCGGTTGGCCGGCACCTGATCCATGGCGATGCTCACCTCCTTGAGGGCATCGGCGAAGGCAGTCATGTCGGTGAGCAGCACCAGCACCCGCTTGCCCTCCTCCACCGCGAACCGCTCCGCCACCGCCAGGGCCATGTCGGGGATCAGCATCCGCTCCACGATCGGATCGGAGGCCAGATTCACGAACATCACCGTGCGGTGAAACACGCCGGCGTCTTCAAAGGTCTTCCGGAAGGCGTAGTAGTCGTCGAAGATCAGCCCGAGGCCGCCGAACACCACCACATCGGCGTCGGCCTGGATGCCGATGCGGCCGAGAAAAGCGTTGAACGGTTCACCGGACACCGAGAAGATCGGAATCTTCTGGCTCTCCACCAGCGTGTTGTAGACGTCGATCATCGGCACGTTGGTGCGGATCATCTTCGAGGCCAGCACCCGCCGCATCGGATTCACCGACGGCCCGCCGATGGTGACCCGGGGATCCTGGGAGAGGTCGGGGCCGCCGTCGATCGGCTCCCCGGTGCCGCGGAACACCCGGCCGAGGATGTTGCCGGAGTAGGTCACCGTCATCGGGTGGCCGAGGAAGCGCACCTGGGAATCGGTGGACACGCCCTTGGTGCCGCTGAACACCTGCAGCGCCACCGAGCGCTCCCTGAGCTCGATCACCTGGGCCAGCGACTGGCCGCCGCCGGCCGTCTGCACCACCGCCAGATCGTTGAAGCGGGGGGCGGCGTCGCTGTCGTGGCCGCCGGGGGGCACCTCCACGCGGATGATGTCGCCGGCGATCTCGAGCACCTTGGAATAACTGATCAGGATGCTCATCGCGGCCGGGAGCGGCTCTCATTCAGTGTGCGGCCGATCCCCGGGCCCGACCACGAATGTGACGGGATGCGCCCCCGACCAGCGGGCTCAGCCGGCCGGATCGACCGCTCCGAAGCCACCGCCGCCTGGCGTCTCGATCACCAGCACATCCCCGGCCGCCACCTCGATCTGGGCCGCCCCGCTGAGGATCTCTCCGGCATCGCCCCCGCCCTCGCCGGCATCGCCGGCCCGCAGCAGGCGGTTGCGGCCCGGCAGGCCCGGCTCGCCGCCCGCCAGACCGAAGGGG